>CAYNGV010000037.1:6544-16355 GCA_964397005.1 uncultured Sulfuritalea sp. | reverse complement strand
TTCGGCAAGATCAACTTCCTGATGGACGCCACGGTCGGCTTCATCAACATCAACCAGAACAAGCGGATATCCAAGCTCACCACCATCAGCGTGGTGTTCGTGCCGCTCAACATCGTCGCCGGCATCGGCGGCATGTCGGAGTTCTCGATGATGACCCAGGGGATTTCCTGGCCGCTGGCCTACGGCTCATTTGTCGCTGCCATGGGCCTTGTTGGCTGGGGCACCTACGTCACACTGCGCTGGATGGAGACCCGCAAGGCAAGGAAACTGCTTGCCGCCCGGCGCACCGTGCGCGAGGCCTGATCGACGCCAACCCGGCCGCTACTTCGTCACCAGCTTCAGGCCGAGGATGCCGGCCACGATCAGGCCGATGCAGACCAGCCGCGCCACTTCGCGCGATTCGTTGAACAGCAGCATGCCGAGAATCGCCGTACCGACGGCGCCGACTCCTGTCCACACCGCATAGGCGGTGCCCACCGGCAGGGTCTTCAGCGACCAGGCGAGCAGGATCACCGAGGCTGCCATGGCGGCCAGCGTCCACGCGCTCGGGATCAGGCGGGTGAAACCTTCGGTGTATTTGAGGCCGATGGCCCAGCCGATCTCGCACAGGCCGGCGACCAGCAGCACGGCCCAGGCAGCGGTGGAACTCAATACCGGCATGAGAATCCGCCGTACCGCCAGCGCCGACTTTATCCGGCCGCGAAGATCGCGTCGGCCGCCGCTATCGTTGCCGCAATGTCGGCATCGCTGTGCGCGGCCGAAACGAAGCCCGCTTCGAAAGCCGAGGGCGCCAGGTAGAAACCGGCATCAAGCATGGCGTGGAAGAAGCGGTTGAAGGCTTCCTTGTCACTGGCCATCACTTCGGCATAAGAGGTGGGTGGCGTGGCGGCGAAATAGACGCCGAACATGCCGCCCACGGACTGCGCCGAAAACTTCACGCCGCGTTTTTTCGCGGCGGCGGCGAGGCCATCCACCAGGGTTTTGGTCTTTGCCGTCAGCGCGTCGTAGAAGCCCGGCGCAGCGATCTTCTTCAGCGTCACGAGGCCCGCGGCGACCGACAGCGGATTGCCCGAGAGCGTGCCGGCCTGATACACCGGCCCCAGCGGCGCGATCTTTTCCATGATGTCGCGACGGCCGCCGAAGGCGCCCAGCGGCATGCCGCCGCCGACCACTTTGCCGAAGGTCGACAGGTCGGGTGTGATGCCGTACAAACCCTGCGCGGAGCCCGGACCGACGCGAAAGCCGGTCATCACCTCGTCGAAAATCAGCACCGATCCGTGTTGGGTGCACAGCTCGCGCATGGCGGCAAGAAATTCCGGCTTCGGCGCGATCAGGTTCATGTTGCCGGCCACTGGCTCGACGATCACGCAGGCGATGGTCTTGCCGTGCTTGGCGAAGGCGTCCGTCAAGCCCTGCGCGTCGTTGTAGTCGAGCACCAGGGTGTGCTGCGCCAGATCGGCCGGCACGCCGGCCGACGAGGGATTGCCGAAGGTCAAGAGGCCCGAACCGGCCTTGACCAGCAGGCTGTCGCCGTGGCCGTGGTAGCAGCCCTCGAACTTGACGATCGCGTCGCGCCCGGTGAAGCCGCGCGCCAGGCGAATCGCGCTCATGGTGGCCTCGGTGCCGGAGGAGACCAGGCGCACCATGTCCATGCTCGGCACGCGCCGCACCAGCAGTTCGGCCAGTTCAACCTCCCCTTCCGTCGGCGCGCCGAAGGAAAGCCCTTTCGCCGCTGCTTCCTGCACGGCGCGCACGGTGTCGGCGTCGGCGTGGCCGAGGATCAGCGGGCCCCAGGATCCCACGTAGTCGATATACGACTTGTCGTCGGCATCCCAGACCCGGGCACCCTCGCCACGCGCAAAAAAGCGCGGCGCGCCGCCCACGGAACGGAAGGCGCGCACCGGCGAATTGACGCCGCCGGGGATGGTTTTCTGGGCACGGGTAAAGAGTTCTTCGTTGCGAGTCATGTTCAGGGATCGGGAATCAGGGATCGGGAATCAGATTGTAGCGACAGGGTGCGGCTCGAAGAGCCGTCCGTAGGCTTCGGCGCGCGCCTTGATGTCCATCGCGTCGAACAGGTCGCTGACCACGGCGAGCATGTCCGCGCCGGCGGCAATCACCTCGGGGGCATTGTCGAGCGTGATGCCGCCGATGGCGGCCACCGGCAATCCGAAGCGACGCCTGGCTTCGCCCAGCAGTTCCAGTGGCGCACGAACCGCCGCCGGCTTGGTGCGCGAGGAAAACATGCTGCCGAAGGCGATGTAGTCCGCGCCGGCGGCGGCGGCTTCTTCGCCGCGGGCAAGTTCGTTGTAGCAGGAAACGCCAAGGATGCGCTTAGGCCCCAAAGCATCACGCGCGGCCGCCAGCGAGCCGCCCGGCGCATCGTCGCGGCCCAGGTGGGCACCGTCGGCACCGATTTCCACCGCCAGCCAGACATCGTCATTGATGATCAGCTTTGCGCCCGAAGCCCGGCATATGCGCAGCATCTCGGCGGCCTGGGCGCGGCGCAGGGGGCGCGATGCCATCTTGTTGCGGTATTGAACAAAGGGCGCACCCCCATCAAGCGCCGCCTTTACCAGCGCCGATAGTCGCGGCAGCAGCGGGTCATCGACGGTGACGGCGCAAAGGCCCCGGATAATCATCTGGCGGCATCCGTAAAAAAGCGCGGAAAATCAGGCTTCATCTGCTTCATCATCCTCATCCCGCGACCAGAACAGGCGATCGGGAATGAATTGTCCCATACCGGGCCGGAAACCGGCAGCCAGTGTGCGCCACGTATATTCCTGCGCACCCATGACCGCCTCGGCCACCTCCGCCCCGCTGGCGAGGTGCGCGGCAATCGCCGAGGCCAGCGTGCAGCCCGAACCGTGATAGCTGCCGGGCAGGCGGTCCCAACGATCGCTGCGCACCGTGCCGTGGCTGCCGTAGAGCGTATTGACCACCTGCGGCGTTCCCTCATGGGTGCCTGTCACCAGCACGTATTCGCATCCGGCATTGATCAGGCGATGAGCGCATTCGGCGAGACCGAGTTCGAGACGCGCGTCTTCGTGGTGTTCTCCAATCTGCTGCGCAAGCCGCCGGGCCTCGAGGCTGTTCGGCGTCAGCAGTGTGGTCTGCGGCAGCAGCAGGCCGATCATGGCTTCGATCATTTCCTCGTCGGCAAACTGGTCGCCCCGCCCCGAAGCCAGCACCGGATCAAGGACCACGGGAATATCGGGATAGTCCGAAATCACCTCGGCGATTGCCGCGATAACCTCGACGCTACCCATCATGCCCAGCTTGAACGCTGCCACCGGCATGTCCTCCAGCAGGGCGCGGGCCTGATCGGCGACCCATTCGGCATCTATCGGCAACACGCCTTCGACGCCCGCCGTGTCCTGTACGGTAATCGCCGTCACGACGCTAAGCGGGTGGCAGCCGAGGCTGGCCAGCGTCAGAATGTCGGCCTGCAATCCTGCGCCACCAGTAGGATCGGCGGCGGCAAAGGTCAGAACAATGGGCGGAGACAGGTTGGCGAGAGGGGCGGCGGTCATGAATATCCTGATCCGTCCCGGGCGTATCGAGCGGTCAGCGGCTTGAGTTAATATCCTGCAATTCTATCTGAAGGGATACCGTCCCCCGGCGCCAGCCACGACGGACATGGCCGAAAACCCCGTCATGAAACCCGAGCCGACCTACTCCAGAGGGATGTGCCTGACGTGCGGATTCATCTATGACTAAAGAACTGGTCTGCCGGAAGAAAGCCTGTCCGCGGGAACGCGCCGGGATGACATACCCCCCAACTGGACTTGCCCGAAATGTGGTGCGCGCAAGGAAGACTTCGAAATGGTCAAAATCTAAGTATGATTGAGGGTAGCAATGCTTGACCCCGGTAAAAAACAACGAACGGGGCGGCGGGGGGATATGAAAAATCGCGCTCGTAAAGGGCGGAATTTTTATGGCTGGTTTTCTTTTCCGCCCGCGGCCGCGACGATTGAAGTCAGAATCCAGCATGGAGTAACGTGAGCGACACACCTCCGCTTTCCGGCATCAAGGTGATGGTGATCGATGATTCGAACACCATCCGCAAGACTGCCGAAATCTTTCTGCTGCAGGCCGGTGCCCAGGTGGTACTGGCCGAAGACGGCTTTGATGCGCTGGCGAAGATCAATGATCACCTGCCGAACGTGGTCTTCTGCGACATCCTGATGCCGCGCCTCGACGGCTATCAAACCTGCGCGCTGATCAAGAAGAACGCGAAATTCGCGGCGACCCCGGTGATCATGCTTTCTTCCAAGGACGGCCTCTTTGACCGAGCGCGCGGACGCATGGTGGGTTCCGACGAGTATCTGACCAAGCCTTTTACCAAGGACAGTCTTCTTAAAACCGTGGCGGCGCACGCTGCGCGTTCCTGACCGAGTAGTTTCTTTTTTTGCGAGCTGACCATCATGCCCATCAAAACAGTTCTGATCATTGACGATTCCCCCACCGAGCGCCACCTCCTGACCCAGCTTCTGCTGAGCGGCGGTTACGAGGTCAGTACCGCCGACAGCGGAGACGAAGGCGTCGAACGGGCCAAGCAGATCAAGCCCGACCTCATCCTGATGGATGTGGTGATGCCGGGCACCAACGGTTTTCAGGCCACCCGGGCGCTGTCGAGGGACGATGCGACCAAGGACATTCCGGTAATCATCTGTACCACCAAGAATCAGGAGACCGACAAAGTCTGGGGCATGCGGCAGGGTGCCCAGGACTACGTCACCAAGCCGGTCGATGGCCCGGCCTTGCTGGCCAAGATCGCCGCACTGGGCTAAGCCACGACTATGGCCAAGCGCATCAGTCTGCGCGAATTCCAGCAAGGCCTCTCCGAGCGCCTGCTGTCTGCACGGCGCGGCGAAGGCGCCCAGGCGTTGCTTGGCATCGAATCGGGTGCCGACGACCTTCCCGGCGGCAGCCACTGGCTGATCGACCTTGCCGACTCGGGCGAAGTGTCGCCCCTGCCGCAACTTACACCTGCGCCACTGACCAAGCCGTGGTTCGCCGGCATCGCCAACATTCGCGGCGTACTCTATAGCGTGGTGGATTTTTCCGCCTGGCGCGGTGGCGCGCCCACACCCATCAACGCACAATCGCGGCTGCTGCTTGTCGGTGCTCGACATGGCATCAACAGCGCGCTGCTGGTGCGTCGCGCACTGGGGCTGCGTCCGCAATTGCAGATGCATGCGGCAAGCGAAGCCAAAGCCGGCGCCGGCGAGACCGCGCCATGGCTGGGGGGTCGCTTTACGGACGCGCAAGATGTCATTTGGACCCAGTTGCGCATCCCGGCGCTGCTGGCCGACCCCAACTACCTCGATATCGCTCTCTGAGCGTTCCGGAAAGGACTACCCATGGCCTTCAAGCTGCCCTTCTCGTTGCCAAACTTCGACCGACGCTCCCGGGAGTCGGGCGCAGCGACCGCTACTGCTGAGGCGCCCGCCGAAGACCGCCGCCGCAAAGGTCTGCCACTGATCGGCCATCTCAATATCGAGACCCAGTTCCGAATCCTCGGTACGATCTTTCTGATCAGCCTCCTGATCACCATCGCGGCGATCTTCATGCAAGGCCAGGCGACCACCCGCGGCAGCACCTACCTGTCGGTCGTCAGCCAGATCGCCCCGCTGACCCAGCAGATTCCCAAGTCCGCGCTGAACGCCTTGCAGGGGCAGCCCGAAGGTTTCACCGAGTTGCGCGACGCGCGCGACAGTTTTGGCAGGCTGGTCGAGGGCCTCATTGAAGGGGGTGAAGTCAGAGGAATCAAGGTGTCAGCCACCAGCTTCGAAGCGCGACCCGCACTCGACGCCTTGCGCAACGCCTGGACCAAGCAGGAAGAGGTCATCAGCCAGTTGCTGGCGCAGGAAAATCGCTTCACGGCAATTGGCCGTCTCGCCAAAGAATCCGCGGAACAGGGTAAGGCGATGGCTGCCGCCGCTGACGCCGCCGGCGGCAAACTGCCGCATCTGACGGAACGCATCCTGCGGGCATCCACCCAGCTTGCCTGGGCGCCGGGCCTGGACGAAGCCGTGGTCGCACAACTGGTGAAAGACATCGCCACCGCGCAAGAACTGGCAACCGCCGATACCCAACTGGCCAAGAGCCTGAAAGCCATGCAACCCGCCATTGCGATGCTGGCCGGCGATCTCAAGCCCCTGGTGAAAGCACGCGCGGCAAGCGCCTCCCTGATCGCCGGTTGGCGCGGAATGGCCGTGAACACGGACAATCTGGTCAAGGCCTATGAACAGGAGGCCTCCGAACAGGGCGTCTCGTCTTTCTCGGCTGCCATCTTCGGCTCGCTGGCGCTGGTCATGCTGGTACTGATGGTCAAGGCCTTCAACGACGAAGGTCTTCGTCGCAGCGACGAAGCCGATCACCAGCGCCGCATCGCGGAAACGGCAAAAGATGCAACGCAGGGCGCCATTCTGCGTCTGATGAACGAAATGGGGGATCTGGCCGACGGTGACCTGACCATCCGCGCCACCGTGTCCGAGGACATTACAGGCGCCATTGCCGACTCGGTGAATTACACGGTTGAAGAACTCGCCGTGCTGGTACGCCGCATCAACGACGCGGCCGAACGCGTAACCCGCGCCTCGAATGCCGCGCAAAGTACCTCCAACGACCTGCTCGCCGCCACCCAGGTGCAGTCCGACCAGATCCAGAACGCCAACGCCGTGGTTCTGGAAATGGCCAATTCGATGAAGACCGTGTCTTCCTCGGCCCTGGAGTCGGCCCGCGTGGCACGCGCCTCCCTTGATGCCGCGCAGAAAGGCGCGGCGGCCGTGTCGAACTCGATTGCAGGCATGAACGAAATCCGCACCCAGATCCAGGAAACATCGAAGCGGATCAAACGCCTCGGCGAATCCTCGCAGGAGATCGGCGAAATCGTGGAACTGATTTCGGACATTACGGAACAGACCAACGTGCTGGCCCTGAACGCCGCCATTCAGGCAGCTTCCGCCGGCGAGGCCGGACGAGGCTTCTCGGTGGTGGCGGAAGAAGTTCAACGACTGGCCGAACGCTCCGGCGAGGCAACGAAACAGATTGCCGCCATCGTGAAGACAATTCAGACCGACACCCACGATGCCGTGGCGGCCATGGAATACTCGACGCAGGGCGTGGTCGAAGGAGCCAAGCTGTCGGACGCCGCCGGTCAGGCGCTGAATGAAATCTCCAGCGTGTCACAGGATCTTGCCCGCCTGATTCAAGCGATCTCGACCGATACGCAGGCTCAGGCCGACATCGCCACCCAGGTGGCGGACTCGATGCAGGGCATTCTCAAGATCACCGGGCAAACCACCACCAGCACTCAGGAAACCGCCGTGTCGATTGGCGAGCTGACTGAACTCGCTGTCGAGCTGAAAGGCTCGGTCTCGGGCTTCAAGGTGTGATCAGAGGACACATGAACCACGACGTGGTGAATAGCTTTTCATGAGCATGGATCTCGACATCGGACCGCTGTCCTGGGTCAAGGGGGAAATCGACCTTGCCCTGGAACGCGCCGGGGTGAGCCTCGCCGCCTACGCAGCCGGTGCCGCGGAAGATGACCTGAAGAAGGCGCGCACCAGCATGCACCAGGCGCATGGCGCGCTGGCTATCGTCGGCCTCGACGGAATTACGGAATTCGCCGACGCGATCGAGCAACTGCTGGCAACGCTGGGCGAAGACGCAACCCAGGATGTCGGTGCCGCAATTGCAGCGGCGCAAGGCGGCTTTGCAGCGTTGCGCGGCTATCTCGACGACCTGATGGCAGGCCACCCGAACCAGCCGCTGCGGCTGTTTCTCCCCTACCGCGCGATGGTGGTGGCGCGCGGCCTGCCGGCTCCGGGGCCGGCCGAACTGTTTTTCCCCGATCTCACCCAGCGCCCGCCGAAGCGCGAAAAAGAACCCTCGCCGCTGACCCCGGAGGCTCTCGCGGCGCGACTCAAGGCCGCGCGCCTGGGCTTTGAACGCGGCCTGCTGAAGTGGATCAAGAATGATCCCAAGGGCATCGCCGAGATGAAAGTCTCGGTGGCCATGATCGAAATGACGCGCGCCACCCCCGCCGCCCGCGCCTACTGGTGGGTCGCGCTGGGCGTGCTCGATGCACTCGCCGCAAACGGACTGGCCGATCTGCCGGAAGCCAAGCGATTTGCCATGCGCCTTGGGGCGCAGATCAAGAAGCTCATCGACGGCAAGGCCGCAGCAGACGAGACGCTGTTGCGCGAAGCGCTTTACCAGGCGGCCTGCGCCACGTCGGGCGGCGAAGCACTGGCCATCGTGCGTGCCGCCTATCGCCTGGACGGCATGGTGCCCACCGCAACGCCATCCGAAACCGAACGGCTGCTGCCGCACATTCGTCGTTTGCGTGAATTGCTGGCCGCCGCAAAGGATGACTGGAACCGCCTGTGCGCGGGTACCGCCGCCGCA
This sequence comes from uncultured Sulfuritalea sp., assembly GCA_964397005.1. GTDB lineage: Bacteria > Pseudomonadota > Gammaproteobacteria > Burkholderiales > Rhodocyclaceae > Sulfuritalea. Next base: position 7,934 of record CAYNGV010000037.1, on the reverse strand, counting down.
CTGCCGCCTTTCCACGAACGCGTGGCGAAGATTGCCGAAGAGGGCGCCGCCACCGGCCAGCCCGGCTACATGCGGCTGACTGCAGCGGTTCTCGAACAGACTGACCAGCTGCGCCGCGATCCGACACGCCACAACGAGGTCATGGCACTGGAGATGGCCACCGCACTCCTGCTCGCCGAATCTGCCCTGGAAAACTTCCAGTCGCTCGACGCGGACTTCGCGCACTCGGCGGAAACCATCGTCACGCGTCTCGCCGCGCTGGGCCGTGGCGAAGAACTCGGAACACTGGAACTGCCGCACCTCGATGCCATGTCCCGGCGTGCCCAGGAACGCTTGCTGCTGGAATCGGTGGCACGCGAAATCCGTTCCAATCTCGGCGCCATTGAACAAACGCTGGACGCCTTCTTCCGTGACACCTCGCGCCAAGCCACTCTGGCCGCACTGAAACAGCCGATTCGCCAGATACAGGGCGCGCTGATGGTACTCGGTCAGGACCGCGCCAACACCATACTCGGCGAATGTGCAGTAGCCATCGAGCATTTCGCCGAACCCGGATTCGCGCCGCAAGCCGGCGATTTCGAAGACGTGGCGAAGAAGCTTTCGGCGCTGGGCTTTTTTGTCACGCAGTTGCAAGGTGGCGCAGCCGACATCGACGCCATTCTTGAGCCGCCGCCCGCCGCGCATGCCGTGCACGAAGAGGCCGAGACAATTGCACCGGCATTTTTGGCGCCAGCCCCGGCCGCGCCGATCGACGAGTTGGCTGCCGAAGCCGCGACGTCCGAAGAAGCATTGCCGGACTTCGAGGTCGAGGCGATCGAAGTCCCGCCAATTATTGCACCCACGCCAACCGCGCCCATCGAAACTCCGGCGCCGTCCGCCGAAGCCTCGCGACTGGTGGACGCCAGCGAAGAAGAGCTCGACGCGGAACTGCTCTCCATATTCCTCGAAGAAGCCAACGAAGTGCTGGCGACCATCAACCAGCATCTGCCGCTGGTGCATGCCGCGCCAAACGACCAGGCCTCGCTCGTCACGCTGCGTCGCAGCTTCCATACCCTGAAGGGCAGCGGTCGCATGGTGGGCCTGACCGATCTGGGCGAAGCCGCCTGGGCGGTGGAACAGGTCATGAACGGCTGGCTGCATGAAGTGCGCGCCGCGACGCCCGCACTGCTGGACATGCTGGGACTGGCCGCCGAAGTCTTCAAGGCCTGGGTGGCGCAGCTCGAGGCCGGTGGCAGCACCCATTTCGATGTCGCCGAACTGGTTCAGCGCTGCAAGGTTCTCGGGGGCGCCGAAGACGCCGAGGCGGAAACCGCCGTAGCGCCAGCGCCGACTTTCGAGGAAGTCACCCCGGAGGAAGTCACCCCGGAGGAAGTCACCCCGGAGGAAGTCA
>CAYNGV010000037.1:0-6444 GCA_964397005.1 uncultured Sulfuritalea sp. | reverse complement strand
TCACCCCGGAGGAAGTCACCCCGGAGGAAGTCACCCCGGAGGAAGTCACCCCGGAAGAAATCATCCCCGAAGAGGCTGCAGAACCCCAGCCTTCGGCCGAGGTCGTCTCCTTCCCATCGCCCCCGCCGGTCCGCGTCGGCGACGTGGAAGTGGCGCCCACGCTCTACAACCTCTATCTCGACGAGACTCGCGAACACATTGCAACGCTGCAAGCCAATCTTGGCCTTGAAGCAGTCCCGGACAACGAAGTCATCCGTGCCGCACATACGACGGCCAGCATTTCCGCCGCCACGGGCATGATGCCGATTTCAAGCCTCGCCCGGGCGCTGGAAGATGCGCTGGTGCGTTTGTCGCTGGTCGACGCGACGCCCAGCGACGCCCAGCGCTTTGTTTTCGCCCGCTGCGCCGGCGCCCTCGAAGGAATGCTGGGTGCCGTTGCCGAGCGTCGCATGCCCGGCGAAGAAGCCGCTCTCGCCGCTGAACTCAATGCGATGACGCCGGCCACCATCACCTCTTTCGAACCCGCGGCCGAGGCCTTCGTCGAACCGGCCGGCGAAGAACCCGTCGCACCGGATGTGCCGGAAATCACCCTGACCGCGGCCGAGCGCCGGGCGGCACGAATTGAAGACGAGATCGACGCGCAAATATTGCCGCTCTTCCTCGAAGAGAGCGTCGATCTGATGCGCGAGATCGGCGAGGCACTGCGCGACTGGCGTGCCGCCCCGACCGACGTCGAGATCTCGCGCACGCTGCAGCGCGCATTGCACACCCTCAAGGGCAGCGCGCGAATGGCCGGCGCCATGGGTTGCGGCGAGCTGTTGCATTCCATGGAAGATCGCATCGAGCAGGCGACCGCCATGAAGTCGGTACAGCCGGCCACCATCGACGGCCTGGAAACCTCCTACGACCGCACCGCGATGCTGATCGAGCATCTGCGCAATCCCGACGCGGCCCTGCCGGAAGCAGAGGAACCCGGACATCCCGCTGCGGACGCTGTCGCCGTTGTCGTTGTCGAAGCCGCGAAGACCGAACTGCCATACCCCGAACAGCAGGCGGCCGCGGCGACCGTCCATGCCCCGGGCCCGGCACAACCGGCTGCCGCCGCCTTCGTTCCCGCGCCGCAGGTGCATCTGCGCGTGCGTGCCGACCTGGTCGACCAACTGGTCAACGAGGCCGGTGAAGTTGCCATCGCGCGCGGCCGCATCGAGGGCGAAATGCTGGCGCTCAAGGCCTCGCTGCTTGAACTGACGGAAAACGTGATTCGCCTGCGCAAGCAACTGCGCGAAGTGGAAATCCAGTCCGAGTCGCAGATGCAATCGCAGCAAACCCTGGCAAGCGAACGCTCGCAGGAATTCGATCCGCTCGAGTTCGACCGCTTCACCCGTTTCCAGGAAGTGACGCGGATGATGGCCGAAAGCGTGAACGACGTTGCCACCGTCCAGCAAAACCTGCTGCGCAATCTCGACCACGCCAATGCCGCCGTGGCCGCGCAGGCGCGCCTCTCGCGCGAACTGTCGCAACGCATGATGGGCGTGCGCATGGTGCCCTTTGAAAGCCTGGCCGAGCGCCTGCATCGCGTGGTGCGCCAGGCGGCGAAGGATTCCGGAAAGCGCGCCAACCTCGACATCCGTCACGGCCAGACCGAACTTGACCGCTCGGTGCTGGACAAAATGGCCGGCCCGCTGGAGCATCTGCTGCGCAACAGCGTCGCTCACGGCCTTGAGGAAAGCGCGGCGCGCGTGGCAGCCGGCAAGGAAGCAATCGGCCAGATTTCGATGTCGCTGGCGCAAGAGGGCAACGAAATCGTGGTGTCCATCGCCGACGATGGCGCCGGCCTCAACTTCGAGCGCATTCGCAAGCGTGCTGTCGATGGCGGCCTGATTGCAGCGGACGCGGAAACCGACGAAGCAACCCTGACGCAACTCATCTTCCAGCCCGGCTTCTCCACCGCTACCGAACTCACGGCGCTCTCCGGACGAGGCGTTGGCATGGACGTGGTGAAAAGCGAAACTGCAAGTCTCGGCGGCCGCATCGAAGTCACCACCGTCACCGGACAGGGCTCAACCTTCCGCATCTACCTGCCGCTGACGCTGGCCGTAACCCAGGCGGTACTGGTCACTGCCGGCAACCGGATCTACGCCATTCCGTCATCGATGATCGAGCAGGCAACGGCCCACAAGCCCGACTCTGCCGTACAGATACGCAGTACGGGCAGTACCGAGTGGCTGGGAAATCGCTATCCCTACCACTACCTTCCGGTGCTGCTGGGTGAACGCAACGCGACTCCGCCACCGGCGCGACGGCACTGGATCCTGTTGGTCAAGGGCGGGACCGAGCGCGTCGCGCTGGAAGTCGACAGCCTGACCGGCAATCAGGAAATCGTGGTCAAGGCGGTCGGGCCGCAACTGGCACGGGTGCCGGGTCTCGCGGGCGCAACCGTCCTCGGCAACGGCGAGGTCGCCCTGATTCTCAACCCGGTCGGACTGGCAGGGCGTGCCATGGAACGCGCCAGCGCCCCGCTGCCGGAGGTGGTGGCCCCGACCGAAACCCAGATCATTGCTTCGGCTGCTGCCGCCGCCGCCGCTACCGCAGCCGCCGTGATGGTGGTCGACGATTCGCTCACCGTGCGCAAGATCGCCGGGCGCCTGCTTGCCCGCCATGGCTATCACGTGCTGACAGCCAAGGACGGCGTGGATGCGCTGGAACAATTGGGCGACGTCATCCCCGATGTCATGCTGCTGGACATCGAAATGCCGCGCATGGACGGCTTCGATCTGGCGCGCAATATCCGCGCCGACAATCGCCTGAGGCATATTCCGATCATCATGATCACCTCGCGCACGGCCGACAAGCATCGCCAGCATGCGAAGGAAATCGGCGTCAATCATTACCTGGGCAAGCCCTACGACGAAGAAGAACTGCTGGCCTGCATACGTGAATGCATCGAAAAGTAGAATTGAGCTTTCCCCGACAGGATTCACCATGACGCCGCCCCGCGCCGTACGCCCCTTCAAAGTGCTCGGCATTCAGCAGATCGCCATCGGCGGCCCTTCCAAGGATCGCCTGAAAACGCTCTGGATCGACATGTTCGGCCTTGCCGTAACCGGTAATTTCGTCAGCGAGCGCGAAAACGTGGACGAGGACATCACCGCCATGGGCAGCGGCCCGTTCAAGGTGGAAGTCGATCTGATGCAACCGCTCGATCCGGCAAGAAAACCTGCGGTGCATGAAACGCCGCTGAATCACGTCGGGCTCTGGATTGATGACCTGCCGGCCGCCGTGGACTGGCTCACGGCGCAGGGGGTGCGTTTCGCGCCGGGCGGCATCCGCAAGGGCGCCGCCGGCTACGACATCACCTTCCTGCATCCAAAAGCCAACGAGCAGTTCCCGATTGCCGGAGAAGGGGTTCTGATCGAACTGGTACAGGCCCCCCCGGACGTGATTGAGGCGTTTGCCCGCCTCTCCTGACGCTGCTTGCCGCCGGCGCTAGCCGGCAAACACCCGATAGCATTTGCGCCCGGCATCCTTCGCCGCATACATCGCCTGCTCAGCGTGGCGCATCAGTTCAGCGGGTGACAGATCGCCGCTGGAGAACAGTGCTATGCCGATGCTGGCGCCAATCTCCAGCGGCAAGCCAAGTACGCGCATCGGTTCGCCCAGGCTGGCAACAACCTTCTCCGCCAGGCGCTCGGCATCGGCGCCGCTGCCGATACCGGTCAGCACGATCACGAATTCATCGCCGCCCAGCCGGGCCACCGTGTCGACCTCGCGCACCGTCGCCCGGAGGCGATCCGCCATGCCGCGCAATACCTCGTCGCCGATGGCATGGCCGTAGCCATCATTGATCGGCTTGAAATGATCGAGGTCGACCAGCAGCACCGCCATCTGCCCGCGGGTGCGTCGCGCATGCTGCATGGATTGCAGCAACCGGGCATCGAGCAGCAACCGATTGGCCAGGCCCGTCAGGCTGTCGGTATGGGCCAGAGCCTGCAGCTGGCGCTCGTTTTCGCGCAGACGCGCGTTGGCCGCTTCCAGTTCCTCCGTGCGCGCGGCGACGCGTCGCTCGAGGCTCGCCTCGGAGCGTTGCAGCGCTCCCACCAGTTGCTGCTTGACGGCAATCGCCTCGCCCTGAGCCGTATCCTTCTCGCGTCGCAGGCCATTGATCCGATCGGCCAGGGCAAATGAAAGCAGCAGCATTTCCAGCGCCGAGCCTATCTGCATGGCATAGAAACTGAAGAACGTGGTCGGCAGCAGGTTCATGTTGCGCAGGCCGGCCACGGCGACACCCAGCAGCAGCAGTGTCCACGCCAGCAGAAAGATGCGCGCGCCGGGCTGGCCCTTGCGCCAGCAACGCAAACCGGCCATCACCGCCACCAGGGAGAACGTGACGCCTGTCAGCGAAGTCAGAATTGCCGCCAGGCGGTAGGGTGCGACCAGTGGTGCCACCATGCACAGCGCGAACAGCGCGGCAAGTCCGATGATGGCGCCATCCAGCCGTGGCGCGTTGCGCCGCGTCTCGAGGAAGCCGCGGGTAAACAAAGCGCCGAACAAACCTGCTGTGGCAAAACCGCTGCTGAAGGCGAGGTTGCCCCATGTCGGCCAGGCCGGCCAGAAGAACTCGGTGCCCAAGCCGTTGAGGGACAGTTGCCCCACGGCCATGCTGCCGGCGAACAGGACATAGGTGAGGTAGTTGTGATCGCGCAGCGAAAACCACAAGAGCAGGTTGTAGAGGGCAAGTGCCAGCAACATGCCGAAATAGACCGACAGCACGGCATAACCGGCATGCGATTCCTGCCAGAAGGTCTCGGCTTGCCACAGACGCAGCGGAACCGTCAGCGTGCCTTCGGAAACGACGCGCAGCCAAACCGTGCCTGCACCTGTCTCGCCCAGGCGCAAGGGAAACACGAAGTTGCGATGCAGCACCGGCCGCGCGGCGAAAAGCAGCTGGTCGCCGGCACTCAGGTGCTCGCCACCTGGACCGAAGTAGTCCACCCGATCCAGCGTCGGAAAAGCCACTTCCAGCATCCAGTTGCGGGACACGGCGGGGCTTGCCTCGATTTCAAAACGCAGCCACCAGGCAGAAGAAGAGTAGCCAAAGTTGATCGCGGCATCGCCGGCCAGTCCGGAGGGCCGAAACTCGGCGCCGCGGCCCTGAACCTCGGCGAGTGACAAGCGCCCGCCCGGGTCTTCCAGCACGGACACTTCCGCGGCAAGGGCGACCGATGCGACACCCGGCGCCAGCCGCACGGCAGCCAGCGTGGTGCCGACATGGCCGGCCCAACAGCACAGCAGCAAGAAGAAAGCGGGAAGGCGCGACACAATAACCAACCGGTAGGAGTACGCGTCAAATTCTATCTGAATGGATACGGTCTCCGACACGGGTACGCTGAGACGTGGCCGGCCACTTGGGTAAAATCAGTTCTTTGCCCAATTCCAGAATATTCCAATGCTCTTCGATCCCTACTCCAACTCAAGCCTTGAGCTTGCCAACCGCATCGCCATGGCGCCCATGACCCGTTGCCGCGCCGACCATCGCGACGCCGTGCCCAACGCACTGATCGTCGAGTACTACCGCCAGCGCGCCGGCGCCGGCCTGATCATCTCCGAAGGCGTGCCGGTCTCGGATCGTGCACGCGGCTACCTCAACACACCGGCGCTGTGGAACGAAGCGCAGGCGGCGGGCTGGAAACCGGTTACCGACGCCGTGCATGCCGCGGGTGGCAAGATGTTCGCCCAGATCTGGCATTGCGGCCGCGTCGCGCATGCCGCGCTGCATGCCGATGGCAGTGCCCCGGCGGGCGCGTCGATCAAACCGGCGGCCACGCAAACCATGGTTCCCGGCCCCGACGGCAAACCGGTACCCACCGACTGTGGCCTGCCGGAAGCCTTGAGCCTTCAGGAAATCCGCGGTGTCGTCGGCGAGTTCGCCCATGCCGCGAAACTTGCCATGCAGGCCGGCTTCGATGGCGTCGAGATTCACGGCGCCAACGGCTATCTGCTCGATCAGTTTCGCTGTCCGGCGGTGAATAATCGCAACGACGCTTACGGCGGAACACTGGCCAATCGCTACCGCCTGCTACTGGAGGTGGTCGATGCGGTGGCGGCGGAAGTCGGGCCGGAGCGCATTGCCGTGCGCCAGTCGCCCTATGGACTGGGCAACGGCATGGTCGCCGACCCTGATCCGCTGAAGACCTATCCGTGGCTGGCGCGCGAGCTGAATCAGCGCGGCATAGGCTTTCTGCATATCTACTGCCAGACCGTCGACTGGATTCACGACGCCACCCACTCGATGATGCCGGCGCTGCGCGACGCCTTCCACGGTGCGCTGATCGCATGCGGCGGCTTCAAGACACCCGCCGCATGCGAAGCGATTCTGGCGCGCGGCCACGCCGACCTGATCGCCATCGGCAAGCCCTTCATCTCCAACCCGGACCTGGTCGAGCG
>CAYNGV010000036.1:0-16722 GCA_964397005.1 uncultured Sulfuritalea sp. | reverse complement strand
CGGACCCATGCCTTGACCCGGACCCATGCCTGCGCCGGGGCCCATACCCTGGCCCGGACCCATGCCCGAACCGGGACCCATGCCCTGCCCGCTGGCGGGCTGCGAGAAAACCGGCGTCGCAAGCGATGCGCCAAGGAATGCCAGCAGCGCAATGTGTGTAAGTTTCATTTTGATTTCCTTTCGGTTGAGTGAAGTCCCTCGATCAGTTTCTACTCGAAGGTAATATTAGCATAGGCTGATTTACCGGATATTCAACGCCTCGATTGTGAGGATTTGTGACAAGCCTCAAAACCAGCTGTCGACCTTGGCCCGCGCCGGCACGCCGCCGGCATGCACCACCTTGCCGTCGATCACCACGCCCGGGGTGCTCATCACCCCGAAACGCATGATCTGTTGCAGGTCCTCCACTTTTTCCAGCTTGACTTCGGCGCCTTTGGCCCGCGCGACTTCCTCGATCAGCAGCAGTGTGTTCTTGCAGTTGGCACAGCCGGTGCCAAGCACCTTGATATTTTTCATTGATAACTCCGGATGTCAGCAGCAGGCATTGCCCTTGGCGGTCGGCGTGCAACAGGAAGCCTTGGCGGATTCGGGGGAAAAACTCGGCGCTGATGGAACAACTGCGCTACAAGGCGGTCGAGCAAGAGACGCTCTCCTCGCCGTAGCGGATGGCGATACGGCAACGGCGAGCTTCGCTTCCCCGTCGAAGGCAGCGTCCTGCATCTGTCCGGCCTCGTCGCGGATGTGACGCGCGATGTCGACCACCATGTCGATCTGGTCTTCGGCAATGCCGAAGCCGCGCAGGCGCTCCAACTGGCACAGGCCGTTCTTCGGGTGATTGGCGGCGATGTTGGCGGCGAGCGAGACCATCGCCACGATGGAAGGATGCAAGGGGGAATCAGCCATGAAAAAACTCCTTACAGAACGGTGTTGAAGACAAGGCCGACAACCAGAATGCCGCAGGCGACGACACCGGCGAAGGTGGCGATCAGCGGGACCTTGAGCACTTTGCGCAGGATGATCATTTCCGGCAGCGACAGGGCAATCACGCTCATCATGAAGGCCAGCACGGTGCCCAGCGCGGCGCCCTTGCCGATCAGCGCCTCGACGATCGGGATGATGCCGGCGGCGTTGGTGTACATCGGCACGCCGATCGCTACGGCGGCCGGCAGCGACCACCAGGGGGCGTCCCTGCCCATGATCGAGGCCATGAAATCCTGCGGCACGTAGCCGTGGATGACGGCGCCCAGGCCGATGCCGGCGAGGATGTAAGGCCACACCTTGCCGACGATATCCTTGACATGACTGATGCCGGCATCGATGCGTTCGGCCCAGTGCATGGTTTCACCCGCATATTCCGCCGACTGGTTCGACTGCATCTCGCGCACCCAGTCTTCGAGATGCCTCTCCATGCCGAGCTTGCCGATCACCATGCCGGCCACGATCGCCACAGTGAGGCCCAGCGCCAGGTAAAGACCGGCGACTTTCCAGCCGAACATGGCGAACAGCAGCGCCAGCGCCACTTCATTCACCATCGGCGCTGAAATCAGGAACGAGAAGGTCACGCCGAGCGGCACGCCGGCCGAGAGAAAGCCGATGAACAGCGGCACCGCCGAGCAGGAGCAGAAGGGCGTGACGATGCCGAGGCTGGCCGCCATCACATTGCCGACGCCGAGCCGCCGGCCGGAGAGCATCGCCCGCGTGCGTTCGGGCGAGACGAAGGTATGCACCACGCCCATCAGGAAAACGATGCCGGTGAGCAGCAACAGCACCTTGGGCGTGTCGTAGAAAAAGAAATGCACGGCTTCACCCAAGTGTGTCTGGCGCGTCAGGCCCAGCGCGGCAATCGCGCTGTCGGCAAAGGGAATCAGGCTGGCATAGGCGGCGATCCACGCCGCAACGCCGAGCACCAGCCAGCCCCAGGGCGGGCGACGCGGCGTGGTGTTGCTGTCGGTCAGGGCGGTCATGACGGGCTCACGCGACGCAGCGCTCGGGGCGGCCGGCCATGGCTTTCAAGCGCTTGAGGTCGGCCTTGAGTTCCGCCACGGCACCGGCCGCCAGGGCATCGAGCAGAAACGCGGTCCATGCCGGCAGCGGCTCCGCCAGGCGATAGAACATCCATGTGCCTTCGCGGCGCGGCAGCACCATGCCGGCATCCTTGAGAACGCCGAGATGGCGTGAAATCTTCGGCTGGATGTCATCGAGCGCGGCGGTGAGTTCGCAGACGCACAGTTCGCCCTGATGCACCAGCAGGGCAAGAATGCGGCGGCGCGTGGCGTCGGCAAGGGCATCGAATACGGGTTGAGCATCCATGTGCAGAATATACGCCTTCGCGAATATATGCGTCAACGAATATTCCCCGGAGCGGGTGATGGACAGGCAAAATCGGGGCATGGTCAGTCGCCGACAATTCATGCGGGGGGATTTCAAGGCCCGCCTCGCACCGCAGCGCCCGCCCTGGGCGCTGGCCGAGGAAGCTTTCCTAACTGCCTGTTCACGCTGCGGCGACTGCGTTGCGGTCTGCCCGACGCGAATCATCGTCGTCGTGCGCGGTTATCCGGAGGTGGATTTCAAGCGCGGCGAATGCACCTTCTGCGGCGCCTGCGCGACCGCCTGCAAGGATGGTGCCTTGCGCCGTGACGCATGCCCGGACGGACCGTGGCCGATCAAGGCCCGGATCGCCGAAAATTGCCTGGCGAAAAAAGGCGTGGAGTGTCGGGTTTGCGGCGATCCCTGCCCGGTGGCTGCCATCCGCTTCAGTCCGCGCCTTGGCGGACCGCCGGTGGCCGAGGTTGATACCGGTTCATGCACGGGCTGCGGCGCCTGCGTGGCGCCCTGCCCGGCAGCAGCAATCAGTCTGGCGTGACGCCCGGCGCGGCAATCGCGTCGCCGGGCGAAGCCGCTTCCTACTTGATGTTGCCGATGAAACGGTTTTCGACCAGGGCCGGCGCATCGACCTGCGGCACATGGCAGCTGGTGCAGACATGGCGCGACGCATCGAACGCCTTGGTCGCGGCGACGAAATGGCTGTCGCCCATCTTCGGCGAGTTCTTCTTCACGTAATTGGCCGCACCATGGCAATCCAGGCACTGGTTTTCGGCGAGCGTCACCTCGTCGAAATTATCCGTCGCATGCGGGATCACCGGCGGCTGCTGGGCGTAGGTGCGTGCCACCGTCGGCTGTGTGCCGGGCCGCGCACCCAGGTATTTGGCCGGTGCGGGCGCCTTGTCGGGCGCGGCGACATCCGCGCCGCGCATCGAAACCAGCGGCTCGTAGCTGGCGCAACCAACAATGACGGTCAGCAACGATGCCAGAAGGATGGTGACGGTTTTCTTCATGATGGACTCCCCAGACGAGATGGACGGTTGATCATTTCGACGCCGCTTGCGGGGCGCCGGTTACGGTTACGACAGGCGTATTGAAACGGGTGCCGAAGGCAAAAACGTCCTTCGAGCAGACATCGATGCAGCGACCGCAATTGGTGCAGTTGGCTTCCAGAATCAGTGGCGGCGTACCGCCGATGGCCTTCAGTGCCGGCCGGATGACCTGTGGTTCGGGACAGACAGCAAAACAATCCATGCAGTCGTTGCAGGCGTCGCGCGCCGGCAGCTTGATGCGTGCCAGCGAGAACTTGCCGATCAGGCTGTAGAACGCTCCGACCGGACACAGATGGCCGCACCAGCCATGGCGCATGACGAACAGGTCGAAGAGGAACACGGCGAGCAACACCGCCCAGGCCAGACCGAGACCGAAGATCAATCCACGATGCATCATCGACACCGGATTGACCATTTCCCAGGCAATGCTGCCGGTGGCAAGGGCCATCACCAGCGTCATGCCCAACATCCAGTAGCGCGTCGGCCGGCCGATGTGCGCGCTGCCCTTGAGGCCGAGCCGCACGCGGAGCCAGTAGGCGAAATCCGTCAGGAGATTGACCGGACAGACCCAGGAACAATAGCTGCGGCCGCCGACCAGCAGGTACAACAGCAGCACGATGAGCACGCCGGTCAGCGCCAGCTTCTCCGGCACTTGCCGCGCCAGCAACGACTGGAGGATGACATAGGGATCGGTCAGCGGCAGGAAGTTGAGCGTGTAGCTGAAATTCAGATTGCCCTTGACGATCCAGATACCAAACCAGGGGCCGACCAGAAACAGCAGCAGGATGCCGATCTGGCTGCTGCGGCGCAGGATCAGCCACTTGTGCGCGGCCAGCCAACCCTTCGCGGCAATGGCTTCGGCGCCGGGACGCTGGAAGGGCGCGGCGCTCACAGCTTGCCTCCCTGAAAGGCCTTGGGCAAGCCGGACGTGCTGCCGGGCGCAGTGCCCGGCGGCGCATCGGGCGGAGTGCTTGGCGACAGTCCCTTGCCGCTCTCATACTTCATGCCCTCGGGCATGTTGTACTGATGTTCGACATCCGGTGCCACCAGGCTGCCACCGGCCTTTTCCTTTTCCACCCAGCCCAGGCGGTAGTGCGAACTCAGTTGGCCCTTGGCCATGTAGAGCGGGAACACCTTGATCGAGGCGACCTCGGTGGGACAGGCCTTTTCGCATTTGCCGCAACCGGTGCAGTGCTCCGAATGCACCACCGGAATGAACAACGTGTGCTTGCCGGTGCGCGCGTTGGTTTGCGGATCGAGCGTGATCGCCTTGTCGATCACCGGACAGACGCGGTAGCAGATGTCGCAGCGCAAGCCGAGGAAATTCAGACAGGTTTCGTGGTCGACCAGCACCGCCAGACCCATCTTCGACTTGTTGATGTCCTTCAGTGAATGATCCAGTGCTCCGGTGGGACAGGCCTTCACGCACGGAATGTCCTCGCACATCTCGCAGGGCAGCTGACGCGCGACGAAGTAAGGCGTGCCGGTGGACATCGGCTCTTCGGGTTTGGCCAGATGCAGGATGTTGTAGGGACAATCGCGCACGCACATCCCGCAGCGAATGCAGGCCGCGGAGAAGTCGGTTTCCGGCAAGGCGCCGGGCGGCCGGATCGCGGCCGGCGGCAGTGCCTTGGCATGTCGCGCATACAGCCCGACCCCAAGCCCCAGCAGGCCGACGCCGCAAGCCATGCGCGCGGTATCGGCGAGGAACTGGCGACGGGCCGCGGCACTCGGCGTGTTCTCGTTGTCCATGATCGCTGGACGGAGAGCGCAAGTTTCTCGCGCCCTCCGCGACTCCATGCATGTTCGATCAGGCCTTGACCACCTTGGCGGCGCACTTCTTGAAGTCCGTTTCCTTCGAAATCGGACAGGTGGCATCCAGGGTGAGCTTGTTGACCAGGCGATGCTCGTCGAAGAAAGGAATGAAGATCAGACCTTCCGGCGGTTTGTTGCGGCCTTTGGTGTCGACTCGCAGTTCGATTTCACCACGGCGCGTCGAGACCTTGACCACATCGTTGCGCTTCAAACCGCGCTTCTCGGCGTCCTTCGGATGCATCCATACCACCGCATCGGGGAAGGCCTTGTAAAGCTCCGGCGCGCGGCGCGTCATCGAACCGGTGTGCCAGTGTTCCAGCACACGGCCGGTACACAGCCACAAGTCGAAATCCTTGTCCGGCATTTCGGCCGCGGGCTGGTAGGGCAGCGCAAATATCTTGGCCTTGCCGTCGGGATAGCCGTAGAACCTGACGCCCTCGCCCTTCTTCACATACGGGTCGTAGCCCTCGCGGAAGCGCCACAGGGTTTCCTTGCCATCCACCACCGGCCAGCGCATGCCGCGTACCTTGTGATAGGTATCGAACGGGGCCAGATCGTGGGCGTGACCACGACCGAAGGCGGCATATTCCTCGAACAGGCCCTTCTGCACGTAGTAGCCAAACGCCTCTGATTCGTCGTTGGTGTAGCCCGCCCAGGCGTGGGCATTGACCTTCGCCAACTCTTCCTTGGGAAACTTGTTGACCTGGCCATTGGCATACAGCACGTCGTACAGGGTCTTGCCCTTGAGATCGGGCGCCTTGGCCAGCAGGTCGGCCGGCCAGACTTCCTCGACCTTGAAGCGCTTGGAGAATTCCATGTACTGCCAGAGGTCGGAACGCGCTTCGCCCGGCGCCTTGACCTGCTGGCGCCACATCTGGCCGCGGCGCTCGGCATTGCCGAACATGCCTTCCTTCTCCATCCACATCGCGCAGGGCAGGATCAGGTCGGCCGACATCGCCGACACCGTCGGATAGACATCGGAAACCACGACGAAGGCCTTCGGATTGCGCCAGCCCGGATAGATCTCGCCGTTGATGTTGGGGCCGGCCTGCATGTTGTTGGTGGTCGAGGTCCAGTAGAAGCCGATCTTGCCGTCCTTCAGCATCCGGCTTTGTGCCACCGCGTGATAGCCCATCTGCGCGGAAAGTGCGCCCGCCGGGAGTTTCCAGAGTTTCTCCGACAGTTCCCGATGCTTCGGGTTGAAGATCACCATGTCGGCGGGCAGACGATGAGCAAAGGTGCCGACCTCGCGCGCCGTGCCGCAGGCGGAGGGCTGACCGGTCAGCGAGAAGGGGCTGTTGCCCGGTTCGGAAATCTTGCCCGTCAGCAGATGCACGTTGTAGATCATGTTATTGACCCAGGTGCCGCGCGTGTGCTGGTTGAAACCCATGGTCCAGTAGGAGGTGACCTTGACCTTCGGATCGGCATAGGCCTTGGCCAGGGCTTCGAGCTTGTCCTTGGGCACGCCGGAAATCTCGTGCGCCTTGTCCAGCGTGTATTCGGAGACGAACGTGGCGAAGTCGTCGAAGGTGATCGGCGCATGCTTGTTCGGATCACCCTTGGGCTTGCCGTCGGCGCTGGGGTAGCCGTTGTTATTGGCCACCTGCTCCAGCGGATGGTTGGGCCGCAGGCCGTAGCCGATGTCGGTGACGCCCTTGAAGAAACCGACGTTCTTCTTGACGAACTCCTGATTGACCGCCTTGTTCTGGATGATGTAGTTGCAGATGTAGTTGAGGATCGCCAGGTCCGACTGCGGCTTGAAGATCAGTTCGTTGTCGGCCAGTTCGCAGGAGCGATGCGAGAAGGTCGACAACACATGGATCTTGACGTGACTGGCGGTGAGGCGTCGGTTGCTGATGCGCGACCAGAGGATCGGGTGCATCTCGGCCATGTTCGAGCCCCACAGCGCGAACACGTCGGCATGTTCGGCGTCATCGTAGCAGCCCATCGGTTCGTCAATGCCGAAGCTGCGCATGAAGCCGGCGACGGCGGAAGCCATGCAGTGGCGCGCATTCGGGTCGATGCTGTTGGAGCGGAAACCAGCCTTCATCAGCTTGACGGCGGCATAGCCTTCCCATACGGTCCATTGGCCGGAGCCGAACATGGCAACGCCGTTCGCGCCTTGGGTAGGTTCTTTCAGCGTCGCCTTGACCTTCTCGGCCATGATGTCGAAGGCGGCATCCCAGGAAATCGGGGCGAACTCGCCGTTCTTGTCGAACTTGCCGTCCTTCATGCGCAACAGAGGCTTGGTCAGCCGATCCTTGCCGTACATGATCTTGGACAGGAAATAGCCCTTGACGCAGTTGAGACCCTTGTTCACCGGCGCATCGGGATCGCCCTGGGTGGCCACCACGCGGCCATCCTTGACCCCGACCAGCACGCCACAGCCTACGCCGCAATAGCGGCAGACACCCTTGTCCCAGCGCACGCCGTCCTGGCTTTGCGGGGTTGCCGCCAGCGCCACACCGGGAATGCTCATGCCGGCCGTCGTCGCCGCGGCGGCGATGGCATTGGTCTTGATGAACTCACGTCGCGTCAATTTCATTTCAGATCTCCTTGTCTGGCTCAGATTCGGTTTGGTGATAGACCATGGCCGCCGACATGACACCGTCAAGCTGGCCAATGCGTCCGTAGGCGGCGGCGTTGCTGCCGTCGTCCTCGGTTTCTATGGTGACGATCAGCTTGCCTTCGGGGGAAACGGCGTGCACCTCGACGCCCTCCAGCGCGGCCAACCCGGCCTGAACGATGGCCACGGCTCCGGGACGGGCGTGGACGATGGCGCTGGATATGTTCATTGCTTGACCCTCATGGCCGGCACGAGTGGCGGTGCCGTTGTAGTCGCCGCGCCTCAATGACCCTTTAAAAATTGGGTGATTGTGCACGTGCAACATCCTAGGCCTGTCGCGCAGGGGGGCCTTGATGTTTATCAAGCCTCAACGAAATTTGCCGTCCCCGGAAATACGGCGGCCAAGCGGGGCGTCCCCTTGCAGTAATGGGGGAACGGCCAGGTCGGTCAGGGATCAACCTGGTCGATTACGATCCTCAGTCCCTTGGCGCCGGGTTTCACCGCGGCACTCTTGCCGGTGAGATCGCCCTTGCCCGGCGTCGCCTTGCCGGTTTTCGAGACACGCACTTCGACGCGCAACTGTTGAGCGGACGATATCGTGGCCTCCGGCATCAGCGCCTGGCCGTCATCGAGCATGAAGTCGAGCGGCAGATCGGCCACGCGCGCGCGCTGCGCCGCAAGCGGCATGCGCGGGCCATCGACAGCCCGGGCGAAGATGAAGACCACGTCATCGGGTTTGGCCTTGTCCTTCAGTGCAGGAGAGAGTTCGACGCGCCCGCTGACCGACTTCGCCGGCACGGCCACAGCCCCTTTGGCCGCACCCTTGGCCGCGCCCTTCGCCGTCTCGCCAGCGCCGAGTTTTGGTCCCTGGCCACCGCGTTCGCGCGCCTTGACAATGGTCGCCTCGACCATGCGCGCATCTTCGCTGCCGGGCTCGAGCTGGGGCAGCAGGCGCTCCAGAAGCGCCGCGCCTTCGGCGTAGCGTCCGCCGTCAATGGCTTCGCCGCCGCCCATGAACAAGGCGAGCATATTGGTGGGTTCGAGGCGCAGTGCCTGCTGGATCAATTCGCGCGAGCGCGGGTCGAAACCCTGGTTCTTCTGCACCAGCATTTCTGCAAGCTCGGCCAGCAGTTCGGCGTTCCGGTTGAGATCGGGACCGATGCGGGTGAACGCGCGCTCGGCATCATCCCAGCGCCCGAGCGACTTGTAGGAGCGCGCCAGCATGGCCCAGCCTTCCGGATTGTCCGGGTTCTGTTCCAGTTTGTTCGCCAGTTTGACGACCAGTTGCTCCATGTCGGCCGCGGCGCGCTGCGTCTGAGCCGTGACCGGCAATACCGCGGCGGGAGTGCCCAGCAACGCATACAGCGCCACCGCGGCCAAGGGCATCAGGACGGCAATCGCGATGCCGCTGCGGCGACTGAAACCCGGGGAGGCAACAAGCTCGGTTGCCGCCGTGTCGTCGAGCAGTTGCCGCTGCAGTTCTTCGCGCGCCTCGGCCAGGTCGGCGGCAGACAGCGTGCCGTTGCTGCGGTCGCGCTCCAGTTCGCCGAGGCGGTCGCGATGGATGGCGGCATTCAGCGCCGGCAAGGAGTCGGCGCTGGCGGTACGGCGGGAGGCATGCCACCACGGCCACAGCAGCAACACGAGAGCGACGACGACCAGCGTCGCCGCTGCAAGATAAAAAGTGATCATGAGTTGGATTGGTCCAGCAGGGCCGCCGCGCGGCGACGTTCTTCTTCGGAAAGTACAGGGGCCGCTTCTTCCTTGGCACGCCGCCGCAGAAACGCAATCAGTGCGCCAATACCGCCCGCCAGCAGAACGAACGGTCCGCCCCAGAGCAGCCAGGTGGTCGGCTTCACCGGCGGCCGATAGCGCACGAAATCGCCGTAGCGCGCGACCATGAAATCGAGGATTTCCTGGTCGGTCTTGCCTTCGCCGATCATCTTGCGGATTTCGCGGCGCAGATCCTGCGCCAGTTCGGCGTGCGAACCGGACAGCGATTCGTTCTGGCAAACGAGGCAACGCAATTCTTCGCTGATCGCCACCATGCGCTTTTCGATCGCCACGTCGGCCGCCATCGGCGCCGCTTCCCTGGCAAAACCTTGATTCACCGCGGAGGCGCAGAGGACGCAGAGAAAAGCCAGAAGCTGAAGAACGTTCTTCATTTCGACAACTCCGCGACGAGTGGCAGGATCTGCTTCTGCAGCGACTCCGGAGTGATCGGCCCGGTGTGCTTCATGCGGATCATGCCGGCCTTGTCGATGACATAGGTTTCGGGCACGCCATAGACGCCGTAGTCGATGCCGACCCGGCCATCGGCGTCGACGGCGGAGACCACGTAAGGATCACCGAACTTCGCCAGCCAGTTCTTCGCGTCGCGCGGCTGGTCCTTGTAGTTGAGGCCGACGACGGGCACCTTGCCCTCCTTGGCGAACGCCACCAGCAGTGGATGTTCCTGGCGGCAGGAGACGCACCACGACGCCCAGACGTTGAGCAACCAGACCTTGCCCTTCATGTCGGCCGGAGAAAAACTCTTGTCGGCCGCCGCTAACTGAGGCAGCGTGAAGGCCGGCGCCGGCTTGTCCTTCAGCGGCGAGGGTACATCGCGCGGATTGAGGGTCAGGCCCATGGCAAGGAAAACCACCAGGACGACAAACACCACCAGAGGGATCAGGAAGCGCTTCATGCCGGAACACCCGCCGTGGCGCCAGCGCCGACTTTTACTCGCAGCCGGTAGCGCCGATCGAGCATGGCGATGACGCCACCCAGCCCCATAAGCAGGCAGCCGCCCCAGATCCAGTCGACAAAGGGTTTGTAGTACACCCGCACGCTCCACGCCCCCTTGTTGTCCAGCGGCTCACCGAGCGAGACATACACGTCGCGCGTGAAGCCGGCATCGATCGCGGCTTCGGTCATGGGCATTTGCGACGAAAAGTACTGACGCTTTTCCGGATGCATGATCTTCAGCACGCGGCCGTCCTTCGACAGTTCGACAGTTCCCACAGACGCCCGATAGTTGGGGCCGGGAGCGACCTTCACCTCGACCAGGCGGAAGCCGTAGCCGCCGACGCTTACGGAGTCGCCCGGCTCCATGCGGACATCCTTCTCCTCCTGGTAGCCGCCGACCATGGCGACACCGATGACGAACACGGCGATGCCGAAATGCGCGACATGCATGCCCCAGAAGGCCGCCGTCGGCCGGCCTGTCTTCATCCGGTCCATGATCTGGAACACGCCGCTGGCGACGATCCACACCGCCAGCAATGAACTCAGCGCGGTGAGTGGCGTCCAGGCGCCCATCAACAGCGGAAAAGCGATTCCGGCAATGACGGCCAGCGCCATGCTCACCCGCAGGCGGCGGGCGATGGCCCTGAGGTCGGCATGCTTCCAGTGCGCCATGGGCCCGACCGCCATCAGCAGCAGCAGGGGCACCATGACGGGGACGAAGACTGCATTGAAGTAGGGCGGCCCGACCGACAGCTTGCCCATGCCGAGGGCATCGATCAGCAGAGGATACAAGGTGCCGAGCAGCACGCTGCCGGTGGCCACCACCAGCAGCACGTTGTTCATCAACAGCATGGTTTCGCGCGAGACCACCGCGAAATTGCCGCCGGCGCTGACCTTGGGCGCGCGCCAGGCAAACAGCGCCAGCGAACTGCCGACCACGATGACCAGCAGGGCGAGGATGAACACGCCGCGGCGCGGATCGGTGGCGAAAGCATGCACCGAGGTGAGCACGCCGGAGCGGACCAGGAAAGTGCCGAGCAAGGAGAGCGAAAACGCCGCGATGGCCAGCAGCACGGTCCAGTTCTTGAACGCGCCGCGTTTTTCCGTCACCGCCAGCGAATGAATCAGCGCCGTGCCCACCAGCCAGGGCATGAAAGAGGCATTTTCCACCGGATCCCAGAACCACCAGCCACCCCAGCCCAGCTCGTAATACGCCCACCAGCTGCCGAGCGCAATGCCCAGCGTGAGAAAGACCCATGCCGCCGTGGTCCACGGCCGCGACCAGCGCGCCCAGGCGGCATCGAGCCGGCCGGAAATCAGCGCCGCAATGGCGAAGGAAAATGCCACCGAAAAGCCGACGTAGCCCATGTACAGCATCGGCGGATGGAACACCAAACCGGGGTCCTGCAGCAGCGGATTCAAGTCACGCCCCTCCGCAGCGGCCGGCAACAAGCGGTCGAAGGGATTGGAGGTGAACAGGATGAAGGCGAGCAAGCCGATACCGACCAGACCCAGCACCGCAAGTACTCGCGCCACCATGATTTCCGGCAACTGGCGCGAGGCCAGCGACACCGCGGCACCCCAGCCAGCCAGCATCAGTACCCACAGCAGCAGCGAACCTTCATGGCCACCCCAGACGGCGGAGAACCGATACAAAGTCGGCAACTGGGTATTGGAATGCTGGGCGACATAGACAACCGAAAAATCATTGGCGAGAAAGCTCTGCGCCAGACAGCCAAAAGCGATGGCAATCAGCAGGAATTGGGTTTGCGCCGCCGGCCGCGCCAGCGCGATCCATTGTGCATTTCCACCAAATTTTCCAGCCCCGGCGCCGACCAGCGGCAGCACGCCCTGCAACAGGGAAACCACGAAGGCAAGAATCAGGGCGAAGTGTCCGAGTTCGGGGGTCATTTTTTCTGGGCCTGATCGATGGCGTGTTTGGCTTCGGGCGGCATGTAGTTCTCATCGTGCTTGGCCAGCACTTCGGTGGCGGTAAAGATACCGTCGCTGCCCAGCCTGCCCTGCACCACCGCGCCTTTGCCGTCGCGGAACAGGTCGGGCAGGATGCCGGTGTAGGCGACGGGAATTTCCTTCGCCGTGTCGGTGATGACGAAGCGCACGGTCATGTCCTGGCGCTTGATCGAGCCCTCCTTGACCAGGCCGCCGATGCGAAAGGCTTTGCCTTGCGGCGCCTTGCCGGCGGCGACTTCGGTGGGTGTGACGTACAGGGCGATGTTGCTGTCGAGCGCGTTGAGCGCCAGCCCGGCGGCGATCGCCAGCGAGGCGAGGCCGCCGACAATCAGGGCAATGCGTTTCTGTCTGGGTTTCATTGGGATTTTTGCTGGAGGTCGAGTTCGTCGGCGAGCCGTTCGCGGATCAGGCTCTGGCGAACTTCGCTAAGACGCCTCCTGGCCAGCAAAGGTTCCACGATCATCAGCAAAAGGCAGGCGCCGAAACTGCCCCAGACGTAGAAGGCGTAGCCGCCCATGGCGAAAAACTCACCCACACTATTCCACTGCATGCTTCACCCATTCCGTATGTCGTTCGCGTTCGAGGATGATGGCGCGCACCCGCATCAGCGAAACGGCGATCGAATACATCCAGAACGCCAGCGCCATCAGCAGCATGCCCCACAGCATGGTCTGCGCCATCGAAGGCGCCTTGTTGAGGTTGATCGTCGAGCCCTGGTGCAGGGTGTTCCACCACTTCACCGAAAAATAGATGATGGGGATATTCACCACACCGACCAGTGCCAGGATCGCCCCGGCCTTGTCGGCGCGGCGCGGATCGTCGATCGCCGCCTGCAGCGCCATGAAGCCCAGGTAGAGGAAGAACAGGATCAGTTCGGAGGTCAGCCGCGCATCCCACACCCACCACGCGCCCCACATCGGCTTGCCCCACAGGGCCCCGGTCCATAGCGACAGCGCCGCCATCAGGGCGCCGGTCGGTGCCAGCGACTGCGCCATCATGGCCGACACCCGTGTGTTGAGCGCGAGGCCAAGGCCGGCCCAGAAGGCCATCACCAGATAGATGAACATCGACATCCACGACGCCGGGACATGGACGAAGATGATGCGGTAGCCCTCGCCCTGCTGCGCGTCGGTCGGCGCAACGAAAAAGGAAATCCACAGCCCGGCAATGCCGAAGGCGGCGGCGGCGGCCCAGAACCACGGGATCATCCGCCCGGCCAGCGGATAGAAACTCTGCGGGCTGGCGAACCGGAACCACTGGATTATCGACTGGCTCACTCTAATGCAATCCTCACAGCGGCCGTGGTCGCCCACGGCGCAAAAAATACAGCCAAGGCCAGCATCGCAGCCAGCAAGGACAAATGCCCACCCGCATCGAGACCCGCGACATGGGCTTCCACCGCGCCGGCGCCGAAGATCAGCGCCGGAATGTAAAGCGGCAACACCAGCAGCGCCAGCAACACGCCACCGCCACGTAATCCCAGCGTCAGCGCCGCACCGATCGCGCCAATCAGCGACAGCAGCGGTGTGCCCAGGAGCAGCGCCAGCGTCAGGATACCCAGCGCCGAGGCATCGAGATCGAACTGCAGGCCGAGTACGGGCGCCAGCAACACCAGCGGCAAACCGCACAACAACCAGTGGGCCAGTATTTTACCGGCAACCAGCAAGCCCAAGGGAGACGGCGACAAGGCCATTTGCTCAAGAGTGCCATCGACATGATCGGCCGCAAACAGGCGCGGCAGACCCAGCAGGGTCGCCAGCAGCGCGGCAACCCAGAGAATGCCGGGAGCAATCTTCTTCAGCAACACAGGTTCCGGACCGATGCCGAGGGGAAACAGGCTGGTGACGATGACGAAAAAGAAAACGGCGGTCAACACTTCGCTCTTGCGCCGCAGGGCCAGCAAAAGATCGCGACGTACCGTCGCCAGAAAGGCATTCATAGCACCAGCGCCTTGCCGCCGGGAACAGGCAGCGGCTGGTGGCTGGTCAGCACGGCCATGCCGCCCGCCGCCAGGTGTTCAGCAATCAGTTCGCCCAGCAGTTTCACCGCGGCGACATCGAGTGCGTTGAAGGCTTCGTCGAGCACCCAAAGGACGGCGGGGCGGGTCAGCAGGCGGGCCAGTAGCACGCGCCGCTTCTGGCCGGCCGACAGCACGCGCACCGGAAGGTCTTCGCGGCCGCGCAATCCGAGCCGGATCAGGGCCGCCAGCGCGGTACGTTCATCGAGCGCGATGCCGTCCAATGCGGCGGCAAGGCGCAGATTTTCCAGAGGCGTCAGGTCTTCCTTGACGGCGGCGTGGTGCCCGAGATAAATCAGATCGCGATGGAATTCGGTCGACGGCGTCAAGTCGCCACGCCAGCGAATTTCTCCAGCATCGGCGGGGGAAAGGCCCACCAGCAAGCGCATCAGGCTGGTCTTGCCGGCGCCGTTCTCGCCCTGTACATGCAGCCACTCGCCTGCGGCGAGCGAAAACCCGACGTCGGCAAACAAGCGGCGTTCACCGCGCGAACAGGCGAGTCCTGAAACCTTGAGCATGGGCCAATTGTGCCCGAAACGGCTTCGCCGCGCCTTGTGTCGGGTCAAGCCGACGGTTGCGTCGGCAGCAACACTGTCGCGATTGCGATCAATACCAGCATGGTCGCGAGTGTCCCATGGCAATGCGCGCTTTACAATTCGCCCATGCCGCCCCTCCCCCTGATGCCATTGCTGGCGATCGCAGCCCTGCTGTCACTGGCGACCTCGGGGCTGCTGCTGATCACGGGACGCGCGACACCGCAACTGGCCGCCCATGTCGCCTTCGCGCTGGGCGTGCTGCCCTTGATTCTGGCAGCGATGAGCTATTTCGTTCCGGTGTTGACGCGCAGCGGCGCAGCAGGCTGGGCCGCCTGGGGGCCGCCTTTGCTGGCCTGGACCGGCGCGGCATTGGCGGTTTTTTCGTTCGCCGGCGATTTTTCGTCGACCGGCCTGACCCTGGCGTCGGCATTGGCAGCGCTTGCCGCATTGAGCCTGGGTGGCTGGACCGTCAGCCGCGCGCGCCGGATGTTTGGTCCGCGCCATCGGGGACTGGACTGGTATCTGGCGGCGCTCGCCTTTTTGCTGCTGGCGCTGCTGGCCGTCTTGCTGATGCCCCTGTTCCCGGCACAGCGCAACCCCCTGCGCCTGTTTCACCTGCATGCCAACCTGCTTGGTTTCGTCGGACTTACCGCATTGGGCACCCTGCAAGTGTTGCTGCCCACCAGCCTGGGACAAGCGGACCTCGGTGCCGCGCTACGTCTGCGGCATGACCTCAAATGGGCTGCAGCCGGCGCATTGCTGATTGCGGTGGGAGCCTCCTCATTGCTTCCGGCATCTGCCTCGAAGATTGCGCCGGCTCTGGCTTTGCTCGGCACCGCGATGTACGGGTGGGTTGTCGTGCGCATGCTGCATGCATGGCTTGCATTGTTTGGCAAGGCGCTGCGGCAAATGCACGGTGCGGCATCCTCGCTGACGGCCGCTGCACTGGGCTTGCTGGGCTTGCTGGTCCTGGGCGTCGCTCATGGGGCCGGGTGGCTGCCGGCTCGTCCCGCGGTCACCGGGTTCGTCATCGCTTTCCTGCTGCCGCTGGTGAGCGGAGCCGCCGCGCATCTGCTGCCGGTCTGGCTGCGTCCAGGCCCACAGGGGCCGTGGCACCAGGTCCTGCGCGCCAAACTCTGCCGCTGGGGCGGACTGCGCGCTCTGTCACTGCTGCTGCTCGGACTGGCGATCGCCGCGCTATCCTGATTCGGCGGAAAGCCATGTATCCGCAATGCAGGGATTGAAAAAAAACGATAGCATAGTGCCTTGACCACCCACCAGCAGGAGAACGCCATGGCCCGCAAGAAGAAACTCGATTTCAGCGACATCGCAACAGATCGTAAAAAGGAAAACCTCAATCAGAAGGATTTCTGGGCGAGGTATGGCGTCACGCAGTCGGGCGGCTCCCGCTATGAGTCGGGCCGCAACATCCCCAAGCCGCTGGCGATCCTGCTCTGGTTGCATCGGTCGGGAAAGATCACCGACAAGGATCTAAGCGATTCGTTGAAGTAGAACTTCCACGACGGGAATCGGCGCCAGGATTCATCTTTCGCCGATCTTTCGGCATCAGCCGTGTCTGATGCCGATGCGCTGGCTGATTGCCTGAAAGCAAAAGGCAAGAAAAAGCCGAATCAACTTAATCAGTTGATTCGGCTTATTTTTTGGTGGGTTGTGAGTGGCTCGAACACTCGACCTACGGATTAAGAGTCCGCTGCT
>CAYNGV010000035.1:0-16814 GCA_964397005.1 uncultured Sulfuritalea sp. | reverse complement strand
CGCTCCAGCGCCTCGATCAGGTCGACATGGCCGACCGCGAAGCCGACGCGCAAGCCGGCCAGCGAGCGCGACTTGGAAAGGGTCTGCACCACCAGCAGGTTCGGGTAGCGGGCAACCAGCGGGATGGCGCTCTCGCCGCCGAAATCGACATAGGCCTCGTCGATCACTACCACCGAATCGGGGTTGGCTTGCAGCAGGCGCTCGATATCGGCCAGCGGCACCAGGCAACCGGTCGGCGCGTTCGGGTTGGGGAAAATGATGCCACCGTTCGGCTTGGCGTAGTCGCCCAGGCGAATCGAAAAATCGTCCGCCAGCGGGACGGTTTCGAAGCTCACCTGGTACAGCCCGCAATACACCGGATAGAAGCTGTAGCTGATGTCGGGGAACAGGATGGGTCGCGCCTGCTTCAGCAAGCCGAGGAAGATGTGCGCCAGGACTTCATCCGAGCCGTTGCCGACGAAGACATTTTGCACGCCGATGCTGTGGTACTTGCCGATGGCAGCCTTGAGCTGCTCGGCATTCGGGTCCGGATAGAGCTTGAGCGATTCCCCGGTGGCGGCGCGAATCGCTTCCAGCGCACGCGGCGAGGGCCCGTACGGGTTCTCGTTGGTGTTGAGTTTCACCAGGTTGGCGAGCTTGGGTTGCTCGCCCGGCACGTAGGGCGTAAGGCCCTTGACGACATCGCTCCAGAAGCGGCTCATGGCTGGGTGGAATGGCAGGTTGGGTGGTGGGTGACAGGCGTGCAGCGGACTAGGCCGATGGTATCATGCAGGCCTCGCCCCTTCGCTGGATCACCACTGCCATGCGGCAAGCCGAAATCACTCGCAACACGCTGGAAACAAAAATCCGCGTCGCCCTCGATCTCGACGGCACGGGCGTTTCCAAACTCGCCACCGGCGTGGGTTTCTTCGACCACATGCTGGACCAGATCGCGCGCCACGGCATGATCGACCTGAGCGTCGAGGCCAAGGGCGATCTGCACATCGACGCGCATCACACCATCGAGGATGTCGGCATCACCCTTGGCCAGGCGCTGGCCAAGGCCTGGGGCGACAAGAAGGGCTTGCGCCGTTACGGTCACGCCTACGTGCCGCTCGATGAAGCCTTGTCGCGCGTCGTGGTAGATCTGTCCGGCCGGCCGGGCCTGGTGTTCAACGTGCCCTTCACGAGGGCGACCGTGGGTGAGTTCGATGTCGATCTGGTGCGCGAGTTCTTTCAGGGTCTGGTGAATCACGCCGGGATCACGCTGCACATCGACGCCCTGCGTGGCGACAACTCCCACCATCAGGCCGAGACGGTGTTCAAGGCCTTCGCCCGGGCGCTTCGCATGGCGGTGGAAGCCGATCCGCGTGGGGCCGGCGCCGTGCCGTCCACGAAGGGCTCGCTCTGATCCTTCCATGAGCGCCATCCGCAGGGCCGTCCCAAGGATGGCGCAGTCAACGACATGGAGCCGCGAAGCGGCGAACCCCTGTCACCCCCTTTCCCGGAAAGGGGGATGGGGGGAATGTCCATGAAGGTCGTCGTCGTCGATTACGGCATGGGCAATCTTCGCTCGGTGGCCAAGGCCATCGAGCACGTTGCTCCGGATGCCGATGTTCGCGCCAGTTCGGATGCGGCGGAAATCGCGGCGGCGGATCGTGTTGTTGTTCCCGGTCAGGGCGCAATGCCGGATTGCATGCGCGAACTGTCGACGCGCGGCTTGCGCGAGGCGGTGATTCGCGCCGCTGCCGAAAAGCCCTTTCTCGGCATCTGTGTCGGCTTGCAGATGCTCTTCGGCCATGCCGATGAAGGCGACGTCATGGGCCTCGAAATCCTGCCGGGCCGGGTACCGCGCTTTCCCCACGCCGCCATGGTGGCGCCCGACGGCTCGCGCCTGAAGGTGCCGCATATGGGCTGGAACCAGGTACAGCAGGCCGAAACCCACCCGCTGTGGGATGGCATCGAGGACGGTGCGCGCTTCTATTTCGTGCATAGTTACTACGTCGAACCGCAAAGCCCGGAAGTAATCGCCGGCTCGACGCACTACGGCATCCCCTTTACCAGTGCGATTGCCCGCGCTAACATCTTCGCCGTGCAATTCCACCCCGAAAAAAGCGCCCAGGCCGGTTTGCGGCTGCTCGGCAATTTCATGCGCTGGAACCCCTGATCGAAACGCCTGCCAAGCATCTCATTATCTTCACAATTCACTATGCTGCTGATACCCGCGATTGATCTCAAGGACGGTCACTGTGTCCGTCTGAAGCAGGGCGCCATGGAAGACGCCACGGTTTTTTCCGAGGATCCGGCGGCGATGGCCCGGCACTGGATCGCCCAGGGCGCGCGGCGTTTGCATCTCGTGGATCTCAATGGCGCCTTTGCCGGCAAGCCGAAGAATGAAGCCGCGATCAAGGCCATCCTCAAGGAAGTCGGCGACGAGATTCCGGTGCAACTGGGTGGCGGCATCCGCGATCTGGATACCATCGAACGTTGCCTTGATGATGGCCTGACCTACGTCATCATTGGTACGGCAGCAGTGAAGAACCCCGGCTTTCTGCATGATGCCTGCGGTGCATTTCCCGGGCACATCATCGTCGGACTCGATGCCAGGGATGGCAAGGTTGCGGTCGACGGGTGGTCGAAGATGACAGGGCACGACGTCGTCGATCTGGCGAAGAAGTTCGAGGACTATGGCGTCGAAGCCGTCATCTATACCGACATCGGGCGCGACGGCATGCTCTCCGGCGTGAACATCGAAGCGACGGTGAAGCTGGCTCAGGCCTTGCGCATCCCCGTGATCGCCAGCGGCGGCATCGCCAGCGTGAAGGACGTCAAGGCGCTCTGTGCGGTGCAGGGCGAGGGCATTTCAGGCGCCATCACCGGCCGCGCGATCTACGAAGGCAAGCTTGACTTCAAGAAAGCCCAGGCCGAGGCCGACAAGCTTTCGGGCCGCTAAGGCGCTGCCCCGTGCTCGCCAAACGCATCATTCCCTGTCTCGACGTCAACGCCGGCCGCGTGGTCAAGGGCGTGAACTTCGTCGAACTGCGCGATGCCGGTGATCCGGTCGAGATCGCCCGTCGTTACGATGAGCAGGGTGCCGACGAGATCACCTTCCTCGACATCACGGCCAGTTCCGACGACCGCGACATCATCCTGCACATCGTCGAGGCGGTTGCTTCGCAAGTCTTCATTCCGCTGACGGTGGGCGGCGGCGTGCGCCAGGTCGAGGACGTGCGTCGTTTGTTGAATGCCGGGGCCGACAAGGTCAGCATGAATACCGCGGCGGTGAACAATCCGCAACTGGTGGCCGACGCTTCCGGCAAGGTCGGCAGCCAGTGCATCGTCGTCGCCATCGACGCCAAGCAGACGTCGCCGGGTAAATGGGAAGTCTTCACCCACGGCGGGCGCA
The DNA here is from genome assembly GCA_964397005.1 of uncultured Sulfuritalea sp. Classification (GTDB taxonomy): domain Bacteria; phylum Pseudomonadota; class Gammaproteobacteria; order Burkholderiales; family Rhodocyclaceae; genus Sulfuritalea. Next base: position 13,429 of record CAYNGV010000035.1, on the reverse strand, counting down.
AGAATGTCGGCATCGACGCCATCGAATGGGCGCGCCAGGTGGAGCAGCTCGGCGCCGGCGAAATATTGCTGACCAGCATGGACCGCGACGGCACCAAAATCGGCTTCGACCTCGCGCTGACGCGCGGCGTGGCCGATGCTGTTGGAATCCCGGTGATCGCAAGCGGCGGCGTCGGCACCTTGCAGCATCTGGCCGACGGCGTGACCGAAGGCCGCGCCGACGCGGTATTGGCGGCAAGCATTTTCCACTATGGCGAATACACCGTGCGCCAGGCCAAGGAATTCATGCGCAGTTGCGGCATCGAGGTGCGGCTGTGAGCGCGCCGGCATCAGGTCAATGGCTGGATGAGGTGCTGTGGGACGCGCAGGGCCTCGTTCCTGCGATTGCGCAGGATGCGAAGACCGGCGAAGTGCTGATGTTCGCATGGATGAACCGCGAGGCCTTGGCACTGACCGCGGAAACCGGCCACGCCGTGTATTGGTCGCGTTCGCGTGGCCGCCTGTGGCGCAAGGGCGAAGAATCCGGCCATACGCAACGGGTGCTGGAACTGCGCGTCGATTGCGACAAGGACGTGGTGCTGCTGAAGATCGAACAGGTGGGCGGCATCGCTTGCCACACCGGGCGCCGCAGCTGCTTCTTTAACCGGCTCGAAACCTCGGGCTGGCAGGATGTCGAGCCGGTCCTCAAGGACCCGAAGGAGATATACAAGTGATAGACCTCGAAATCATGCACCGTGTTCAGGCGACGCTGCTTGAACGCAAGGGCGCCGCGCCCGACTCATCCTACGTCGCCAGCCTGTACGCCAAGGGCACCGACGCGATTTGCAAGAAGGTGGCGGAGGAAGCCGCCGAAACCATCATGGCGGCCAAGGATGGCGATCGCCTGCACCTGGTGCGCGAAGTGACCGACCTCTGGTTTCACAGCATGATCCTGCTGACGCAGTTCGGGATCGGCGTAGACGACGTTCTGGTCGAATTTCGCCGCCGGGAAGGCATTTCCGGCATCGACGAGAAGAAAAGCCGGAGCCCGGAAGCATGAGCAACTGCATTTTCTGCAGGATTGCACGCGGCGAAATTCCGTCGAAGAAGATCTACGAAGATGAAGAAATCTTCGCTTTTCACGACATCAATCCGATCGCTCCGGTGCATTTCATGATCGTGCCGAAGTTGCATATTGCTTCGCTGATGGAAGCCGACATGAGCCACCAGATGCTGCTGGGACGAATTCTTGCCAAGGCGAATGATCTGGCCGTGAGCCAGGGGCTCAATGAAGGCTTCCGTACCATCATCAATACCGGGCGGATCGGACATCAGGAGGTGTATCATCTCCACGTTCACATTCTGGGTGGCCCCGAGCCCTTGGGGTCCATGCTCAAGCGCACGGCGCCTTGAGAATTCACTGAGCGCGAGGAGAAGAAGCAATGGGATCTTTCAGTATCTGGCACTGGCTGATCGTGCTGGTGATTGTCATGCTGGTGTTCGGCACCAAGAAGCTGCGCAACATGGGGTCGGACCTCGGTGGCGCGGTAAAGGGCTTCAAGGACGGCATGAAGGAGGCAGGCGCTGACAAACCCGCCGACAAATCGTCCGAGCCGCAGCAGGTCACGGGACAGACCATCGACGTCGAGGCACGTCGCGAACAGAACAAATCCTGAACTCCGGCGGATGGGGACGACTGCTGTTCAGCAGTTGTCGTTAGCTCCGTCCGCCAAATCAATCCCTGATCCTTCAACGAACCCATGTTCGACGTCGGCCTTTCCGAATTGATGGTCATCGCCGTGGTGGCGCTGGTCGTCATCGGTCCCGAGCGCCTGCCCAAGGTCGCCCGCACGGCGGGCCTGCTTCTCGGTCGACTGCAGCGCTACGTCAGCGACGTGAAGTCCGACATCAATCGCGAGATTCAACTCGACGAACTGAAAAAGATGCAGCAGCAGGTGACCGATCAGGTGAAAGGACTCGAAGCTTCGGTGACGCACGAAATGCGTGAAGTCGAATCTTCCGTCAACACCGCCGTCGCCCCGCTGACGGAGATTGCCGTGTCGCCAGCGCCGACTTCTGAGGGCGCGCTGACCGCTGCCGGCATGTCGGCGGTGCAGTCCGCCGATCCTGCGGCGATCGCCGCCGAAGCGCGTAAATCCTGATGGCTGACGAACAGGAAACATTCCTCTCCCACCTGGTCGAGCTTCGCGATCGCCTGATCCGGGTCCTGATCGCCGTCGGCATCGCTTTCGTGCCGCTGGCGTTTTATGCCCGCGAGTTGTACTCGCTGCTTGCCGCTCCCTTGCTGGCCACCCTGCCCGCCGGCGGCCAAATGATCGCCACGGATGTGGTCGGGGTATTCCTGGTGCCGATGAAAGTTGCGCTGACGGTCGCGTTTTTGATTGTCCTGCCCTATGTGCTGTACCAGGTCTGGGCTTTTGTCGCGCCGGGGCTGTATGCCCACGAGAAAAAGCTGGCAATGCCACTGTTGGCCGCATCGGTGATCCTGTTTTTCATCGGCATGGCCTTCGCCTATTTTGCGTTCTTTCCGATGGTATTCGGCTTCATGTCGAAGTTCGCGCCGGAAGGAGTGGCCTGGATGACCGATATCGAGAAGTACTTCTCCTTCGTCCTCACCATGTTCATGGCGTTCGGCATTACCTTCGAAGTGCCGATAATCGTCATCGTGCTGGTCAAAGTCGGCGTGGTCGATGTGGTCAAGCTGCGCGAGTGGCGGCCTTACGTGATAGTCGGCGCCTTCGTGGTGGGCGCCGTGTTTACCCCGCCGGACGTGATTTCACAGTTCATGATGGCGGTGCCGCTGTGGCTGCTTTATGAACTCGGCATCGTTCTGGCGAGTATTATCGTGCGCCCCGTTCCGGAACCGGTCGGCGTCTCGGACTACCAGCCTCCGTCCGATGAGGAGATGAATCGGGAACTTGATCGCGCCGAGCAACAATCGCGCGACCAGAAAACCTGAACCCGGGCCATGGCCCGCCCAGGTTCTTGCGCGGCCTCAGTCCTCGTTGAACCCGTACCGTTCGACAAACTTGACGGGGTCGAGCGCGGGACCCTTGAAGTCGGCCTGCATGTAGTCGCAGCCTAATTCCTTGAGCTGGGCTGCCATCGCCTCGTCGGCGGCACCCACCGCCACCACGTCAAGTTTCATATGGTGGGCGAGTTCGATGAACGACCGCAGTATGCGTTCGGGCTTGGGTGCGCCGGCCAGGTTTCCCAGGGCGGACACATCGATCTTGATTTCCTGGAATGGCATGGTTGCGAGCCAGAACAGCGACGCAACGGTCAACTGCGGATCGTCGATCGAGAGCTTTACGCCGACTTCCTTCAGCCGGAGAAGCATTTCTCTGGTTGCAGGCTCCGTGTCCAGCACTGAAATCTCGCCGATCTCGAGGATGAGCGTTCCCGGCCGCCGGCTCCAGGTACCCAATGCGCGCTGGACAACGTCCACAAGATCGGTATGCCGCAGCGCTCGCGTCGGGAGTTTGATGCCGATGCGCAAGTCCAGTCCGGCGCTGTAGCGAAACTCGGAAACGTTGCGCAGTGCGCGATTCAGTATCGATGACAGCAGATCGGGAACCCTGTCCGCCAATTCCGCGGCGGCGAACGCCTGCTCCGCAGCAATCATCCCCAGCGCCGGGTCGGGCCAGCGCAGCAAACCTTCGGCACCCATCACCTGACCCCGGCGCAGATCGTACTGTGGCTGAAATACCAACTCAAGCGCATCCTCCGCAACCGCGGTGCGCAGCCGGTTTTCATGCAGAAGCTTGGCTGCCGCGGAGTTGTCCTGGTCTTCAGCGTAATCGGCAATGCGACCGGTCAGCTCGCGCGCGCAGGCGCAGGCGCTTTTGGCCCGCTGCAACAGGATGTCCGCCTGATCCCCGTGCGCCGGGTACATGGCGATGCCGATCGCCGGACTGGCATAGATTTCCTCTTCACCAATCCAGAACGGCGCACTGAGTGCGCGCAGCAGTTTTTGTGCGGCCAACTGCGCGACGGCCGGACCTTCGACGGTCGACAGGACGCAGGCGAAATCATCCCGTCCCATCTCGGTAACCAGATCACCCGGGCGCAGCACGTCGGTGCCCAGCATGGCAGCGACGCGGTCGCGCACGGCGTTGCCGATGTGGTAGCCCCATACGGAATCGATGTGGCTGATCACGCCGCATTCGACGAGCAGGACAGCCAGATTGCCGCCGTCAGCCTGCCTATCCTCGATTTTTCGGTTCAGCGCATCGCGCAAGGGAATGACTTCTGCCGCAACGGTACTGCCTGACTCGGCCGCAGAAGTGGCGGAGTCCGCTTCACTCACAGGAACAGTTCTCGCGGGTCGATTTCGACGGCGTCGTATTCGAGGGAGCGCAGGATCCGGTAGGGCTCGTCCGGTCTGACCTTGGGCTCCTTCATCAGGTCGAGCATCTTGTAGGGCATCATCTTGAGCCCCCTGGCGTCCTTGACGATCATGATGCGTGGCGCCATGCGACGCACCAGGTTCTGGGCGATCACGATGGCGATTTCACCACTGTTCAATTCGACCACGCTGCCTACGGGGTACACGCCCATGCACTGGATGAACTGTTCCACCAGCGCCGGATGGAACAGTTTCCCCCGTCCTTTGTAGATCATGCTCAGCGCATTTGACGGGGACATGTTCTCGCCCCATGGCTTCGGCGCCGTGAGCGTGTCAAAGGTATCCACGATTCCCGCGATCAGGCCGGCAATGGCAATCGCGTCGCCACGCAACCCGCGCGGATAGCCACTGCCATCGAATCGTTCGTGGTGCAGCGACGCAAGACCGGGCAGGTCCGGCGGAAGGCCGGGCGTTTCGCTGAGAATTCTGACCGAGTGGCTTACGTGTGTGCGGTAGAGTTCTGTTTCTGCTTCGTTGGTCGGCCCGCGCGCGGCAAGTTCGGTGGGCAGCTTGAGCTTGCCCACGTCCTGCAGCAGCCCCAGCATGCCGAGGATCATGATGCGATCTTGCGGCAATTGCAGGAAGCGCCCGAAGATGGTCATCAGCACGGAAATCCCGACCGCCCGGCTGAGCGTCGCACCACTCTTTTCCTGTAGTTTGGTCAGAAGCGCCATTGCATCCGGATTGCGGACGACGCTCTCGGTGATCTGCGACGCCGCTTCTTTCGATCGGGAACTGTCGATCGCGTTCCCGATTTCGAGGGATCGTGAAAGCTCTTTCACCACCACCGTCGTTTTGGTGAATGCATTCTGTGCCTTGGGCAACTCGACTTCGACGCTCGCAACGTCCTTGTAGACCGTGGTGCCGCGAACTTTCGCTACTTCTTCGGCGGTGACTTTGCGAACAACTTCCTGCCGTTCCTCCTTCTCGGGATCGACGAAGACGTGCTTGCAGTATTTTTTCAGAACTTCGAGCTGCCGGTCGGTTTTCAGGACAAAGCCCTGAAACATGAAAGGTGTTTCCGTCCATGGCCTGTCGAGCTTGGAGATGAAGGTCCCGAAAGACAGTTCGTCGACAGGTATTTCCCGGAGTTCCATGCAGGTTTTACACTATTGTCTGAGCCAAAAACGGGATTTTCGCGTCAACAGGGGGAAACAGCAAATAGGCTTCGATTTCGGGCGACGAATCGTCTGCTTTCCTGTACCGCGAGCCGCAAGCTTACTCCGAATCGGGATTTTCAGTCCTGCTCTGCCGCAGTCGCTGGTCTGTACTCCAGTGTTCAGGAAGTACTCGCCGTCGCATGCCACAGTCGCAGTTTTTCCAGTGAAACGCGGTCAGCCTCGGGCAGGACCATGCGTGCGCCGTCGAAGTTTTCGTTGATGGTGTAATCGCTGAGCGTGATTACCGTCGGAATTCCCGCCGCAAGGCTGGCCGCCAGTCCATGTGAGGAGTCTTCGACCGCCAGGCAATCCCGGGCAGGGAGATTGAGCTGCTTCAGCGTCCACAGGTAGATTTCCGGCGACGGCTTCTTCGCCGCTGCAACGCTGCCGGATGCAATGGCGTCAAACCATGTATCGGCGTTCGGACCGAGATTGGCCCGTAACAGTCCGACCACGTTTTCCAGTTTCGAACTTGATGCAATCGCCAGTCGTACGCCCTCGGTGCGGGCGTCGCAGATCAGCTGTCCGATGTCGGCGCGCAGGGGAATCGCACCCGCGGCAAGCAGGCGCTGGTAGTTTCGGGTCTTGATGTCATGGATACGGTGCAGCAGGTCGTCGAAATCCGGTCGCGCGCGCGTGGCCGGATCAGACTGCTCGGCGTAGTGGCGGATCCGTTCCAGGCCACCGGCCACATCCAGCAACGTTCCGTAAAAGGCTTCGTCCCAGTGCCAGGACAGCCCGACCTCCGCAAAGGCGGCATTGAAGGCGGGGCGATGGCCGTCGCGCTCCGTGTTGGCGAGAGTACCGTCGACATCAAAGATGATTGCGCGCAGAGCCATGATGAGTCACCACTCGACAAGGAATGAGGATTAAAGACTAGCCGATTTTGGGTCTTGAGGGAAAACTCGCCCGCCCATTTCTTTTCTGCATGGGCGCTGCGCCGGTTTTTCCGTGCAGCAGACGGTGATAAAGTGTACAAATGGGCATAGGCGTTCTGCTAATGCTCCTGACGCAGCACATGTTGACTGGAGATTCTGCGCACGTGAAACCGACGAACATCGGCGCCAACGACTACTTTCACAAAGTCGTGGATTGCCAGTGGGCCTGTCCGGCCCACACTCCCGTTCCCGAGTACATCCGCCTGATTGCCGCCGGCCGTTACTCGGATGCCTACATGATCAACTGGCGTTCCAATGTCTTTCCGGGCATTCTGGGGCGGGTCTGTGATCGCCCCTGCGAGCCGGCCTGCCGCCGTGGCCGGGTGGACAAGGAACCCGTGGCCATCTGCCGGCTGAAGCGCGTTTGCGCCGACCTCAAGGATGACATTCAGGACCGCCTGCCGCACGCGCCGGAAAAAAAGAACGGCAAGCGCATCGCCTGCGTCGGCGCCGGCCCCGCCTCGCTGACCGTGGCCCGCGACCTGGTCTCGATCGGCTACCAGGTCACGGTGTTCGACAGCGGCGCACAGCCTGGCGGCATGATGCGCAGCCAGATTCCGAAATTCCGCTTGCCCGACAGCGTCATCGACGAAGAGTGCGGTTACATCATTAACCTGGGTGTCGAGACCCGCTACAACCACTGGGTCAATAGCCTGCGCGACGTGCTTGCCGAAGGCTGGGACGCCGTCTTCGTCGGTACCGGCGCACCGCGTGGACGCGATGCCGACATTCCGGGGCGCAAGGAAGCAGCGGCCAACATCCAGATCGGCATCGACTGGCTGGCCAACGTCGCCTTCGGCCATACCACGAAGATTGCCAGGCGCGTGATCGTCCTCGGCGGCGGCAACACGGCGATGGACTGCTGCCGTTCGGCGCGCCGGATGGGCGGCGAAGACGTCAAGGTGGTAGTGCGCAGTGGATTCGAGGAAATGAAGGCTTCGCCCTGGGAAAAGGAAGAGGCCATTCACGAGGGCATTCCGATTCTCAACATGCTGGTGCCGAAAGAGTTCGTTCACGACAACGGCAAGCTGACAGGCGTCCTTTTTGAAAAGGTACGAGCCGAATACGACGCCAAGGGCAGGCGCAGCCTGATTCCGACCGGCGAGCCGGATGTGCTCATGGAATGCGACGAAGTGCTGGTCGCCATCGGGCAGGAAAACGCCTTCCCCTGGATCGAAAAGGACATCGGTCTCGAATTCGACAAGTGGGAAATGCCGGTGTTGAACCCGGCGACGCTGCAATCGACGCTGCCGAAGGTGTTTTTCGGCGGCGACGCCGCACTCGGCCCGAAGAACATCATCACTGCCGCCGCGCAGGGCCACAAGGCGGCCATTTCCATCGACCTGTTCTGCCGCGGCAGGAAGCTCGATGATCGTCCGCCGCCGATGACCAACCTCGTCAGCCAGAAGATGGGCATCCACGAGTGGAGCTATGACAACCAGGTCTCCGAGGAAGAGCGCAAGAAGGTGCCGGTCAAGGCGCTGGAAAAGACCCTCAAGGACATCAAGCTCGAACTTGAGCTCGGCTTCGATCCCTTCATGGCCTGCGCCGAGGCCGAGCGCTGCCTCAACTGCGACATCGAGACGGTGTTCACGGTCAAGACCTGCATCGAATGCGATGCCTGCGTCGATATCTGCCCGACGGAGTGCATCACCTTCACCCGCAACGGCGAAGAGGACGACTTGCGCGGCCGCCTCAAGGCGCCCGCGAAGAACCTTGAGCAGGCGCTGTATGTCTCCGACGTATTGAAGACAGGACGGGTCATGGTCAAGGATGAAAACATCTGCCTGCATTGCGGCATGTGCGCCGAGCGCTGCCCCACGGGCGCCTGGGACATGCAGAAATTCTTCCTGCAATGCGCCGAAGCAGGGGCGGAAGCGAAAAGGACATGAGCGCCATGAAACCAATCCAGAGCAGCAACGACTTCGTCATCAAGTTCGCCAATGTGAATGGCTCCGGTTCGGCCTCGGCCAACGAGCTGTTTGCCCGGGCGATCATGCGCATGGGCGTACCGATCGCGCCGCGCAATATTTTTCCGTCCAACATCCAGGGCATGCCGACCTGGTACGAAATGCGCGTTTCGGCGGCCGGCTGGCTCGGCCGGCGCGGCGGCTGCGACCTGATGGTGGCGATGAACCCGCAGACCTGGGATCGCGACATCGCCGAGATCGAGCCGGGCGGCTACCTGTTCTACGACTCGACCAAGACCTTGCCGCGTTCACGGTTTCGCGAGGACATCACGGTGCTGGGCATTCCCCTCACCGAAATCTGCAATCGTGAATACACGGATGCACGCCAGCGGCAACTGTTCAAGAACATCATGTACGTCGGCGCACTTACGGCGTTGCTGGGCATGGACTTTGCCGTCGTTGAAAAACTGATTGCCGACCAGTATCGCGGCAAGGACAAACTGATCGGCGCCAACGTCAATGCCCTGAAGCTGGGCTACGACCATGCCAAGGCGCATCTTTCCTGCCCGATCGGTTTGCGGGTGGAGCGTTCCAACGGGGTCGGCGACCAGATCTTCATCAACGGCAACGATGCCTGCGGCCTGGGCGCCGTGTATGGCGGCGCGACGGTCGCCGGCTGGTATCCGATCACGCCGTCTACGTCCGTGATCGAAGCCTTCGGCAGCTATTGCCGCAAGTACCGCACCGATCCCGACAACGGCATGGCCCGCTATGCGGTGGTTCAGGCCGAAGACGAACTGGCCTCGATCGGCATGGTGATCGGTGCCGCATGGAATGGCGCGCGGGCCTTCACGGCTACCTCGGGCCCCGGCATCTCCCTGATGCAGGAATTCTTTGGTCTGGCGTATTTCGCCGAAGTGCCGGTGGTGGTGTTCAATGTGCAGCGCGGCGGCCCCTCCACCGGCATGCCGACGCGCACCCAACAGTCCGACCTGATCGCCTGCGCCTATGCGTCCCATGGCGACACCAAGCATGTGCTGCTGTTTCCGGAAGACCCTTACGAGTGCTTCACGCTCGGCGCCCAGGCGTTCGATCTGGCGGATCGCCTGCAGACCCCGGTGTTCGTCCTCCTCGATCTCGACATCGGCATGAATGATCGCCTGTGCCAGCCTTTCGACTGGGACGATCAGCGCCGCTATGACCGGGGCAAGGTGATGACCGCGGAACAACTCGAAGCCGGCAAGAATTTCGGCCGCTATCTCGATGTGGACGGCGACGGCATTCCCTGGCGCACGATTCCCGGAACGCATCCGACCAAGGGCGCCTTCTTCAGCCGGGGCACCACGCGCAACGCCTACGCCAAGTACAGCGAGGCGGGGACGGACTATGTCTACAACATGGAGCGGCTGCGGCGCAAGCTTGAAACGGCCAAGAAAATGGTGCCGGTGCCGATCGTGCAGCGTGCGGCGCAAGCCACGCGCTATGGCGCGATCTACTATGGCTCGACCAGCCCGGCCATGGCCGAGGCGTTCGCGCTGCTCAAGGAACAGGACGTGCATGTCGACCTGATGCGCGTGCGCGGCTTCCCGTTTGCCGACGAAGTGATTGATTTCATCAACGAGCACGACTACGTTTTCGTCGTCGAGCAGAACGAAAGCGGCCAGCTGCGCATGCTGCTGATCAATGAAGGTGAAGTCGATCCGAAGCGCCTGATCCGCGTCCTGCACTACGATGGCACGCCGATCACCGCCCGCTTCATTGCCGGCAGGATCGCCGACGCACTCGCGGAACACAAGGTGACTCCGATTCGCAAACAGGTGGCCTCATGACTTATCTCGCCAAACCCAAACTGCTGCGGGCCGACGCCCCGACGAATACGCTCGGCTACACCCGGCGCGATTATGAAGGCGCCATCTCGACGCTGTGTGCCGGATGCGGTCACGATTCGATCAGCGCCGCCGTGGTGCAGGCCTGTTTCGATCTGGACATCGAACCGCATCGGGTGGCCAAGCTCTCGGGCATCGGCTGCTCATCGAAAACGCCGGATTACTTCCTCGGCGCCTCGCACGGCTTCAACACCACGCACGGCCGCATGCCCTCGGTACTGACCGGCGCCGCGCTGGCCAACCGCGACCTGACCTATATGGGCATCTCGGGCGACGGCGACTCCGCCTCGATCGGCATCGGCCAGTTTGCGCACGCCATGCGCCGTGGCGTGAACATGACCTACATCGTCGAAAACAACGGCGTCTATGGCCTGACCAAGGGCCAGTTCTCGGCCACCGCCGACAAAGGCTCGAAGAGCAAGCGCGGCGTGGTGAACAACGACACGCCGATCGACCTGGTCGCCCTTGCCCTGCAACTCGGTGCCAGCTATGTCGCGCGCAGCTTCTCGGGCGACAAGGAGCAGCTGATTCCGCTGATCAAGGGCGCCCTGAGGCATCGCGGACCGGCTTTCATCGATGTCATCAGTCCCTGCGTCACCTTCAACAACCACGCTGGATCGACCAAGAGCTACGACTACGTGCGCGAGCATAACGAAGCCGTCAACCGGCTCGACTTCATCCTGCCGCGCGACCAGATCAACGCCACCTATCCGCCCGGCTCGCTGCGCCGCGTCGTGCAGCATGACGGCTCGGTGCTGCACCTGCGCAAGCTGGACAATGATTACGATCCATCGGATCGCGTCGGCGCCATGAACCATCTGCAGGAGCGCCATGCGCTGGGCGAGATTGTCACCGGCCTGCTCTACGTGGACAGCAGCGCCGAGGATCTGCATCGCCACCTGAACACGGTGGAGAAGCCATTGAACCAGCTCGGTGACGCCTATCTCTGCCCCGGCAGCAAGGCGCTGGACGCGCTCAACGCCTCACTCAGGTAGCTTTCGTCATTCCGGGTCAAGCCCGGAATGATGTCGTAACCCACTACTCCTTCGGTGGCTTCGGCCGCTTGCCGATGGTGACCTCGACCCCGACATCGCGTCCGTCGCGCTTGAGGTCGAAGCGGGCGACCTTGCCCGGCTCCAGCGCAGCGATCAGTTCCAGCATTACCTGTGCATCCTTGACCCGCTTGCCCGCCACCTGGGCAAGAACGTCACCCGGCCTGATGCCGGCCTTGTCCGCGGGGCTGCCGCGCATTACGCCTGCAATCAAAGCGCCTTGAGTCGCGGACAGCTTGAAGGATTCCGCGAGTTCCTGCGTGATCTCCTGAACTTCAATGCCAACCCAGCCGCGCGTCACGCCGCCGGTTTTGACGATCTGCTCCATCACATTTTTCGCCAGCGAAACCGGAATGGCGAAGCCGATGCCCATCGAGCCGCCACTTTGCGAATAGATGGCGGTGTTGATGCCCACCAGATGACCATTGGAATCGACCAGCGCGCCACCCGAATTTCCAGGGTTGATTGCCGCGTCGGTCTGGATGAAGTTCTCGAAGGTGTTGATGCCCAGATGCGAACGGCCCAGCGCCGAGACGATGCCTGACGTGACGGTCTGGCCGACGCCGAAAGGATTGCCGATGGCCAGCACCACGTCGCCTACGCGCAAGGTCTCGCTGCTGCCGAAGGCGATCACCGGCAGCTGGTGGTCGGCGGGAATGCGCAGCACCGCCAGATCGGATTCGGGGTCGGACCCCACCACACGTGCCTTGTACTTGCGCCCGTCGTTGTGCGCGACCTCGATTTCGTCGGCGCCATCGACCACATGGAAGTTGGTCAGGATGTAGCCTTCCGGCGAGACCACCACGCCGCTGCCCAGCCCCGAGCGGCGCTGCGATTGCTCGCCGAAGCGGTCACCAAAGAAATGCCGGAAAATGGGATCGTTGATGAAGGGATGGCGCGGGCCCTTCACCTCCTGGCTGGTAAAAATATGCACCACCGCCGGGATCGCCTTTTTTGCCGCATCGGCGTAAGAACCGGGACGATGCGTCTCGCTGCCGGCAGGTGCTTCGAGCACGGTTGCCACCTCGGAGAAGCCGCCGCTGGCGCTGGGCAATTGTGCCAGCCACTCCGGCTTGAGCGTCTTGACGACAAACAGGACGGCAACGCAGATCGTGACGGTCTGGGAAAAAATGATCCAAAGGCGGCGCATAATTTGTTTTTTCGGGGTCAAAAATAATGCAAGGTGATGCAGTCTTACGCGAGGATCTTCGTGTCCATCTGGATACTCTGCTGGAGGCTGCGCGCTTCCGCGATTATTGCCCAAACGGTCTGCAAGTGGAAGGCCGCGAACGGATCGGGCGCATCGTCTGCGGGGTGACCGCCAGCCATGCATTGATCGAGGCTGCCATCGAGCGTGGCGCGGATGCCCTGCTGGTGCATCACGGCTGGTTCTGGAAAGCCGAGGATGGCCGCATTACCGGTTTTCGCAAGCAGCGCATGGCGCGCCTGCTGGCACATGACATCAACCTGTTCGCCTACCACCTGCCGCTGGATGCCCATGCCGTGCTGGGGAACAATGCGCAACTGGCGCAGCGCCTCGGCTGGACGGTCAGCGGGCGTTTCGCCGAACAGGACATCGGCTTCGTCGGCGTACCGCCAGCGCCGACTTTTGCCGGTGAGTTGGCGCGGCACATGGAGCAAGTCCTCGGCCGCGCGCCGCTGCTGATCGGCGATCCGGCGCGCAAGGTGGCGCGCATCGCCTGGTGCAGCGGCGGCGCCCAGGATTACTTCGAAGCCGCGCTGGCGACCGGCGCCGACGTTTTCGTCTCGGGCGAGATTTCCGAGCAGACCGTGCATCTGGCGCGCGAGACCGGCATGGCCTTCATCGCCGCCGGGCACCACGCCACCGAGCGCTATGGCGCGCAGGCGCTGGGCGCGCATCTGGCGGAGCAGTTCGGCATCGAGTGCGAGTTCGTCGATATCGACAACCCGGCTTAATCACCGCAGCCGGAAACTCACCGGAAACAGGGTTTGGCGCGGGTTGCCGGGCAGGGCACCGATGCGCCGGGCGGCATCGAGGGCCGCCTGATCGAGCAGGGCGTGGCCCGAGCTGCGGGCGATGTCGGCGGAAATCAG
>CAYNGV010000034.1:0-16976 GCA_964397005.1 uncultured Sulfuritalea sp. | reverse complement strand
ACGCGCAGCTTGCCGGAATAGTCCTTGGCCACTTCGTCGAGAATGGGGGCGATCATCTTGCAGGGACCGCACCATTCAGCCCAGAAGTCGACCAGGGTCGGCAAGGCGGAGTCGAGCACTTCGGCTTTGAAAGTACTGTCGGTAACGTGGTGAATGTGTTCGCTCATGGATTCCTCGGGGGTTTTTGCGCCAATTGCCACGTTTGCGGGCGTTCGGTGCGATGAATTGCTGCGACCACAGTCGCTTGCATGACCGAATCCTAGCAAAAAAAACCAAGCATGGCGAACTCGGCCGCGTGCCAACGGTTCATGGCGATGGTACATTGCGCCCTGAAACCGGAGCCCGACCATGACCTACGTTGTGACTGAATCCTGCATCAAATGCAAATACACCGACTGCGTGGATGTTTGCCCCGTGGATTGCTTCCATGAAGGGCCGAACTTCCTGGTAATCGATCCCGAGGAGTGCATCGACTGCACGCTGTGCGTTGCAGAGTGCCCGGTCGAAGCCATCTTCGCCGAAGATGACGTACCCGCCGGGCAGGAGCACTTCACCGCGCTGAACGCCGAACTGACCAAGAAATGGCCGGTCATCATCGAGCGCAAGGAGCCCTTGGAAGACGCCGACGAATGGGCGAAAAAGCCCGAGAAACTGAGCCTGCTGGAGCGCTGACGCAGCCTCGGCGGGGAGATATCCGGGTTCCTGGCTGATTTCCCATCGTCTCACCCGATGATCTCCCGCAAATACCTCTACCTGATCGCACTGGCGCGAGAAAAGCACTTCGGCCGCGCCGCGGCGGCGTGCCATGTTTCACCCTCGACGCTTTCGGCGGCGATCCGCGATCTGGAAACCGAACTCGGCGTCGCCGTGGTCGAACGCGGCAAGCAGTTCGCCGGCCTGACGCCGGAAGGGCGCAGCGTGGTCGAGTACGCCCAGCGCATGGCGGCCAGCGCCGAGGGGCTGAAGCAGGAGCTGGCATCGCTGCGCGACGGGCTCACTGGACGCTTGCGCCTGGGCGTGATACCGACCGCACTCACGGTTGTCGCCTCGCTTACCGCGTCATTTGCCCGGCGCCATTCGCTGGTCACGGCGGAGGTGCTCTCGCTTGCGACCGACGAGATCCTGGCCCGTTTGCGCCGCTTTGAACTTGACGCCGGAGTCGTCTATGTGGAATCGGCGCAGGCCGCCGGTTTCAGCGTTGTCCCCGTCTGGCGTGAGCGGCATGTTCTGCTGACGGGTGGCGACGGTCGTTTTGCCGGTCGCGAGACCGTGAGCTGGGCCGAGGCGGCGAGTGTTCCGCTGTGCCTGCTGACACCCGACATGCAGAACCGCAAGACCATCGATGCCGTCTTCGCAAAAGTCGGCGCTGGCGTCGCGCCGATGCTGGAAACCAATTCGATCATCAGCATCCTCGCCCATGTGGGTTCGGGCCACTGGTCTTCCATCGTGCCGCGCAGCGTACTCGATCAGGTTGGTACCCCGCCGCGCGTGATCGCCATCGAACTGGTCGAGCCTTCGGTCGACTGGGCCACCGGCCTCGTCACCCTGGTGCGCGAGCCGCAAGCGCCGATTGTGGCCGCACTGATCGCCGAAGCCAAAGCTCTTGCGGAGTCCTTCGAGAAATCCGCATAGGTCTTCGGATTTTCCCGCTTTCCCTTTTGCGGCAACGGGGTTACAAAGCAGTATGGAAAACCTTGGCACCGTCTTGCGCATCATCGCTGCGAAACAAACCCTGCCCGGAGCCCTGCTGCCGATTTTGCACGAGATCCAGGAGGCACTCGGCCACATCCCGCCCGCTTCGGTGCCGCTGATCGCGAAGGAACTCAACCTGTCTCGCGCCGAAGTGCACGGCGTCATTTCCTACTACCACCATTTTCGCCAGACGCCGCCGGGCCGCCACGTGGTCCGCGTCTGCTGCGCCGAAGCCTGCCAGGCGGTCGGCGGTGAAGCGCTGGCGAAGCACGCCAGGGCGCGACTGGAGGGCAGCGACCTGAGCCTGGAGCCGGTGTATTGTCTTGGCCTGTGCGCCATCGGCCCGGCGCTGCAGATCGACGAGACGACACTGCACGCCAACGTCACGCCGAAAAAGTTCGACGCGTTGATCGATGCCTTGGAGGCGGACCAATGAGCGTCACGGTCTACGTTCCCGGCGATGCCGCCGCGCTGGCTCTCGGCGCCGACTCCGTCGCCGCGGCCATCGCCGCCGAAGTCGCCAGGCGCGGAATCGACATCCGGCTCGTGCGTAACGGTTCGCGCGGCATGTTCTGGCTCGAACCCCTGGTCGAAGTGTCCACTCCGGGTGGCCGCATCGCCTATGGCCCGGTGGTTGCGTCCGACGTGCCCAGCCTGTTCGCCGCCGGCTTCCTGAGCGGTGGCGCCCACCCGCTGCATCTGGGCGTTACCGATGAGCTGCCCTCGCTCAAGCGCCAGCAACGCCTCGCCTGCCGGCGCATCGGCGTGGTCGATCCGCGCTCACTCGACGACTATCTGGCCCAAGGCGGCGGCGATGGGCTGCGTTGCGCACGTGCCATGGCGCCCGTGGAGATTGTCCGTGCCGTAACCGATTCCGGGCTGCGCGGTCGCGGCGGCGCGGCCTTTCCCACCGGGATCAAGTGGCAGACCGTGCTCGATACGCCGGCGACACGGAAGTACATCGTCTGCAACGCCGACGAGGGCGATTCCGGTACCTTCTCCGACCGGCTGTTGATGGAGGGCGACCCGTTCCAGTTGTTCGAAGGCATGGCCATCGCCGGCCTCGCGGTAGGCGCCACCACGGGCTACATCTACGTCCGCTCCGAATATCCGCATGCCATCGCCGCATTGAATGCGGCACTCGATGGTGCGCAGGACTGGCTCGGCGATTTCAGGATCGAGGTGCGCAAGGGCGCCGGCTCCTACGTCTGCGGCGAGGAAACCGCGCTGCTCGAAAGCCTGGAGGGCCGGCGCGGCATCGTCCGCGCCAAGCCGCCGCTGCCGGCGGTCGCGGGCCTGTTCGGCCAGCCGACGGTAATCAACAACGTCATCACCTTTGGCAGCGTGCCGGATATCCTGGCGCGCGGTGCCGGGCACTACCGGGAGTTTGGTTGTGGCCGCTCGCGGGGCACACTGCCGTTTCAGCTGGCAGGCAATATCAAGTACGGCGGACTGGTCGAAGTGCCCTTCGGCCTCACCTTGCGTGAGCTGCTTTACGACTTCGGCGGTGGCTCGCGCTCGGGCCGGCCGCTGCGTGCGGTGCAGGTAGGCGGACCATTGGGTGCTTATCTGCCGCAAGCGAAGTTCGACACCGTGCTGGACTACGAAGCCTTTGCCGCCATCGGCGCAGGGCTCGGTCACGGCGGCATCGTCGCCTTCGACGACACGGTGAACATGTCGAAGCAGGCGCGCTACGCGATGAAGTTTTGCGCCATCGAATCCTGCGGCAAGTGCACGCCCTGCCGCATCGGCTCGACGCGCGGCGTCGAGGTCATCGATCGCATCCACGGTGGACAGGCGGAACAGGTCGAACTTCTACGCGACCTTTGCGACACCATGGCTCACGGCTCGCTGTGCGCCATGGGCAGCATGACGCCAATTCCGGTGTTGTCGGCACTTGATCACTTTTCCGAGGATTTCGCATGAACGCGTGCGCTGAAATCGACTTCGGCACGCCGGCATCGACCGCGACAACGCTGGTCACTCTGGACATCGATGGCCAGGCGGTCACCGTGCCGGCCGGGACCTCGCTGATTCGCGCCGCCGCCGAGGCTGGCGTGATGATCCCGAAGCTGTGCGCCACCGATATCCTCAAGCCCTTCGGCTCCTGCCGCCTGTGCCTGGTCGAGATCGAAGGCCGACGAGGCTTCCCGGCCTCGTGCACCACGCCGGCCGAAGCCGGCATGAAGGTGCGCACGCAGTCGCCGCAGTTGGCGAAGCTGCGCCGCAACGTCATGGAGCTCTATATCTCCGACCATCCGCTGGACTGCCTGACCTGCTCCGCCAACGGCAACTGCGAACTGCAGACCATGGCCGGCGTGGTCGGCCTGCGCGAAGTGCGCTATGGTGCAGGCGAGAACCACTTCAGCGACGTCGTCAAGGACGAATCGAACCCCTATTTCAGCTTCGATCCGGGCAAGTGCATCGTCTGTAATCGCTGCGTGCGCGCCTGCGAAGAGCAGCAGGGGACCTTTGCGCTGACCATCGCCGGCCGCGGTTTCGGCTCGGTGGTGACGGCCGGACAGGGAGAATCCTTCATGGCTTCCGAGTGCGTTTCCTGCGGTGCCTGCGTCAATGCCTGCCCGACGGCGACGCTGATGGAAAAGTCCGTCATCGAAAAAGGCCAGGCCGTACACAGCGTGACCACGACCTGCGCCTATTGCGGCGTCGGTTGCGGCTTCCGCGCCGAAATGCAGGGTTCAGAAGTGGTGCGCATGGTGCCGTGGAAGGATGGTCGCGCCAACGAGGGTCACGCTTGCGTCAAGGGCCGTTTTGCCTGGGGTTACGCGACGCATCCGGACCGCGTCACCACGCCGATGGTTCGCGCGAAGATCAGCGATCCCTGGCGCGAGGTGTCGTGGGATGAGGCGCTCGCTCATGCCGCCTCTGAATTCCGTCGCATCCAGAACAAGGCGGGGCGCAATTCCGTTGGCGCCATCGTTTCCAGCCGCTGCACCAACGAAGAGGACTACCTGGTGCAGAAGCTGGTGCGCACGGCATTCGGCAACAACAACGTCGACACCTGCGCCCGCGTCTGCCATTCACCGACCGGCTATGGCCTCAAGCAGACGCTCGGCGAATCGGCGGGCACGCAGACCTTCAAGTCGGTGGAGAAGGCTGACGTGATAGTCGTGATCGGCGCCAACCCCAGCGACGGCCACCCGGTGTTCGCCTCGCGCCTCAAGCGTCGCGTGCGCGAGGGTGCGCAACTGATCGTGATCGATCCGCGGGAGATCGATCTGGTGAATTCGCCGCACATCAAGGCCGCGCATCACTTGAAGCTGAGGCCGGGTACCAATGTCGCCGTGCTGTCCGCCATGGCTCATGTGATCGTCAGCGAGGGCCTGGTCGATGAGAGCTTCGTCGCGGAACGCTGCGAAGCCAAAGCCTTCGCCGACTGGCGCGCGTTCGTCGCCCGCCCGGCCAATTCGCCCGAGGCGCTGCAAGCCGCCAGCGGCGTACCGGCCTCCGAAGTGCGCGCCGCGGCCCGGCTGTATGCCAGCGCTGCGAACGGCGCGATCTATTACGGCCTCGGCGTGACCGAGCACTCGCAGGGTTCCACCGCCGTGATCGCCATCGCCAACCTCGCCATGGCTACCGGCAACGTCGGCCGCGAGGGCGTCGGCGTCAATCCCTTGCGCGGGCAGAACAACGTGCAGGGCTCCTGCGACATGGGCAGCTTCCCGCACGAGCTGCCCGGCTATCGTCATGTTTCCGACACCGTTACCCGCGAACTGTTCGAGCACGACTGGGGCGTGGCAATCCAGTCCGAGCCGGGCCTGCGCATTCCCAACATGCTCGATGCGGCGCTGGACGGCTCCTTCCTCGGCCTCTACTGCCAGGGCGAGGACCCGGCGCAGTCGGATCCCAATACGCATCACGTGGTCGCCGCGCTGTCGGCGATGGAATGCGTGGTGGTGCAGGATCTCTTCCTCAACGAGACGGCGAAGTACGCCCACGTCTTCCTGCCCGGCGCCTCCTTCCTCGAAAAGGACGGCACCTTCACCAATGCCGAGCGCCGCATCTCGCGCGTGCGTCGGGTGATGCCGCCGCTGGCCGGCATGGCCGACTGGGAGGTGACCATGGCGCTGGCCAAGGCGCTGGGCTACGCCATGCACTACGAACACCCGAGCCGGATCATGGACGAGATCGCGCGCCTGACGCCGACCTTTGCCGGGGTCAGCTACGACAAGCTGGAACGCACCGGCAGTCTGCAATGGCCCTGCAACGAGACGGCGCCCGACGGCACGCCGACCATGCATGTCGACGAATTTGTGCGTGGCAAAGGACGCTTCCTGATCACCCAGTACGTGCCGACCGACGAAAAGGTCACGCGCCGTTTTCCGCTGCTGCTGACCACCGGCCGCGTGCTCTCGCAGTACAACGTTGGCGCGCAAACACGCCGTACCGCCAACACCGACTTTTACGGCGCCGACCTGCTCGAGATCCATCCGCACGACGCCGAGGAGCGCGGCATCCGCGACGGCGACCGCGTCGGCATCGAATCGCGCGCCGGCAAGACCGTGCTGCCGGCGACGCTGACCGAGCGGGTGCAGCCGGGCGTGGTCTATACCACCTTCCACTTTCCCGAATCCGGCGCCAACGTGATCACCACCGACAACTCCGACTGGGCCACCAACTGCCCCGAGTACAAGGTCACCGCAGTGCAGGTATCACTGCTCGTCGGCGCATGAAGCCAATCGTCAGACGGTCGGTGTGGCGCGACGGCACGAGCCGGCCGGACGACCTGGCCGAAGAGACGCCGGTCGCCTTCGAGTACAACGGCATCAGCCACGCGGTGATGCTGGCGACCCCCGCCGACCTCGAGGATCTGGCGGTCGGCTTCAGTCTGTCGGAAGGCATCGTTGCGCGCCGGCAGGACATCTTCGACATTGTTTGCAGCGAATCGGACGCCGGCATCACCCTGCAGATCGAGATCGCCAGCGAGGACTTCGCTCGTCTCAAGGAACGCCGCCGCAGCCTGGCCGGCCGCACCGGCTGCGGCCTGTGCGGCGCCGAGAGCCTGGGCCAGGTAATGCGCGACCTGTTGCCGCTGTCGCCGTCGGCGCCATTTCCACTGCCCGCCCTCTACGCCGGCATGCGCCGACTGCCGGCGCTGCAAGTCATGCAACAGGCGACCGGCGCCACCCATGCCGCCTGCCGTGTCGATCGCGAAGGCATGGTCAGCTATGTGCGCGAGGACATCGGCCGCCACAACGCGCTGGACAAGACCCTCGGCGCGCTGGCGCGCGGTGGTGTCGCCGTTGCCGACAGTGCCCTCGTCATCACCAGTCGTGCCAGCTTCGAGATGGTGCAGAAGGCTGCGGCGCTGGGTGTCGGCACCCTCGCTGCTGTTTCGGCACCGACTGCCCGCGCGGTACGTTTGGCGGAAAGCCTGAATGTCACCCTGATCGGATTCCTGCGTCAGGAGGCCTGCGTGATCTACACCGAAAGCAAGGCCATGTTGGAGCGCAGCTCATGAACCCCGATACCTTGATCAGGATGGCCAATCAGATCGGCGCCTTTTTCGAGGCCATGCCGGATCGCGAACAGGCGGTCAGGGACATCGCCAGCCACCTGCGGCGCACTTGGGATCCGCGCATGCGAACACAGCTTATGGCTACGCTGGGCGGGACGGAGGAGGCAAATCTCAAGCCTCTGGTGCGCGATGCGGTGAAGGCGCTCGTTCAAGCGGATGCTGCCTGACGGCGCGACATCCCTTGCGGGTGGCCGCTATCGACCCCAAACCAGGCAGCGGTTGTTCGACGGCATGGCGCGATCTTCAAGCAGCGTCAGGCCTGCCTTGCCGGCCAGTGCATCCACTGCTTCAAAGTCGCGGATGCCTCGGTGCGCGCCACTTTGCTTCAGCCAGGCGTCAAACGTGGCGTTGCTCTCGCTGGTGAAGTGGCCCGCATAATTGAAAGGGCCATAGATCGCGAGCACGGCGTCACCGGTCATGACCTCAGGCAGGCGGGCGAACATACACTCGACATTGGCCCAACTCATGATGTGCAAGGTATTGGCGCTGAAAATCGCGTCGTAGCGCTGTGTCGGCCATGCTCCCATGACGTCAAGTTCGAGTGGCGCCGGCGTATTCGGCAAGGCCGCCTCGTCCAGCCAGGCCAGGATGCCAGGCAGGCTCTCGCGTTGTTCCGAGGTTTGCCAGTTGAGATGGCGCAGCGCGGCGGCAAAGAAAATCGCGTGCTGCCCGGTCCCGCTGCCGATCTCAAGCACAGTGCGTCGATCCGCGAAATGCTCGCGCAGTACCCCGAGGATCGGTTCGCGGTTGCGCAGGCAGGAAGGTGCGTCTGGCTTTTCCATGAAAGGAACAGGCATTTCTCTCAAAGACTTGTACTATTCAGCAAACTCGATGATGTCGACAATAGGGGTAATTACCTAGGCTGTCGCAGGTTGTTCCTGATTGACCCGCTAAAGCCCCTTGTTAGAGTTGCGTTGCACAATGGATAAAGAGACGTAGGTACCATGAACACGGGAAGCGACATGCTTTTGCTCGCGCTGGTGGCCCTCGGTGGTTCGCTCGCGGCCGCCCTGATGCTAATGGGAGTGCTGCTGCTGCGCCTGCGCGAAGCCGAGCGCAAGGTGAGCGAAAAGGAAACCACGCACGAGAGTGTGCTCGACCGCCTGCAGGAGAATGAATACCGGCTGCGCACCATCATCGAATCCGAACCCGAGTGCGTGAAGCTGCAGGCGGAAGACGGCACCGTTCTCGAAATCAATCCGGCGGGCCTGCGACTGGTCGATGCCAATCAGCCCGCCGATATAGTTGGTCGCAAGATCTACTCTGTCGTCGCACCCGAGTGCGTCGAGGCCTATCGCGAAAACATGAGGCGGGTATTCGCCGGGGAAGCGGTGGTCTACGAATTCAAGGCGATCACGCTGAAGAACCGGATTGCCTGGATGGAAACCCATGCCGCGCCGCTGAGGGATGCGCGCGGCAATATTTATGCATTGCTGGGAATTACGCGTGACATCACCGAGCACAAGCAGGCCGAGGAGCAGGGACGCCGGCATCAGACCGAACTGGCGCGCGTGGCACGGCTGTCTACCATGGGGGAAATGGCGACCGGCATCGCCCATGAACTCAACCAGCCGCTGTCGGCGATCGCAAATTTCTCCCGTGGTTGCATCCGCCGCCTGCGCTCCGGCGGCATGAGTCCGAACGAATTGATCGAACCGCTGGAGGAAGTTTGCGCGCAGGCCGAACGCGCCAGCGACATTCTGCGTCATGTACGCGACTTCGTGCGCAAGAGCGAATCGCAATTGAAGCCCATGGACATCAACCAGATCGTGCGCGCGGTGGTCAAATTCACCGAGCACGAGGCACGCCAGCACCGCACCATGGTGCGCCTGGAGCTTGACCCTCATCTGCCCAAGGTCCTGGCCGATGCGATCATGATCGAGCAGGTCGTCTGCAACCTGGTGCGCAATGCCGTGGAGGCCATGGCGGAGGCGAACTCGCCGCGACGCGAGGTGGTGATTCACACCCGCCACTTCGCTGCGCAGGCGGTGGAAGTCGAGATCGCCGACACCGGTCCCGGCATCGACGCTGCCGTGATCGATCAGGTTTTCGACCAGTTCTTCACCACCAAGCGCGAGGGGGTTGGGATGGGACTGGCGATCAGCCAATCGATCATCGAAGCCCATGGCGGGCGGGTGCGGGCGGAATCGGGTCGGGATGGGGGCGCCATCCTGCGCTTCACCCTGCAACTCAGCGAACAGCAGGCGCACAGGCGTGAGCGAGCCGACAGTCTTCATAGTTGACGACGATCTGGCGGTTGCCCGCAGCCTGCGCTGGCTGATCGAGTCCGTCCAGCTCAAGGTGGAGACCTTCGCCTCCGCCCAGGCGTTTCTGGACGGCTACGATGCAGCGAAGCCGGGGTGCCTGGTACTCGATGTGCGCATGCCGGGCATGAGCGGCATCGAACTGCAGGAACGGCTGACCGCACAGCGGATACGCGTTCCGATCATCTTCATCACGGGGCATGGCGACGTGCAGATGGCTGTGCGCGCGGTGCAGGCCGGTGCCTTCGACTTCATCGAGAAGCCCTTCAATGACCAGGACCTGCTCGACCGGATGCAGCGTGCCATCTCTTTCGATGCGGAGCGGCGCGGGCGCGACACGCAGCGCGCCCAGCTGAGCGCACTGGTCGCCAGCCTGACGCCGCGCGAGCGCGAGGTGATGGACCTGGTCGTGGAAGGAATGTCCAACAAGGCGGTAGCCAACACCCTCGGCCTCAGCGCAAAAACCGTGGAAGTCCATCGCGCCAAGGTGATGGAGAAAATGAACGCGCGCTCGGTGTCAGACCTGGTCAAGATGTCGATGCTGAACAATTCATGAGCGCAGGCGGCGGCACTTAGTACGGCAAATAGTGATCGACCAGCAGTGCGGCAAACAGCAGCGACAGGTACACAATCGAGAAGCGGAAGGCCCGCTGCGCAATCCGGTCGCTGTAGTGGCGCCAGACCCGCCACGCATGGCGGATGAACATCGCATTGAGCACTGCGGCCGCGGCAAGATAGAACCAGCCGCTCATGCCGATGGCGAAGGGCATCAGCGTCACCAACGCGAGGCCGATGGTATAGGCGAAGACGCTGCGTTGGGTATATTCCCGGCCATGTACCACGGGCAGCATCGGCAGATTGGCTTCTGCGTACTCCTGCGCTCGATATAGCGCCAGCGACCAGAAATGTGGTGGCGTCCAGACGAAGATAATGAGAAACAGCAGCCAGGCCTGTTCTGGCGTCTGTCCGGTCACCGCCGCCCAGCCCAGTACCGGCGGCATGGCGCCGGAGGCCCCGCCGATCACGATGTTCTGCGGTGTCAGCGGTTTCAGGATCACCGTGTAGATGACGGCATAGCCGACGAAAGTCGCCAGAGTCAGCCACATGGTCAGAGGATTTACGAAGGCGTGGAGCAGGGCCAGGCCAAGGCTGCCGATCACGCCGGAAACCAGGAAGGTCTCCGTGACGTCTACCTCCCCGCGCGGTAGCGGCCGTCCCCGGGTACGCGCCATGATGGCGTCGATCTTGCGCTCGATCAGGCAGTTCACCGCCGCCGCGGCGCCGGCCACCAGGGCGATGCCGGCGGTCGCGGCCAGCAAGGTTTGCAACGGCACCATGCCGGGCGTGGCCAGCAGCATGCCGATTACCGCGCAGAACACGATCAGTGTCACCACGCGCGGCTTGGTCAGACGGACGTAGCGTTGCAGCCTTTCGCCTGTGTTCAGCCGGATCAGGACAGTTTCAGCCATGGCACCCCCCTAGCTTGCTATTCGATGGACGGTGCCAGTGTGAACCGGCGCAAGCGCACCAGCAATCGGGGGAAACCTTGCTGGACCTAAGTAAACACCCCAATTGCCGACCCATTCCCGAAAGCCTATCGTTCGGCAACCGTGGGGACGAGGTTGGCCACCACGACGCCGAGCGCCGCGATCCGGGCAGCCCGGTCCCGAATAATGGATCAGGAGGAGGCAAACACATGCTGGACTTTCTATTTTCAGGCTGGGGCGCGTTCTGGGTGACGATGGCCATGCTGTTGCCGTTCGCCGGGATGTTCTGGTATGTAATCCACCGCAAGTCGGTGGTCGATTCCGGGCCCGGCACCACGCCGCCCGCGGCCATGTCCCGCCTCGAGGGCTACTGGCTCACTGCGGTTTTCGTCATTTTCGTCACGATCAACCTCGCCAGCCTCAAGTTCATGCCCATCATCGCCACGGCGCACGCCGCGACCGGCGGCGTGCCCGTGCAGGAGGTCGAGCTCACGGCCACTTCGTGGAAGTACGAGATGTCCACCCGCGAGGTCGAAGCCGGCAAGCCGGTGCGCTTTTCCGGCCGAGCCAAGGACACCCAGCATGGTTTCGCCGTGTATCACCCCGATGGCCGCATGCTGTTCACCATGCTCATGATGCCGGGCGTGTCGAAAGCGACCAGCGTCGTGCGCACCTTTACCGAGCCGGGCACCTACAAGATCCGCTGCCTCGAATACTGCGGCATCGCCCACCATGGCATGCAGGACGAGCTGACCGTCGTCAAGAGCAAAGCCGCCACCTGACCCGAGGAGAATCAATATGACTATCGCCACCGCAATCATAAAGGGCACCCCGGTCTTTGGCCGGATGTTCAGCGTCGACAAAAGTACCGGGCTGGAGGAAATCAATGCCTGGCCGGCACTGATGATCATGGCCTCCTTCATCTGGCTGGCGGTCGCCGGCCTGCTCGGCCTGGTGATGCCGGCCACGCAGATGTTCGATCTCGACTCCGGCCATTTCTACACCACGCTGACACTGCACGGCGCGGCGCTGGCCTTTCCCTTCTCCTTCCAGCTCATGGTCGGGGTCGGCCTGCACCGTTCCGGCGGCTGCGTCGGCAAGCCGATCACGGGCTGGCTGCCGGCGCTGTGCTTCATCACCATGAACCTCGGCGCCGCCCTGCTCACCGTCGCCGTGCTGATGGGTTTCAAGGTCAGCTTTGTAGTGATGTTCCCCTTGCCGCTGGTCGGCGCGCAAATGGGCATCTGGAGCATGAACTCGGTGATCCTCGGCTTCACCGGTATCTACCTGGTGCTCGCCTGCATGATCCTGCTCTATCCGCTGCTGGGGCTCTCGATGCTGTTCTTCGGCAAGAAGCGGCCGGATCTGGTTCTCTCCGAGCGCTCGCTCAACGATCCGGGCATGCTC
The DNA here is from genome assembly GCA_964397005.1 of uncultured Sulfuritalea sp. GTDB lineage: Bacteria > Pseudomonadota > Gammaproteobacteria > Burkholderiales > Rhodocyclaceae > Sulfuritalea. The sequence continues at coordinate 4,587 of CAYNGV010000034.1, read as the reverse complement.
GGCATGACGCTTTCGGCGCTGACGCTGCTGATCGCCGGCCTGCCGCTGGTCGTCGTCGGCACCACGCTGCTGCTCGCGCTCTATGGCGTGATACCGATGTCGATGGCGGCATGGGCCGCCGAGCCGGTGGTGTTCCAGTACTGCTTTTACATCTTCGCCCACAACCTGATGGAAGCCATGGCGCTGATGGTGTCGAGCGCAATGTACGCGACGCTGCCACTGTATCTGGCCGACGGCACGCGCAAGCTGTTCAGCGACAAGCTGGCCAACACCGCGCTGTGGATCCTGCTGCTGACCTCGGTCACCTCCTTCCTCCACCACTTCATCACCTTCTATCCCAACCAGCCGGCGTCGCTGTCCTACTGGGGCAACATCATGAGCTGGGGTACCGGCATCGGCGCCGCGATCAGCATATTCACCGTGCTGGCGACCATCTGGCAGCACGGCCTGCGCGCCGAACCGGGCATCATCGCGGTGCTGCTCGGCTGGGCGCTGTACATCCTCGACGGCGCCAGCGCCATCGTCACCTCCAACGTCGCCTGGGCCTACGTATTGCACGGCACGATGTGGCAAAGCGGGCACACCATGACCGTGATCCTGGCGATGTCGCTGATGTGGATGGGCGTGCTCTACCACCACTATCCGGTGATCACCGGGCGCAAGCTCGATCCGGTCCTCGGCACGTGGTTCGTTCGTCTCTTCACGGTCGGCGGCTTCGGCGCGGCGATAGCCATGCTGGCCGGTGGCGCGGCCGGCATGCCGCGGCGCTTCGCCGACTGGAACCAGGAAGGCTGGATGCTCTACGGCAACCTGATCATGATCTTCGGCGTAATCCTCGGCGCTTCTTTCGTGGTCTATGCGTACAATCTGATGCAGTCGCGCGAGCTCGGCGACACGCTGGGGCAGCGGGTGGGCGCGACGTAGCAGGCTGTTGCGCGGCGCGGCGATAACGCGGCGCCTTGGTTATCCCCGGTGACGGCGGCGGCGCAAGCCCCGCCGTCCCGCACGTGAACAGCACGAGGAACGCCATGCACTGCAAGCTCTGCGGCCTGCCCAATCCCAAATCGCCGTTGCGCGATGCCGGTCACGAGTTCTGCTGCCATGGCTGCCGCGAGGTTTATCGCTGTTTCGGTGAGGCCGTTATCGCGGCGGACCGCCCCGTCGCCGCCGCGCCGCCGCCGCAAGCCCGTGAAGCCTTCCTGTGGATCGAGGGCATGCACTGCGCTTCGTGCGAATACCTGATCGAGAGGCTGGCGCCGCGAACGCCCGGCATCCTCGCCGCGGCGTCGAGCTATGCCAGCGGCACGACAAAGATCACCTACGACCCGGCATTGATCGATGAAGCGCAACTGCCGGCCGCGATCGCGCGCGCCGGCTACCGCGCACGCCTTCATGACGAAGCACCACCGGAGCACGACGAGCGCCCGGAGCTGCTGCGCCTGTTGACCGCCGGCTGCCTGGCCTCGCCGGTGATGATGCTGACGCTGCTCTTCGTGTACCCGGTGCATGGCGGCTTCGTCCAGCCGGAAGACTACGCGGCGATCGGCTGGCTGGCTTTCAAGGCGACGCCGCTGGCCCTGTTCGTCTTCACCACGCTGCTGGTTTTCTATGTCGGCTGGCCGATCCTGCGCGGCGCATGGACCGCGCTGCGCATTCGCGTGCCGAACATGGACCTGTTGCTGGCGCTTTCGATCCTCGCCGCGTATGCCTACAGCACCGTGCAGTTGTTTCGCGATCCGCTCGATCTGTATTTTGAAGTCGCCAGCACCCTGATCGCGGTGGTGACCATCGGCCGCTTCCTCGAACGCGGGGCGCGGCTCAAGGCTACCCAGGAACTCACCGGCATCCTGCGCGCCTGGTCCAACCGGGCCTGCGTACTGCGCGAGGGCCGCTACCTGGTGTGCGGGCTCGACGAACTGGTACCCGGCGACCGGGTCTTCGTGCGTCCGGGCGAGGCGATCCCGGTGGATGGCGAGATCGTCGCCGGGCAGGGCGCGATCGACGAGTCGTTGATGACCGGCGAAGCCTTTCCGGCGTCGCGCGGTGCCGGCGAGCGCGTAATGGGCGGCAGCATCCTGCTCGAAGGCAACCTGGAAATCGAAATCGGCGAGCGGGTGGAAAACCGCATGGCCAATCTTTCCCGGCTGCTGTGGAACATGCAAAGCGCCAGCGGTGGCATGCAGGGACGCGTCGATCGGCTGGCGCGCGCCTTCGTGCCGGTGGTGATGTTGCTGGCCACGCTGGTCGGCCTGGGTTTTCTCGTTGCCGGCGCATCGCCGGAGAAGGCGCTGCTGGCCAGCCTGGCAACCTTGATCGTCTCCTGCCCCTGCACCTTTGGCCTGGCGATTCCGCTCACCGCGGCAACGGCAGTGGGCACCGCGCTGCGTCGCGGCATCATCGTCAGCAGCGCCGACCTGTTCGAGAAATCGTCGCGCATAGACATTGTCGTGCTGGACAAGACAGGCACGCTTTCGTCCGGTGAAATGGCCGTGGTGGACGTCATCGGGCCGCCCGCTACCGCCGCGCGTGCGGCGGCGGTCGAGCGCCATTCGGAGCATCCGGTGGCGAAGGCGATTGCCGGCCTCGACGCGACGCGTACCGCCAGCGAGGTCGAGCTCCATCCCGGTCGGGGCGCCGTGGCCAGGGTCGGCGGAGACCGCGTCGCGGTTGGCAGCCGCACCCTGTTCGCGACCCTGGGCTGGGCGATTCCGGCATCACTCGAGGCCCAGGTCGCCGGCCGCCGCGAAGGCGACAGCGTGGTCTCGTGGGTTGGCTGGGACGGGCGTGCCGAAGGCGCCATCGTCACGCGCGATCGCGCCCGCCCCGAGTGGATCGAAGTCGTCACCACCTTGCGTCGCCACTGTCGCGTGGTGTTGCTGACCGGCGCCGAGCATTCCAATGGCTATGCCGAGCATGTGGATGAGGTCCATGCCGGTGTACCGCCCGAGGCGAAGGCGGCGGTGATCCGGCGCCTCAAGATGCAAGGCCGGGTGGCGATGATCGGCGACGGCAGCAACGATGCGCCGGCGCTGGCCGCGGCAGATTTCGGCATTGCTTTCGGCGCACCCACGCAACTCGCCGCCGAGGCTGCCGACATGGTGATTCCCGGCGACCGCCTGGAGCGCGTGCTTGACGCCTTTGCGCTGGTCGGCGCCGCACAGCGACGCATCCGGCAGAATCTGGCCTGGGCGCTGAGCTACAACGCGATTGCCATTCCGCTGGCCATGGCCGGCTTTCTCAGTCCGCTGGTCGCGGCAGTGGCGATGTCGGCCAGCAGCCTGCTGGTGGTGGCGAATTCGACGCGCGCGTTGCTGCCATTTGAAAAAGTCGGCGCTGACGATACGGCGAACGGGCAGGTCGATAGTACCGAACCGCGCCAGTCGCCCCAGCCGCGATTCAGGGATAACCCCTAGCAGCCACGGGAATGATCCCGATTCCCTCCACGTTGGCGACTCGGCAAAATTCTGGCTGCGTCCTGCGGGCATCGTCCCGTGATCGACGCATGGTTCAGGGCGGTACGCGCTGAACGAGTCACCCATGACCAAGGAGAATTCATGAAAGTCAAAGCCGCCGTGGCGCACAAGGCCGGAGCACCGCTCACCATAGAAACCGTGGACCTCGACGGTCCGCGCGCCGGAGAGGTTCTGGTCGAGATCAAGGCCTCCGGCGTCTGCCACACCGATGCCTTCACGCTCTCGGGCGACGATCCCGAAGGCATTTTCCCGGCCATCCTCGGCCATGAGGGTGCGGGCATCGTGGTCGAAGTGGGTGCCGGCGTCACCAGCGTCAAGCCGGGCGATCACGTGATTCCGCTCTACACGCCGGAATGCCGTCAGTGCGAATATTGCCTCTCGCAGAAGACCAATCTGTGCCAGGCGATTCGCTCGACCCAGGGCAAGGGCCTGATGCCGGACGGCACCAGTCGCTTCAGCCTCGGCGGCAAGCCGGTGTTCCACTACATGGGCACCTCGACCTTCGCCAACTATTCCGTGATGCCCGAGATCTCGGTGGCCAAAATTCGCGAGGATGCGCCGTTCGACAAGGTCTGTTACATCGGTTGCGGCGTTACCACGGGCATCGGCGCGGTGATCAATACCGCCAAGGTGCAGGCGGGCGACAACGTGGTGATTTTCGGCCTGGGCGGCATCGGCCTCAACGTGATTCAGGGCGCGCGCATGGTGGGCGCCAACATGATCATCGGCGTGGACATCAATCCCGGTCGCAAGACGTTGGCGGAAAAATTCGGAATGACGCATTTCGTCAACCCGAAGGAAGTGGAGGGCGATCTCGTCGAGTATCTGGTCAGCCTGACCAAGGGCGGCGCCGATCACACATTCGAATGCGTCGGTAACGTCAAGCTCATGCGCCAGGCGCTGGAATGCTGTCACAAAGGGTGGGGCACCAGCACCATCGTCGGCGTAGCGGGCGCGGGGCAGGAAATTTCGACGAGGCCGTTCCAGCTGGTGACCGGTCGGGTCTGGAAGGGCTCGGCCTTCGGTGGCGCAAGAGGGCGTACCGACGTGCCGAAGATTGTCGACTGGTACATGGAAGGCAAGATCAACATCGACGACCTGATCACCCACGTGA
>CAYNGV010000033.1:6231-16978 GCA_964397005.1 uncultured Sulfuritalea sp. | reverse complement strand
GCAGCTCCGCTGCGCGGGCGTGAGCGGTGAGCCCTTCGCCATGCGCCAGCGTCGCAGCGATCGGCCCCAGGGTTTGCGCGCCCGCTTGCGATACCTCGATCAGGCTGGAGCGCTTCTGGAAATCATAGACTCCGAGCGGCGAGGAGAAGCGCGCACTGCGGGATGTCGGCAGCACGTGATTGGGGCCGGCGCAATAGTCGCCGAGCGATTCCGAGGTGTAGTGGCCGACGAAAATCGCGCCGGCGTGGCGAATCTTTTCCACCAGCGGCGCGGGATCGGCGACGGCGAGTTCCAGGTGTTCCGGCGCGATGCGGTTAGCCAGCGCGCAGGCGTCGTCGAGGTCGGCGACCTGGATCAGGGCGCCGCGCCCCTTGAGCGAGGCGGCGATCACCTCGCGGCGCGGCATGGTCGGCAACAGCTTTTCGATGCTGGCGGCGACCCGCGCGATGAAATCGGCATCGGGGCTCAACAGGATGGATTGCGCCAGTTCGTCATGCTCGGCCTGGGCAAACAGATCGATGGCTACCCAATCCGGATTGGCCGAGGCATCGGCGATGATCAACACTTCCGAAGGCCCCGCCACCATGTCGATGCCGACCGTGCCGAAGACGCGGCGCTTGGCGGCCGCCACGTAGGCGTTGCCGGGGCCGACGATCTTGTCTACCTGCGGGATGGTCTGCGTGCCGTAGGCCAGCGCCGCCACGGCCTGCGCACCACCCAGGGTGAACACGCGATCGACGCCAACCAGGCTTGCGGCAGCCAAAACCAGTGCATTCTTTTCGCCACGCGGCGTGGGCACCACCATGATCAGTTCGCCGACGCCCGCCACCTTGGCCGGCAGCGCATTCATCAGCACGGAACTCGGGTAGGCCGCCTTGCCGCCCGGCACATAGAGGCCGACCCGATCCAGAGGCGTGATCTTCTGCCCGAGTCGCGTGCCGTCGGCTTCGGTGAAGCTCCATGATTCGAGTTTCTGCTTCTCGTGATACGAAGTTACGCGCTGTGCCGCTGCTTCAAGTGCGGAACGCTGAGCCGCCGGCAGGCCATCCAACGCCCGCCGCAACTCGCTTCCAGAAAGCTCGAGTTCGGCCATGGTACCAACGTCGAGCTGATCGAAGCGGCGCGTGTAGTCAAGCACCGCGATATCGCCTTCGGTGCGTACCCGCTTGAGGATTTCGGCGACCGTCGCTTCGATGACATCGTCAGTCGAATGATCGAAGTGCAGCAGCGCATCGAGCGTTGCCAGAAAGCCCGCATCCAGTGTCGACAAGCGACGAATCATCTGACTGCAGCCTCAATGGCGGCGATGACGGGTTGCAGCAGGTCCCGCTTCATTTTCAGCGCCGCCTGATTCACCACCAGTCGCGAGGAAATGCTCATGATCTCCTCTACCTCGACCAGATTGTTGGCTTTGAGCGTACTGCCGCTGGAAACCAGATCGACAATGGCCTCGGCCAGACCCGCCAGCGGCGCCAGTTCCATCGAGCCGTAGAGCTTGATGAGGTCAACATGTACGCCCTTGGCGGCAAAATGTTCGCGCGCCACGGCAATGTACTTGGTGGCAATGCGCAAGCGGGCGCCTTGCCGGACCGCCGCGACATAGTCGAAACCGGCCGGCGCCGCCACGCACATGCGGCATTTGGCGATATTGAGATCGAGCGGCTGGTACAGCCCTGCCCCGCCATGCTCGAGCAGCACGTCCTTGCCTGCGATGCCCATGTCCGCCGCACCATATTGCACATAGGTCGGCACATCCGAGGCGCGTACGATGACCACGCGCACGTCCGCACGATTGGTGCCGATGATCAGCTTGCGCGACTTCTCGGGATCTTCGGCCGGCACGATGCCCGCCGCCGCCAGCAGGGGCAGGGTTTCTTCGAAAATCCGCCCCTTCGAGAGGGCGATGGTTATTCCGCTCATGAATCTATTTTACCCGTCGAATGTTGGCGCCCAAAGCGGCCAGTTTCTGCTCCAGCCCCTCATAGCCCCGGTCGAGATGATAGATGCGCTCGATCAGGGTTTCGCCCTGCGCCACCAGGCCAGCGATCACCAGGCTGGCTGACGCGCGCAAGTCGGTAGCCATCACTGCGGCGCCATCGAGTTTGGGCACACCCGTGACGAAGGCCGTGTTGCCGTCGATCTTGATGTCGGCGCCGAGCCGGATCAGTTCCACAGCGTGCATGAAACGGTTTTCGAAAATCGTTTCGCGCATCACGGCGGTACCGTCGGCCACGGCGTTGATGGCCATGAACTGGGCCTGCATGTCGGTGGGGAAGGCCGGATACGGCGCGGTACGGATACTGACTGCGGCAAGCCGGCGCGGCGCCTTGAGGCGGATCGCGTCGCGCTCGGAAACGACTTCGCAGCCGGTGTCCATCAACTTGTCGATCACGGCATCGAGGCAGCTTGCCGAGGCGCCCGTCAATCGCACCTCGCCGCCCGTGGCGGCGGCGGCACACAGATAAGTCCCGGTCTCGATGCGGTCCGGCATGATGCGATGCGTGGCGCCGTGCAGCGAATCCACGCCCTGGATGCGGATCACGTCGCCCCCCGCCCCGGAAATGCGCGCGCCCATCGCCACCAGACAATTCGCCAGATCGACCACTTCCGGCTCGCGCGCGGCGTTCTCGATTACGGTTTCGCCCTGTGCCAGACAGGCGGCCATCATCAGGTTCTCGGTCCCGGTGACGGTCACCATGTCGGTGAACAGGCGGGCTCCTTTAAGCCGTGTGGCACGGGCATGCACGTAGCCCTGTTCGACAGTGATCTCGGCACCCATCGCCGTCAAACCCTTGATGTGCTGATCCACCGGCCGCGCACCGATGGCGCAGCCGCCGGGAAGCGACACCCTGGCCTCGCCCGCGCGGGCTACCAGCGGGCCCAACACCAGGATCGAGGCGCGCATGGTCTTCACCATCTCGTAGGGCGCGACGGCGTTGTCCAGACCCGAGGCATCCAGCGTCACCGTGTCGCCAGCGCCGACTTTTCCAAGCTCGCGCGAAACCTTGACGCCCATTTGCGCCAGTAGTTTCAGCATGGTGCCGATGTCGTTCAGGTGCGGCACGTTGGTGAAGGTCACCGGCTCCTTTGTCAGCAACGCCGCGCACAACAGCGGCAGGGCAGCATTCTTGGCTCCGGATATCGCCACCTCGCCCGTGAGCGGAATGCCTCCCGCGATCAGCAGCTTATCCATTGGCCGTCCATTCCTCCGGCGTCATGGTCTGCATCGACAGGGCGTGCAGTTCGCCAGAATCGAAACGCGCCTTGAGAATGGCGTTGATGCGCTGCTGCCGCTTGACGCGGTTCAGGCCGGCGAACTCGCCACTGACAATGACGGCCTCAAAATGATGGCCGTCACCCTCGACGGACAGATGCTCGCAGGGCAGGCCGGCTGCAATCCATGTTTCGATTTGTTTTGGGTCAAGCATATCGATACTCCTCAGGCGCGCAGCTTGTAGCCGCGCTTAAGCAAATTCAAAGTGAATGCCATCAACACGGCAAGGCACGCGCCGACGACCGCAAAGCTCAGCCAGGGCGATGCGTCGGAAACACCGAAGAAACCATGGCGAAACCCGTCAATCATGTAGAAGATCGGGTTCCAGTGGGAGACTTGCTGCCAGAAGGGCGGCAGGGAGTTAATGGAGTAAAACACCCCCGACAGAAAGGTGAGCGGCATGATCAGGAAATTCTGGAAGGCGGCGAGCTGATCAAATTTGTCGGCCCAGATACCGGCGATTACGCCGAGGCTGCCCAGAATGGCGCCGCCCATCAGGGCAAAGACCAGAATCCAGGCGGGTTGCGCAAAGGTCAGCGGTGCAAACCAGAAGGTGGCAAGCAATACACCCGCTCCGACCACCAGCCCACGCACCACGGATGCCAGTACATAGGCGGCGAAAAACTCCAGATAGGAAATAGGCGGCAGCAGGACGAAGACAATGTTTCCCGTCACCTTGGACTGGATCAGCGAGGACGAAGAGTTGGCGAAGGCATTCTGCAATACCGACATCATCACCAACCCCGGAATCAGGAAGGCCGTATAGGTGACCCCATGGATTCTCACGTGCCCTTCCAGCACGTGGGAGAAGATCAACAGATAGAGCAGCGCCGTGAGCACCGGCGCCGCGACAGTCTGCGAGGCCACCTTCCAGAAGCGCAGGACTTCCTTGTAGAGCAGTGTGGAAAAGCCGCCGTAACGCATCTCAGCTGGCCTGTTCCTGCCGCGGACCCTGCATGACGCGAACGAAAACCTCCTCAAGATCGGGCTTGCCGATTTCGAGATCGTCGATCTTGCAACCGGCGGCGCGTATTCGAGCCAGCAAAGGCTCGACTTCGTCAAATCCATCAAAAGGCAGCGACCACCAGCCGCCGTTTTGCGCGGCATTCTGTCTCAGTTCGGCCGGCATCACGCCGTCGGTGCGCAAGCGCAGGCTATGGACGGAAAAGCGTCGCAACAGGTTCGTTGTGCTATCCAGGGCGACCACGCGACCGGCTTTGAGCATGGCAATGCGAGTACAGAGATTCTCGGCCTCCTCAAGATAGTGCGTGGTCAGCACGATGGTGTGTCCCGCTTCGTTGAGCCGCCGGATGAATTGCCACAAGGTCTGTCGCAACTCGACATCGACCCCGGCTGTCGGCTCGTCAAGCACTATCACGGGCGGACGATGCACCAAAGCCTGTGCGACCAGCACCCGGCGCTTCATGCCACCGGACAGCATGCGCATGTTGGCATTGGCCTTGGATGTAAGCCCCAGCTTCTCCAGTATTTCGTCAACCCAGGCATCGTTGTCGCCAATGCCGAAGTATCCAGACTGGATTTTCAGCGATTCGCGAACCGTAAAAAAAGGATCAAATACCAGTTCCTGGGGCACGACTCCCAGAAGACGCCGCGCCGCGCGATAGTCGGCCTGCACGTCGTGGCCCATCACGCTGAGGTTTCCGGCATCCGCGCGAACGAGTCCGGCCAGCGCCGAAATCAGGGTTGTCTTGCCGGCGCCATTGGGTCCCAGCAGCCCGAAGAACTCGCCCTGTTGAATCTCAAGGTCGACCCCGTCCAGCGCCTGCGTACTGCCAAAGCACTTGGAGACCTGCTGAATGCGGATCGCAGCGGACATGAACGTTGACCAACCCGAAGGCTGCGGTCAGCGCTGAGGAAGGAGGTCGGCAACGCCGTAGACGGCGGCGAGGCTCAACAGATTCTGCGGCGGATTCAGAAGACGCAAGGATTTTCCGCCGGCCTTCGCTGCGCGCATCCAGCCGAAGACCACGGCGAGGCAGGAGGAGTCCATCTCGGTGACGGCAGCCAGATCGAAGGCCGAAGCATTGGATGCTATGGCGGCTTCGCCTTCCGCAAGCAGCGCGGCAGCGCCCGACATGGTCATCGGACCCGACACCTCGACGCAATCACCCGCGATACGGATCATTTCTTGACAGAGGTGGCTTCGCCGGACTTGTTCTTGGCTTGCAGGGACTTGATCAGACCGTCAATGCCGTTGTTGCGCACCTCGGAGGCGAAAGAGTCGCGGTAATTGGTTACGAGGCTGATGCCGCCGACCTCGATGTCATAGACCTTCCACGCGGCGCCGGACTTTTCCAAAAAGTAGTCCAGTTCGATGTTCTTGCCGGCACCCGACTGCTTGATTTCGGTGCGGACCCGGACATCGGTCTCACCCGCCTTGAGCGTAAAGGGTTTGAAATTCACGGTCTGGTTCTTGTACTCGGTCAGCGCTTTTGAATAGGTGCGCACCAGCAAAATGCGGAACTCATCGGTCAGAACCTTTTGCTGCGCCGGGTTGGTCTGACGCCAATCGCGCGCCATCGCCAGTTGGGTCATGCGCGTGAAGTTGAAGTGCGGCAGCACCTTGGCCTCAACCAGGTCGATGGCCTTTTTGGTGTTGCCGGACTGTATGTCCTTGTCCTTGCGGACGATATCGAGCACTTCATTGGTGACGTTCTTGACGAGTACATCGGGCGCGAGTTCCTGCGTCATTGCCGTCGTGGCAAGAAGCAGGGAACTGAAGAATACAAACAGGGATTTCATTCTGGATTTCCTGAGATTGCTGGAATGGGTGTTGCAGGCCCCCAAATGGGGTACTAGTTCGTTGCGGCCGCTTCCGCGCTGGCCACATGGACGGGTGCGGACGCCTCGGCCCTCGGCTCGCTGGCTTGCGCATCCGCGCTTGCCGCAGGATCCGCCGGCTCGGCATGGGCCTCAACGTCCCGTGGCGGGTTGCCGTCATGGATCAGATTGCGGCGGCGCTGGAGATAGGCATCGCGCATATAGGAATACTTGTCCAGTGCGGCCTCCTCGACAACCTTGTCAGCCGGCAACAGATTGGCCCGGTCGTTCACCAGGCGCAAAACAAGCGCCACATCGCGAGTTCGTTTCGGGTTGTGATTTGCCACCGGATCGGCCGCGACATCAAGGACCAGCCCCACCGTATCGCGCGCGGTGCGCGACCCGAATACCGGAATCACGACATAGGCCCCGTTGCCGACACCCCAGCGACCAAAGGTCTGGCCGAAATCCTCGTCGTGCTTTTCAAGACCGGCGTCGGACGCAAAGTCGATCACGCCCAGCAATCCGACGGTGCTATTGATCACCACCCGGCCCAGATCACTGAACGCCTGCGGCACCTTGCCCTGCAACAGGTTATTTACACCTATGAACAGGTCTTCGATATTGCTGAAGAAATTGGTGACGCCCGTCTTGATGGGCGCGGGCAGAACCGCGTCGTAGCCCTTGGCAACCGGCTTGACGATGGCACTATCGAGTCCCTCGTTGAAAGCGAACATGGCCCGATTGAAGCCCTCGATCGGATCCTTTGGATTTCCCGAAGTCGCACATCCGCTCAGCAGACCGACTACCGCGACGGCCACGGCGATGGATTTGATTCGGGCAGGCAGCATTGTCTTCATTCTTTTTGGGGCACCTGTTGACTACTTCTTGCCGCCATCCTCGGCAGCCTTGTTGAACATGAACTGGCTGATCAGCTTTTCCAGAACCACCGCCGACTGAGTCTTCTTGATCGTGTCGCCCGGTTTCAGCATTTCCGTGTCGCCACCCACTTCAAATCCTACGTACTGCTCGCCGAGCAAACCCGACGTGTTGATCGTCGCGAAGGTATCGCGCGGAAACTTGTAGCGCGCGTCAACCTGAATCGTTACCACACCCAGATAGGCCTCGGGATCGAAGCGAATTTCCGTTACGCGTCCAACCACGACGCCGGCACTCTTGACCGCCCCGCGAACCTTCAGGCCACCGATGTTATCAAATTTGGCGTGGATTGGATAAGTTTCCCCGCTACTGGACGACGCCAGATTGCCCACCTTGAGGGCAAGAAACAACAATGCGCCCAATCCGACGGCGACGAAAAATCCGACCCAGAGGTCAAGTGTAGTACGGCTCATGTCATGTCCCTGTAAACATGAAGGCGGTGAGAATGAAGTCGGCGGCCAGAATGGCCAGCGACGATGTTACAACTGTCCGCGTGGTCGCTCCGGAAACGCCCTCGGCGGTTGGCTCGGCATCATAACCCTCGAATACGGCGACCCAGCTGACAATGATGCCGAACACAAAACTCTTGATCACGCCGTTGAGAATATCCTGGCGAAAATCAACCGACGCCTGCATCTGCGACCAGAAAGATCCTTCGTCGACGCCGATCAGTTGCACACCGACCAGATAGCCGCCAAAGATGCCCATCGCCGAAAACAGCGCTGCCAGCAGGGGCATTGAAATCACGCCACCCCAGAAACGCGGCGCAACAACGCGGGAAATCGGATCGACCGCCATCATCTCCATGGCGGAAAGCTGTTCGGTCGCTTTCATCATGCCGATTTCAGCAGTAATTGCCGAGCCGGCCCGACTGGCAAACAGCAGGGCGGCAACCACGGGCCCCAGTTCGCGCACCAGCGACAACGAGACCAGAACACCCAGCGCCTCCGTTGATCCATACCGCGCCAGGGTGTCATAGCCCTGCAAGCCAAGCACCATGCCGACAAACAGGCCGGAGACCAGAATGATGATCAGGCTCAATACGCCGGTGAAGTAGATTTCCCGGATCGTGAGATGGATGCGGCGCAATGAGGTGCCCGAATACAGCAGGATGGCGAGGAAGAAGCGGCTGGCATAGCCGAGCCGCCAGATGCGCCCGGTGAACTGCTGTCCCAGCCGGCGTAGCGCCCGCACCAAGCCGTTATCCACGACGCACCGCGCCTTCCATCAACTCTTCGCCATAGGGACGGGATGGATACTGGAAAGGCACCGGACCATCGGCCTCGCCCCAGACGAACTGATGCACATAGGGCACCGTGGAGTTCTTCATGTCGTCGGGCGTGCCTTCCGCAACGATTTTTCCCTCTGACACGAAATAAACATAGTCGACAATTTTCAATGACTCCTGCACGTCATGGGTGACCACGATCGAACTGGCGCCCAGTGCGTCGGTCAGCTTGCGAATCAGCTCGCCGACAATGGACAGCGAAATCGGATCGAGGCCGGCAAAGGGCTCGTCGTACATGATCAGCATCGGATCCAGCGCTATCGCACGCGCCAAGGCTACCCGGCGCGCCATGCCGCCGGAAAGTTCCGCCGGCATCAGGGCATGAGCGCCGCGCAGTCCCACTGCATGCAGTTTCATCATTACCAGGTCACGAATCAGGGCTTCCGGCAGATCCGTGTGCTCGCGCATCTGAAAAGCAATGTTGTCATACACCGACATGTCGGTAAACAGGGCGCCGAACTGGAACAACATGCCCATGCGACGACGCAGGTCGTACAAACCATTCGAGTCAAGCTCATGCACCACCTGCCCGCCGACCTTCACCTCACCCGAGGTTGGCTTCAACTGGCCGCCGATCAGGCGCAGGGTGGTGGTCTTTCCGCAGCCAGAACTCCCCATTACCGCGACAACCTTGCCGCGCGGAATCGTCATGTTGATTCCGGTAAGAACCGGCCGGTTGTCGTAGGTGAAGTTCAGATCGCGAATTTCGACGAGGGATTCCAGGGGCATGTTCACACCGGGAACCCCCGGCCAATTTCACAGTCGGCGATTTTAGCAGACTCGAATCATTCAACGAGCGGCCTCAGCCTGCGAAGAACGGGGTAAACCCCATCCACCACCGAAATAGGCTGATCCCGCTTTCCGTTATGATGCCAAGGTCAACTCAACTTACCCTGGCCTTACCCCATCCTTGACCGCACCCAACAGCAAAACCGAGTTGCTGATCGTCGACGATGACCCTCTGATCGCCGATGCGCTGGGCTATTTCCTGGGCCGTGACTATTCTGTAAGTACCGCATCAACACGGGCCGAAGCCATCGAGTTGTTGCGCAGCGGCATGACTTCCCCGGCTCTGGCGTTGGTTGATCTTGGTCTGCCACCCACACCCCATCGCCCGGATGAAGGCTTCGCCCTGATCGCGGACATTCTCGCGCACGCACCGGGAACCCGGATCGTGGTGCTTTCCGGCCAAAGCGACGAACTCAATGCACGCCACGCACGCGCTCTCGGAGCAACCGAATTCGTGGCGAAGCCGGCGGACCCCGAATATCTGCGTAACCTCATTCGCCGGGTGTTGTCTTTTAGAGACACATCAACAGAGGTCGATGACGGTCTCATCGGCGACAGCGCTCCATTGCAAAAGTTGCGAGCCCAGCTAAGGCAGTTCGCGCATTCGCCCTTTCCCGTGTTGATCGAAGGCGAGTCGGGTAGCGGCAAGGAGCTTGCGGCGGCGGCCCTGCACCGGTTGTCCGAGCGTGCAGCCAAACCGTATCTGGCACTCAACTGCGCAGCGATCTCGCCCAGCCTGGTCGAAGCCACACTGTTTGGTCATAGCAAAGGGGCGTTCACCGGCGCCAGCGGCCCGCGTGCCGGCTATTTCGAGGACGCCTCGGACGGCACGCTGTTTCTCGATGAAATCGGAGAACTCCCGCTCGAACTCCAGCCAAAACTCTTGCGCGTGCTTGAAAACGGCGAGTTCCAGCGCATTGGCGAGACTCAGGCGCGCCGCTCGTCCGCGCGCATCGTCACCGCCACCAACCGGGATCTGAAAAAAGAGGTTCGCGAAGGACGCTTCCGCGCCGATCTGTACCACCGGCTTTCGGTATTCACTGTGGCCATACCGCCACTGCGCGATCTCGGCAACGACCGCATCCGCCTTCTGGAACACTTCCGCGCCGTCTACTCGGCGCAGGCCGATTTGCCGCCGTTCCAGCTTGCCGAAGAGGCCAAGGAAAGACTGCTGGCCTACCGGTTCCCCGGCAACGTACGCGAATTGCGCAACATCGCGATCCGTCTGACAACCAAGCACGCTGGAAAGATGGTCGATATCCACGATCTCGAAGCCGAACTGGATCCGGATCCGGGAAGCGAATCGCCCACGATCGGCGTCCCGCCAACGCCGACTTTTGCGGCCAGGGACGAACTGGTATCCATTGCCCTCAACGAAATCCAGAATCGCCGCGACTTCAACCTCGACGCCACCCTGCGCCTATGGGAAGAAGCCTACATCGAAGCCGCGCAGCAGGTCGCCCACGGCAACATGAGCCAGGCAGCGCGACTGCTCGGCGTAAATCGCACCACACTTTACAATCGCATCGACACGCTGGCCCGGGAAAACAAAGCAAAGCGGAGTTTCAGTGAAGGCTAATGCCTGCGTCAGCGGGCGTTATGCCGTAACTAAAACTGCACCAGTTTCAGTGAAGGCTAATGCCTGCGTCAGCGGGCGTTATGCCGTAACTAAAACT
>CAYNGV010000033.1:0-6131 GCA_964397005.1 uncultured Sulfuritalea sp. | reverse complement strand
GCACCAGTTTCAGTGAAGGCTAACGCCGACCTTATCGGCGTTAAACATAGTGGCCGCAACTACAAGCGCGCCAGCCCGCAATGAGCCCACGGACGGACTGACCGACACCATGTATCTGGATCACTTCGGACTTAGCGAAGCACCTTTCCGCATCACGCCCCATACCGACTTCTTCTTTGACGGAGCCAATCGCGGAGCGACGCTTGATGCCCTGATCTACGCTGTCACGCACGACGAAGGCATCGTCAAGGTCAGCGGCGAGGTGGGCAGCGGCAAGACCATGCTCTGTCGCGTTCTGATGGAACGCCTGCCGGAAAACGTGACCATCATCTACCTGGCAAACCCGTCGCTGTCGCGTGACGATATCCTGTACGCGATTGCCGACGAGCTTCGCCTCAATGTGCCTGCTAGCGCCCGCAATTCAGTGGTAATGCGGGCATTGCAGGATCACCTGATCAAGTCTTTTGGCGAAGGCCGGCAGGTGGTGGTGCTGATCGACGAAGCACACGCCATGCCGGTGGAAACGCTCGAAGAAATCCGCCTGCTGTCGAACCTCGAAGCCAACCGCAACAAGCTCCTGCAACTGGTGCTTTTCGGTCAACCGGAATTGAACGACATCCTCGCCCGCCCCGACATGCGCCAGCTGAAGGAGCGCATCACCCACAACTTCGGCCTGGAACCACTGGTGCGTGACGACATCACGAACTATCTCGACTTTCGCATGCGCGCCGCCGGCTATCGAGGCCCCAGTGTGTTCTCGCCGCCGGCGCTGAAACTGATCGCGCAGAGTTCGCTTGGCCTTACCCGCCGCATCAATATCCTCGCCGACAAATCGCTGCTGGCGGCCTTTTCCGCGGGCAGCCACCAGATTGGGCCGAAAGAGATAAAGGCCGCCATTCGGGACTGCGAGTTCAGCGAAGCAACGTATGGCGGCAAGGCAGCGAACAAGATGAGGGCCCTCGGAATCGGCGCCTTGCTCGGCATAGGCGTTTTGGTGGGCATCATTTGGCTGGTGACCGCATCCCGCAACGATATCGGCGCCCTGGTCGCCGCCCCGGTCGCCGCCACGGTCGCACCTCAGCTTCCCGCAGGCACAGCCGGGACCGGCGGCGGCGCCCCCGCTGTTGCGGTCAACTCACCGCCGGCCGGGCCAGCGACGCCGATGGCGGCGCCATCCGCAGCAACGAGCGGTTCATCAGCATCAACTCCAGCCGCGACATTGCCTGAGGCCGCAGCCCCGCCACCAGCGCCAACTGCCACTGCCGGCCCGCCGCTGCCTTCAACGGCCGCCCCGGCAGAGCCGGTGATCGCCGCACCGTCACCGGCAGCGTCACCCGCACCGAAGGCCGGGCCGCTCACCCTTGCCAGACTTGAAGCGGGACGCATCTGGCTGGAGAAACTGCCAAACGACCGCTGGTTCATTCAATTGTTCGCCACGGACGCCGACCGGCATGGCGAAATCGAGGTCCTGCTGCGCAAGCTGTCTTCCAGCCGGATCGAAATGGACAGTATCCATGTGTATTTCTCCGAACTCAGTGGCAAGCCGCGCTACGGCATTACCTACGGAGAATATTCAACGCGGGACGAAGCAGCAGCGGCAATACGGGCACTACCCAAACCCTTGCGGGCGGGCAAGCCTTACCCGCGCCAGATAGTCCGTCTTCGTTAAGTCTGTTTCGAAGATGAGAATTGAGGCAGCTCGGTCCATTAAATCATTGAGTTGCATCGTAAACATAATGTGTTATGCTAAATTCCGTCGTCAAACTATCTTATCGGGGGTTCGTTTGCGCCCACTAATGATTCCGCCGGTCCCGGTTGCGCTGCTTGCCAGCCTTGTGCTGGCGGCATGCGTCAGCAATCCGCCGCAGCCTCCATCCGCCGGACACATACGCGCCGAAGCCGCCGTGCCGACAAGCAAGGACATCCCGGCGCCAGTAGCCACGACCGTCAGCCTTGCGCGCCCCAGGGCCGCCGCCAAGGCAGAGTCCTACTCGGTATCCGTGCGCAACATCCCGGTCCAGGACCTGCTTTTCGCCCTGGCTCGAGACGCGAAGCTGAATGTCGATATTCATCCGGGCATCAGCGGCATCGTCACCGTCAACGCCATCGACCAGACGCTGCAGCAAATCCTGACACGCATATCCAAGCAGGTGGACATGCGCTGGGAACTGGACGGTCCCAATCTGGTGGTGATGCCGGATTCGCCGTTCCTGCGCAACTACAAGGTGGATTACGTCAACATGTCGCGCGACGTGAGCGGCACGGTTTCGATAAACACCCAGATTGCCTCGACCAGCACCAGCGCGACCGGCAGCGCCTCGGCGGGTGGTGGTGGCAACAACTCGAATACTTCCGTGAAGAGCGCCGCCAAGAACGATTTCTGGCAATCGATGGAAAAGAATCTGAAGGACATCCTGCGCGAAAGCGACAAGATCCTGCCGGAAGGATCGAGCGAAACCGTTATCGAGCGCTCGGATCAGCAAGCCACCACCGGCACCGGCGCCCAGGGCGGGCAGGCGGGCAGTCGCTCGACCGCCCAGACGACCAGTCTCGCCAGCAGCCCGAATGCCGCGAACCTGCAACAGCAGGGCACCACCGTCGTCAAGCGAACCACATTCCGCGAAGCCGCATCGATCATCGTGAACCCGGAAGCCGGCGTCGTGGTGGTTCGCGCGACATCCAGGCAGCATGAAAAGGTTCAGGAATATCTCGATCTGGTGCTGACCAACGCGCGCCGCCAGGTCATCATCGAAGCCACGATCGCCGAGGTCAGCCTGAGCGACAACTACCAGCAGGGTATCAACTGGCAGAGCCTGCGCTCTTTGCGTCCGGGCAATCCCCAGGCCGGATTTTCGCTGGCACAAAATCCGACCACGGCGACCAACCCGGTTGCAACGACTTCCGGCTCGTTCGCAACGGTCAGCGGCACCACGCCAGGCGCATTCGCCTTCCTGCTCAACTACGTCGCCCCCGGGCTGGGACTTTCCTCTACGCTCAGCCTGCTGGAAACCTTCGGCAAGGTCAAAGTCCTGTCCAGCCCCAAGATCAGCGTTCTCAACAACCAGACGGCCATGCTCAAGGTTGTCGATAACGTGGTCTACTTCCTGATCAAGAATGATTCGACAACCACGACCACGGGCACGACCAACAACTTCACGTCGACGCCCCAATCGGTGTCGGTCGGACTGGTGATGAGCGTCACGCCGCAAATCAGCGAGAACGGAAGCATTCTGCTGAACGTGCGCCCCACCATCTCCAGCCTCAAGGGCGCCGGAAAAACCGACCCAACGCCCGGATTGGCGGTCGCCAACGTCGTTCCGGAAATCCAGACACGCGAGATGGAGTCCATGCTTCGCCTCTCGGATGGCGAGGTGGCGGTAATGGGCGGGTTGATGGAAGACCGGATCAACTACAACACCAACGAAATCCCCGGCCTCGGCGGCATTCCGGTACTCGGCAATTTCTTCAGCAACCGAAACGACACCACCACCAAGACGGAACTGGTGATCTTCCTCAAGCCCACCATCATCCGCGATCCAAGCATCAACGGCGACTATCGCAGCTTCCGCGACCAACTGCCGAACCGCGAATTCTTCTCCGGAAACTCCGGTCCGGGACAAAAGCAAACCGAGACGCAGGGAGCCGGCGCTCGATGAGCCTGCTCATGGACGCCCTCAAAAAGGCTGAACTGGCGAAGCGCCAGGGACAGAGTGAGAGTTCGGGCAACTCAACGGAAGCGCAGGCCCAGGCCGGCCTTTCGCTCGAACCCATGCCGGGCTCAACCGTAGCTTCTTCGGCGGCGCCGGCCACTGACAGTGTTTCAGGCTCCGGAAACCTGCCCCACCTGCCTTCGCACCTGGAAGAACTTGACGCGCAATTTCTTGCTGAAGCCAAGCAGGCCGCTTCCGCACGATTGAGAGCGCCGCCCTCCGCTCCAGCGCGGGAACCACTCGCCGATGCCGCCCTGACGGACGCGTCCGCGCGCAGTGCGGCCCAAGCCAAACCTCGGTCCGGTACGACAAAGCAGGACAATCCCCAGAACCAATCCGCGGCCCAAAACCTGTTTGCCGCGAAACAAGCCGACAAGCCACCCGCGCGGAAAACCTTCGCCATTGCAATTGGCGTCCTGACCGTAGTGTCCATATGCGGCATCGGCGGCTATTTCTGGTGGCAGCTACAGCCGAAAACGACTCTGGTCGCCAGCCGGACACCCATGCCGCCGCCACCGTCGACAGCGCTCCCCGCAGTGTCGCCCACCGCCGTACCGCCAGCGCCGACTTTTGCAGCGTCGCCGGCCGCGCCGGCAGTTGCCGCACCGGGCACCGCCAAGGCGACAGCTCCCATGGCGGATGACAAGGACGATGACTCCGCGCCGGTCGCCGCCAGGACGCCGGCCCAAGCCCGCCGCGCTGCTTCACCCGCCGCATTGCCTGCCGAGTCCGAGGGCCCGATACGCGTCACCAAGGCCCCGCTGAAAGTAAACCCCGCCTTGATGCGCGGCTTCGATGCCTTCAATCGGGGTGACCTCGCTGTGGCGCAAAGCGAATACGAGCGCGCCCAGAAAACCGACCCGCGCAACACCGATGTCTTGCACGGCCTGGCTGCCATTGCAGTGCGCCAAGGTCATCTCGATCAGGCCGAAGCGCTGTATCGACGAATCGCTGAAGCCGATCCGCACGATACGGTGGCCATGTCGGCATTGATCAACATGCGCGGCCAGATGGATCCGAGCGCCGCGGAAAGCCGACTGAAGACCCTCGCGGCGGAGCAGCCGGAACTCGCCGCGCCCCAATTTTCCCTGGGCAATCTGTATGCACGGCACGGCCGCTGGAACGAAGCCCAGCAGGCTTATTTCCGGGCCTACAGCGCTGAACCGGATAATCCCGACATCATTTATAACCTCGCAATCAGCCTCGAACACTTGCGCCAGAACAAGCTCGCCGCACAGTACTACGGACAAGCCATCGCTGCCGCGCAGACGCGGACCGCAGGCTTCGACAAAGTTCAGGCAGCGACAAGACTGCGTACCCTGCAGCCGTAAGCAGGGATTGCATGCCATGGGGCTTGCCCTAGCCGGCAGATGCGGGATAATGATGCTCGTATGAATTCACCAGCCAGCCGCCGCCCCATTGGCCAGATCCTGATCACGCAAGGCGTGATCAGCGAGGATCAGCTCCGCATTGCGCTGCTGGAGCAGATGAAATCCAACCAGCCGGTGGGCAAGCTGCTGGTTTCCCTGGGTTTCGTATCCGAAGCCACGCTGCGCGACGCGCTCGGTGAATCCCTTGGTCAAAAGGCCGTCGACCTGGCCAATTCGATCATCGATGGAGATGCATTGCGTCTGGTGCCGCGCGAGCTGGCCAGGCGTCACATGTTCCTGGCACTCAGCTACTCGCAGTCCGAGCAAAGGCTCAGGATAGCCATCGCCGACCCGAACGACATCGTCGCACTGG
Organism: uncultured Sulfuritalea sp.; assembly: GCA_964397005.1. GTDB lineage: Bacteria > Pseudomonadota > Gammaproteobacteria > Burkholderiales > Rhodocyclaceae > Sulfuritalea. The sequence goes on along the minus strand of CAYNGV010000033.1, from coordinate 678 downwards.
ACAAACTGCGCACGCTGATCCATCCCGAACTGGTGATCGAAACGCTGCTCGCCGGCGAATCGGAAATCGCCCACGCCATCGACCAGTACTACGGTCACGAGCTCTCGATCGACGGCATCCTGCATGAAATTGAAACCGGCGAGATCGACTATCGCAGCCTGTCTGCATCGCTCGATGAATACAGCCAGCCGGTGGTGCGCCTGGTGGATGCGCTGCTCACCGACGCGGTGAAGCGCGACGCCTCCGACGTACACTTTGAACCGGAAGCCAGCTTCCTGCGCATCCGTTATCGCATCGACGGCATCCTGCGCCAGATCCGCGCCCTGCACAAATCCTACTGGGCGGCGATGGCGGTGCGCATCAAGGTGATCAGCGGCATGAACATCGCCGAAACCCGCGCCCCGCAGGACGGCCGCATATCGCTCAACATCAGCGGCCACGCCGTCGATTTCCGCGTCGCCTCGCAACCGACCATCCACGGCGAAAACATCGTCCTGCGCATCCTCGACCGGCAGAAGGGCATCGTGCCGCTCGACCGGCTGGGATTGGACGATCACCAGATGGGGCTGATGAAGCTCATGGTGGCGCGCCCGGAAGGCATCATCCTGGTCACCGGCCCCACCGGCAGCGGCAAGACCACCACGCTCTACTCGGTGCTCAACCACATCAACGAAGAGG
>CAYNGV010000032.1:0-16997 GCA_964397005.1 uncultured Sulfuritalea sp. | reverse complement strand
CCGATCCTGAAGTTCATGATCACCTCGCTGTCCTTCTACGGCATGTCGACCTTCGAAGGCCCGATGATGTCGATCAAGACGGTCAACGCCTTGTCGCACTACACCGACTGGACCGTCGGCCACGTGCATTCGGGCGCCCTGGGCTGGGTGGCGATGATTTCCATCGGCTCGATCTACTACCTGCTGCCGCGCCTGTTCGGCAAACCCGAGATGCATTCGAAGAAACTGATCGAAGTGCATTTCTGGGTTGCCACCATCGGCGTCGTGCTCTATATCGCCTCGATGTGGATTGCCGGCGTGATGCAGGGCCTGATGTGGCGTGCGACGAACGTGGACGGCACGCTGACCTACTCCTTCGTCGAGTCGGTCAAGGCGACCTACCCATTCTGGACCATACGTCTGCTGGGCGGGCTGCTGTTCCTCTCCGGCATGTTCATCATGGCCTGGAACATGTTCCTGACGATGGCGGGCGGCAAGGCGGTCAATGCGCCGGTACTCGCACCCGCAGCGGCTCACTAAGCCACGATTGCACAGAATAAGGAGTCATACATCATGTTGACGCATGACAAGATTGAACGGAACGTGGGACTGCTGATCGTCCTCACCATCCTCACCATCAGTGTGGGTGGTTTGCTCGAGATCGTCCCGCTGTTCTTCCAGAAATCCACCACCACGCCCACCAACGAACTGGTCAAGCCCTACGATGCGTTGCGCTTGTCGGGACGCGACATTTACATTCGCGAAGGCTGCTACAACTGCCATTCGCAGATGATTCGTCCCTTCCGCGCCGAGACCGAGCGCTATGGCCACTACTCGGTGGCCGGTGAGTTCGTCTATGACCATCCCTTCCAGTGGGGCTCCAAGCGCACTGGGCCGGATCTGGCGCGTGTCGGCGGTCGCTATTCGGATCTCTGGCACAAGGTGCATCTGTTGAATCCTCGCGATGTGGTGCCCGAGTCGAACATGCCCGCCTATGCCTGGCTGGATCGTCCGCTCAAGGACGATGCCATCGACGCCAAGATGAAGGCGCTGCGTGCGGTCGGCGTGCCTTACACCGATGCCGAAATCGCCGGCGCGAAAAAGGCCATCGAGGGCGCTACCGAACTCGACGCATTGATCGCTTATCTCCAGGGCATGGGCACGGCGCTCAAGCAAACGAGGTAATCGAGTGGACATCAACGACCTGCGTTCGATCTTCACGGTGCTGGCGTTCATCGCCTTCATGGGCATCGTGTGGTGGGCGTATTCGGACCGGCGCAAGAAGACCTACGACGAGGCGGCGATGATGCCGCTCGACGACGACAGTCCCTTTGTGCCTTCGGCGCCGCAGGTTTCGGAGAATCAGGAAAGGAAATCATCATGAGTGATTTTGTCAGCGGCTTCTGGAATATCTACGTAGTGGGCATCGTGCTCGTCAGCGTCATCGGTTGTGGCGTCTTTCTCTGGATGCAGAGTTCGGCCAGGCATGTCGAAGGCGAGACTACCGGGCACGTCTGGGACGAGGATTTGCAGGAGTTCAGTAATCCGCTACCCAGCTGGTGGCGCTGGTTGTTCTACATCACCATTGTCTTTTCGCTGTTCTACCTGGCGATGTATCCGGGGCTGGGCACTTACAAGGGCCAGTTCGGCTGGACTTCCACCGGTCAATACGACGGCGAGATGAAGAAAGCCGACGAGCAGTACGGGCCGATCTTCAAGAAGTTCCAGAGCCAGGACATCATGGCCGTTGCGGCCAATAGCGAGGCGAAGGAAATGGGCCAGCGCCTGTTCCTGACCTACTGCTCGCAGTGCCATGGTTCGGACGCCAAAGGCGCTCGCGGCTTCCCCAATCTGACCGACACCGACTGGCTGTTTGGCGGTGCGCCGGAGCAGATCAAGGAGTCCATCGCCAAGGGCCGCGACGCCATGATGCCGGCAAAGGGTGTCAAGCCCGACCTGAATGGCGACCAGATCAAGGACCTTGCCCACTATGTGCGTTCCCTGTCCGGTCTTGCGTCCGATTCGATTCGCACCCAGCGCGGCAAGGAACTGTTCGCCCCTGCCTGCGCCGCCTGTCATGGTCCGGATGGCAAAGGCACGGTCGGTCTGGCGCCGAACCTGACGGACAAGGTCTGGCTCTACAGCGGTTCCGAGGACAGCATTGTCGAGACGATCACCAAGGGCCGCAGCAATCGCATGCCGGCTTTCGGTGAATTCCTCGGCGATGCCAAGGTGCACTTGCTGACGGCATATGTGTACGGGCTTGGCGGTGGCGTAAAGGATGCCCCGGCTGCCGCGCCAGCTGAAGCGCCTGCCGCAGCGGCGCCAGCAGAAAAGAAGTAGACTGGCTCTGGATCCCCGGCTCCACAATATGTGGCGCCGGGGAGTTTTTGGGCAGCTTTATAAGAATATCGTAATACGATTATCATGACATCCGCCTCCCCCAGGCCGTCGCAGGAAATCAAACCCGTCTTCGTCGAGGAAAGCCTTTACGAAGTTCACCAGAAAGTGCACCCGCGGGCCGTCAGCGGTGTCTTCGCTACCTGGCGCTGGGCCCTGGTCTGGATTACCCAACTGGTTTATTACGGCGCTTGCTGGCTGCCATGGAGCGGGCGGCAGGCGGTGCTGTTCGACCTGGTCGAACGCAAGTTCTACATCTTCGGCCTGGTGTTCTGGCCGCAGGACGTTATTTTTCTAGCAATCCTGCTGATCATTTCAGCGTATTCCCTGTTCCTGTTTACGGCAGTGGGCGGGCGGCTGTGGTGCGGCTACGCCTGTCCGCAGACGGTTTACACCGAAATCTTCACCTGGATCGAACAGAAGATCGAGGGCGATCGCAACGCGCGAATCAAGCTCGATGCCGCGCCCATGAGCGGACGCAAGCTGTGGCTGCGCACGGCCAAGTATGCATCCTGGGGACTGCTGGCATTCTGGACGGGCTTCACCTTCGTCGGTTACTTCACGCCGATCAAAACCGTGTGGAGCTCTCTCTGGAGTTTCTCGCTGGGACCGTGGGAAACCTTCTGGATGCTGTTTTACGGCGCCTTCACTTACCTGTTTGCCGGCCACATGCGCGAGCAGGTATGCAAGCACATGTGTCCTTACGCGCGCTTCCAGGGCGTGATGTTCGATCCCGACACGTTGACCATTACCTACGATACGGAACGCGGCGAGCCGCGCGGCGCTCGCAAGAAGGGCGTCGATCCGCAATCGATTGCCAAGGGCGATTGCGTCGACTGCGGGATATGCGTTCAGGTCTGCCCGACCGGCATCGACATCCGCGCAGGTCTTCAATACGAGTGCATCGGTTGCGCTGCGTGCATCGACGCCTGTGACCAGGTGATGGTGAAAATGGATTATCCGAAAGGCCTGATCCGCTATTCGACCGAGCATGCGATCGAGGCCCACTGGGGCTGGAAGGAAATCCTCGGCCACGTCGTTCGGCCGCGGGTGATCATCTACTCGACGATTCTGGGTGCGATCTGCCTGGCCTTTGTCTGGGGCATCGCCACCAAGGCGACCTTGCGCGTGGATGTGATCCGCGACCGCGCAACGCTGGCACGCGAGGTCGAAGGCGGGCTTATCGAAAACGTATATCGGCTGCACGTCATCAACGTATCCGAGGCGCCACACCGTTATGCCGTCAGCGTGTCGGGCCTGCAGGGGATCGACATGGTCGGTGATCGGATTGTCGAAGTTCCTGCCGCTGCGGCCAGGAGTTTCAGCGTTCAGGTGCGCGTACCGCCGGAGTCCGGCAAGAAGGGCTCGAATCAGATTTTCTTTGACGTGAAATCTCTTGCCGACGAAAAGGTGGCGGTGCATGAAAAGGCCGCCTTCCTGCAACCATGAAGGAAGACAACATGAACACCGCAGCAATAGCCCGTCCCTGGTATCGCGAACCGTGGCCCTGGATTCTGGCGGCAGGGCCGTTCATTGTCGTTGTCGCCGCGATCTATACGGCGTGGCTTGCGGTGGTCAGCAATGACGGACTGGTGACGGACGACTACTACCGGAAGGGCCTTTCCGCGAACCAGACCATCGCTCGCAGCGAACATGCCACCAGGATGGGGCTGGTCGCGGGCGTACGGATTGCCGGCGATACCTTGTCGGTGCGCATGGAGGCGCGCGACAAGAGCTTCGTGATGCCACCGACGCTGGCGCTGACCATTAGCCATCCCACCCGTGCCGGACTGGATCAGTCGCGGGTCCTGGTGAAGAACGGCGATCTCTATTCCGGCGAGGTACGCCTGCCGGCTGCCGGCCATTGGCTGGTATTGCTGGAAGACGAGCGCAAGACCTGGCGTCTGATGGGGAACGTCGTTCTGCCGGCCAACGGAGAAACCCTGATCGGCAGTTCGCCGTCGCCGGCTGTAACCATTCCGGTGCCTGCAGACATCCGCAGCGCCAAGTAAGCGCTTCCACCCGGGATGCAAAGGAGAGATAAATGCTGAGGATATTATGGGTACTGTGGCCTTCGTTTCTGGTCGCCGGGATCGCCGAAGGCATTTTCTTCACCGTGATCGACCCGCAGGAGCTGTATCTCTTCGGTGAGCCGGTGCATCTGTCGAAAATCGCGACCTATTCGATCGGGTTTTTCGGCTTCTGGGCCGTTTGTGCGGCATCCAGCCTGATGACGTGGTTTCTGCAGCTTAGCGCCGCCGAGGTTAACAAAGGGCTCGGTGGTGCCCGATCCTCCGGGGCCGGTTGCGCGAAATAAACGGCGCGCAAATGCGCGCGGTGCCGGGGGACCTACTGTTTTCTGGCGGGACCGACGCCGATCGGCGGCGGCGCCAGGTTGACGATTCGCGTGAATAGGTCGCGGCATTCCTGATCGGCCTCAGTATCGAAGCGCGGATCGCCGTTCTCGCTGAAGGCGGCGCCAATCTCGACCCAGTCTGCCCCCGTCAGATGCTCTTTCGCCAACGGAAGAACGGTGCTTTCTTCAAGCGCCATGTGCTTCATGGTTTCATCGGCAAATTTGTCCACCGCCGCGGAAAACGCCTCCAGTCCATCAGGCATTCCGGCTTCGTAGTGACCGAGGGCAAGTTCCAGTTCGCGGATATGCCGGGCGCCGGCCACGTGCTGGCTTTCGAGTTCGGCGATCACCGCGTCGGCTTCGCGGGTTCGCTGGCGAAGCCTGGCAAAGAGATAGGTGTTTTCCTTGGGGTGATGCAGCTTCTCCGGAAACTCGTCGAGATAGAAGATCATCGCCCAGAGAAGCCGAAAGTCCGGCTTTGAATTTCCTTCGTTGATTTCGCGCACAAGATATCTCAGGCCATGGACTACGGCCGCGAGCGAACGATGCTCATCGCGAATGATGGCCAGCGCCGAGTTCAGCATGGTGTGTCCAGAGCAGGACTCGGATCAGCGGTAGACCAGTACCGGTATCTTGGAGTGGGTCAGAACTTTTTGTGTTTCCGAACCAAGGAGCAGGCCGCTAATGCCACGCCGACCATGCGAAGCCATGAAAATCAGATCGGCGCCGGACTGTTCCGCCGCCGCAATGATCGCCTCGTAGGGGATATCGCTGACAGAACTTACTGTGGCGCTGACAACGCCTTCGGCCTTGGCCGCTGCTTCATTCGCGGCAAGAATTTCCTTGGCCTGCTGCTCTGCCATTTCAGCGAACTTGTCGGGTGTCGTGGGGTCAATCAACGCACCTTCCCCGTAGAAGGCCACCGGATAATCGGGTTTGGCGAAGAAGAACGTTACCTTTGCACCGGTTTCCTTGGCAAAAGCGATCGCGCGTCGTGACGTATCGGACGAGAGTTGCGATCCGTCCGTAGGTACAAGTATGTGCTTGAACATGGGATTTCATCCTCCGAATGGGTAGTTGAGCTTAACGCACTAAACAGCACCAGCGTTGATCAGGATCAATAGGAGTCTGAACTATACCCGAGCGGCATCGGGCACAATACGATCGTGGTGGCTGCCCGACCATGCGCCACCCCGTGGAGTGGAGAAATTGTCATGAGTACGACCAAACCCAAATCACCGGCAACTCCCCAGGCTGCGTGGCGCGCCGTGAATCAGGCAGTCGAGGCCAGGATCGATCCAATCGGCATGGCAACCCCCCTGATGCATGCGCAGTTGGCCTGGTTGTCCCATCCCCAGGAAATGTCGGAAACGCTCACCGAGTTCTCTACCAGGCTGTGGGAGTTGCAGACGCATTCCTGGCATCGCGCTCTGGGCATGCAGAGCAAGGATGTCGTGTCGCCCAACCCAGACGACACGCGCTTTTCCGATCCCATCTGGAGTGACTCGGCCAGCTGGGATATCGTGAAAGAGTGGTACCTGATGATGACCCACCAGGTGCAGGACATGCTCTACGACACACCGGGCCTGTCCAGTCGCGACCGGCGTCGCGCCGCATTCTGGTGGCGCAAATGGCTCAATGCCGTGGCCCCAACCAACTTCCTGCTGACCAATCCGTCTGCCATGCAGAAGGCCATGGAGACCCGTGGTGAAAGCCTGCTCAAGGGCTTCAACAATTTCGTGACCGATTTTCAGGCAGGCGATATCCAGATGGCACGTCCGACGGATTTCACGGTCGGCAAGGATCTGGGTACCACGCCGGGCAAGGTCGTACTGCGCAATCGGCTGCTGGAGGTGGTGCACTACACGCCGACCCGGGAAAAGGTCTTCGAGACGCCGATCGTGATCGTCACGCCGTGGATCAACAAGTTCTACATTCTCGATTTGAACGCGAAGAAAAGCATGGTGAAGTTTCTCGTCGATCAGGGCTACGACGTCTATATCACCAGCTGGAAGAATCCGACGGCAGACATGCGCGATGTGACTTTCGACGACTATCTGACGGAGGGCATCGGGAAGATAGTCGAGACCGCCCGTGGAATGTCCGGTTCGGCCAAGGTGCATGCCGTCGGCTACTGCATTGGCGGCGCGGCATTGGCGACCTGGATGGCATGGGCCAATGCGCGCTACCCCAGGAACGACGTGCCGGTGGAAACGGTAACGCTGCTGACCACGCTGGTGGATTACCACAAGCCGGGCGACATCGAGGTGTTCCTCGACGAGAACAGCATCAAGTTCCTGGAAAAATCCATGGCGGAAAAGGGTTACCTCGACGGCAAGGAAATGGCATCGGCATTCCGCCTGCTGCGTTCGAACAGCCTGGTCTGGCATTACGTGGTGCGCGGCTACCTGTTCGGCGAGGCGCCGCCACCGTTCGACGTGCTGTTCTGGAACATGGACGCGACGCGGATGCCGGCGGCAATGCACAGCTGGTATTTACGCAACCTGTATCTGGAGAACCTGCTGATCAAAAAGGACGCGCTGAACCTCGCTGGCGAGAATATCGATCTCGGGCGGATTTCCCAGCCGCTCTATGCGGTGTCGGCCGAGGATGATCACATCGCGCCCTGGCGCCAGACCTTCCGCATCAACAACTTCGTCGCCGGCTCGCGTCGCTATGTGCTCTCGAGTTCGGGCCATATTCTGGGTATCGTGAATCCGGTGGTCAATCCGCCCAAGCGGAACTACCACGTGGCCAACGTTGAACGCCACGATACGCCGGAGGACTGGCGCGAGCGTGCGGACCTTCATCATGGCAGCTGGTGGGAAGACTGGATGGCCTGGCTCAAGCCGCAGTCTGGCAAGCTGGTTGCAGCGCCGCCCGTCGCAACGTCGAAGTTCCCCGCGCTGGCGGACGCCCCGGGTACTTATGTGCTTGAGCCATGAGTTTTTGCGCACCGTACATGACGTATAAAAGCGGGTAAGCTGATCGCAGAAGAGCGCAACCTGAGGGATGGCGAAGAGGCATGGCGAATCAGCAGAGTTCAACGCAAGCATGTCACGAGTTGCGGCGCATCGTGCGCATCAATGAAGAGATCAAGAGCGTCGAATCAACGGCCGTCAAGATCAATCTGATGGCAATGAACGCGATTTTCCTCGCCAAGCGCGCGGGTCAATCGGCGCTTGGCTTTGGCGTGTTGTCCAATGAGTTGCGCCGCTTTGCCGCCGATCTCCAGCAGCAGATGACTGCCTTGCGCGAAGCGACCTACGTCAGCGTTTCAACCGTGACGTCACTGGTCCGGCAATCGCGGATCAGTCGTTTGCTGGAACGGACACGGGTCGAGGCAAAAGGCGCGGGTGCGGCATGGGTTCAGCAACTGCTGCGCTCCCGTGAAGAATCCACACTGGCTCGCAGTGATCAGCAGATGGTGATCCTGAATCGCCGCCTGACCCAAATGATTGCCGACACGGCCCAACTCGTCGAGTTGGGCAGCGTACTGGCGCGCTCCGCAAAGATCGAAGCTGCCTATGGCGGCGGCTTTTCCGCATCGCTGATGCAGGTGTCCAGCGATTTCGAGAAAACCATCGGCGACATTCAGCATTCCCTCGAGAGCCTGACCAAACACCAAGCAGAGGACTTCCCCGCATGAAGACTGCACGAGCCATCTATGAAGACGGCGACCACAAGTGGCTCGCCATTGTCCGCGACGCGAGCCGGCAGGGCTTTCTGATTGATACCAACGAATACCTGGTGACCAGCAACGACGATGCGATTTTGCTCGATCCCGGTGGTAGCGAGATATTTCCCGCGGTCTTTTCGGCGGTCAGTACAGTTTTTGATCCGCGCAGAATCAACAAGATTTTTGCGTCGCACCAGGATCCGGATGCGATCTCGTCGCTTTCGATGTGGCTGGAATTCAATCCAGAGATCAGGTGCTATGTGAGCTGGCTGTGGCAGGGGTTCCTGCCGCATTTCGGAGGTCAGGCGGAGGCTTTCGTGGCGATTCCCGATAATGGCATGGATATCCTGGTTGGCAGCAGGCGCCTGCAGGCGGTTCCGGCCCACTACCTGCATTCATCCGGCAATTTCAACCTCTACGATCCCAAGGCCAAAATCCTCTTCTCCGGCGATGTCGGCGCGGCATTGCTGCCCGCCGGTGAGGATGGCCTGTTCGTCGAAAATTTTGACCGGCATATCCGCCATGCCGAGGGTTTTCACCGGCGCTGGATGGGTTCGGACAAGGCCAAGCGCGACTGGTGCGCGCGTGTTTCGGCACTCGACATCGACATGCTCTGTCCGCAGCATGGCGCAGTTTATCGGGGCGCTGACGTGCCGCGCTTCATCGACTGGTTCTCCCGACTCGAGGTAGGGGTATTGAAGTTTTGAATACGAACATGCCGCGCACTTGATGGCGGTCAATGTTGTCGGGTCTGGCAGTACCCAGAATTGGCGGCTATTCAGATGGAGTTTGCCGTCATGTCGACTACTACCCCGCTTTTCCAACACCATAAGCATTGCGACGAACTGTTTGCCGGCGCCGAGGAGGCCTGCGCCAGCGGAAACTGGGACGCGGGCGAGAAGGTGTTCGCGCTTCTGCTGGATCAGCTCGAAACCCATTTCACCAGCGAGGAAGAGATTCTATTCCCGGCCTTCGAATCGGCTACCGGAATGACCTCGGGCCCGACCGAAGTGATGCGCGGTGAGCATCGCCAGATGCGCGATCTGCTGGCACAGATGCAGGAAGCTCTGACGGCCCGCGACGGCGATACCTTCGGCGGTGCCGCGGAGACCTTGCTGATCCTCATGCAGCAGCACAACATGAAGGAGGAAAACATCCTGTATCCGATGTGCGACAACGCGCTGGGTGCGTCGGATGTCGGGGCCTCCCTGGTTGCGAGATTGAAGGCGTCATGACCGGGCGGGTAATCGATGGCCGCGAACTGCAGCCGCCGGAGCCGATGGAGCAGACTCTGGAGGCGCTGGATACTCTTGCCGAGGGTGATGAACTGCTATTGCTGCTGTATTGCCAGCCGCATCCACTGTTCAATATCCTGAGAAAAAATGGCTACGCCTGGAGCGAAGACCTTCGCCCCGACGGAACGCGCGAGATCCGGATTCACAAGCTTCCCGCTTGACTGGCGCCGTTCGGATGCACCCCAGCCTTTCCTTCGATCAGGCGCCTCCGATTTCGGTGCCATACCGCTTTTTCCTGGCGGCGCCCTGGTTTGGGGTGTTGGCCGGAATTCTTCTGGCTTGGTCGGGTGGCGATGCCTTTGTTTCAAGGTGGACGCCGGAGGCCTTGGCGCTGACCCATCTGATCGCCCTCGGCTTCATGCTCCAGGCCATGTGCGGGGCGCTGTTTCAATTCATAGCCGTGGCGGTGGGTGGCAACGTCTGGCGTCCGAGGCTGGTCGCCAATACGGTGCAACCCTTGCTGCTGTTGGCCACGCTGTTGCTGGTCGCGGGCTTGCTGTTCAGCCGCCCTTTTTTTCTGTCCGCCGCGGTTCCCCTGTTTCTGCTGGGGCTGGGCGGCTTTGTTGTCGCGGTGGCACTCGCTTTATGGCAGACACCGGCCACCGGCACGACCTTGTGGGCGATGCGCATGGCGATTGGCGGCTTGGCGGTCACCGTGCTGCTGGGCTCGCTTCTGGCCGAAGCCTTGGCACATGGTCTTTCCGTACCGATTGTCGAACTGACGAACATCCATCTGGCGTGGGGCCTCGGGGGCTGGGCACTGATGCTGCTGGCCGGCGTGTCCTACCACGTGGTCCCGATGTTTCAGTTGACGCGGCCCTATCCGGCGTCGTTCGCCCGCTGGTTCGGCCCTTTGCTGCTGGTATTGCTGCTGGCCTGGTCATCGCGGATCTTTTTCGGCGACGCGCGGTGGTCGCTGGCTATCGCGCTGCCGCTGCTGCTGCTTCTGGCGGCCTATGCGGGAATCACCTTGTGGCTGCAGTACACACGTCGCAGAAAAATCCATGACGCGACGTCCGTTTACTTTCGTGTTTCGATGTTGGCCATGCTGGCGTTCGCTGCATCCGCGACGGCGCTGGTGTTGCGTCCGGAGATCGGTGCCGACCCCCGATTCGTGGTCTGGCTGGGCGTGCTGGCCTTCGCCGGAGTATTCGTTTCGGCCATCACCGGCATGATGTACAAGATCGTGCCCTTCCTCAACTGGCTGCACCTGCAGCGCCTGGGCGCGCCCTTGTCCGCCGTGCCCAACATGAAAAAGATGATTCCGGCCGAGGCCATGACCGGCCAGTTGCGTCTGCATGTACTCGCGGTCGTGCTGTTGCTGGCCGCCGTCTGGCAGCCCGGGCTGACCCGGTTGGCAGGCGTGGCTCTGGCCGCGTCATTCGCCTGGCTGGGATGGAATCTGGTGGGAGCGGTCAGGCGTTACCAAGACTTCAGAGATCAAATTCGCGCAGCCGGTTTACATCGTTGATGGTAATTTGCTTGCCGCTGACTCCAATCAGTCCGTTGGACGAGAGGTCGTGAAAAATCCGCGAGAGTGTTTCCGGCGTCAGATTCAGGCGCGAGGCGATGACCTGCTTGGAGGTCGGCAGCGAAATGTCGACCGAGCCTTCACTGGCTTCGCTCTGCGGACATTGCTGCAGCAGATAGCCGACCACCCGTTGTGCCGAGGAGCGCAAGGAGTAGGTCTCGACATCCTGCACCAGCGAATGCAGTCGCAGCGAAAGTCCCGCCAGCATGCGCCGGGCGAACAGCGGGTCGCTTTCCAGGAGTTCGAAAACGGTTACGCTGCCGATATGCAGCAGCAGACTGTCAACCAGCCCTTCGGCAAATACCGGATAGGGGCGGTCCATGAACATGACCGCCTCGCCGAAGCTCTGCCGCGGCCCCAGGATCTGCACCACTTTTTCATTGCCCTGCGAGGATGGGAAGGCCAGCTTGATCTGGCCGAAGACGACGACGAAAAATCCCTTCGGCAAGTCGCCCTTCTGAAACAGCATCTCGCCTTTCGAAAGTCGGCGCTCGCGACACGCCGTTTCCAGCGCGGCGATCTGCTCCGGGGCAAGTTCCTGGAACAGCGGCAGGCGGGAAAGAATCTGGGGAATGTCGAGCTTGGTTTCGTGCATGGTCTCTTGCATGGGGGTGCCATTGGTTTGTCGGCAGAACCTTACCATGCAACTTGCCGGCGGCGAAGGCCATAATGCGTTTGCCAGCGCTCTTTGCCGCGCCGCACCGTGTGATGTTTCTGGCGGGAACAGTCCAGGCACTGGTGGCCATGGTGTTCTGGTCGGTCGAGGCGGGCGCGCGTCATGCCGGGCTCTGGCCGGCGCCTGGGTGGCCTTTGTTGAACTTGATTCCACCATCCCTGATGCATGCGCTGCTGATTTCCTGCGGCGTGTTTCCCTTGTTCATTTTCGGTTTCATTCTTACCGCCGGACCCCGCTGGCAGGGGGCCGGCGAGTTGTCGCAGAGGGATTTCCTGCCGGCCTTCCTGTTGCTGGCATGCGGCTGGTTGCTGGTCTGGACGGCATTGCTGGTGCCGGCACTGCTGGTCGTGGGCCTTGCGCTGGCGCTGGGCGGCTGGATTGCCGTGGCCCTGGTGCTTACCCGGCTTGCCCGGCATCGGGCGACGGAGCGCGAACATATCGTCTTCGTTGCGCTGGCGGCCTGGCTCGGCGCGGCCGGATTGGGCGCTTTTCTGGTCTTCGCCGCCAGTGGGGTGCTGCCGTGGGCGCGCCTCGGGATCTCGCTGGCAATCTGGGGGTTTTTGCTGCCGGTTTTTCTTGCCGTGGCGCATCGCATGTTGCCCTTCTTCACTTCGTCAGCCGTGCCTGGCTATGCGCTGCACCGCCCTGCCTGGGCATTGCGCGCGCTGCTGGGGCTTAGCCTGGCGCACGGCATGCTGACGTTCCTGGAGCAGCCGCAATGGTTCTGGCTGGCCGACCTGCCCGCCATGTTTGTCGCGGGGCGCCTGTCCTGGCTCTGGTGGAGTCGCGCAGCCATGCAGAACCGGATGCTGGCAGTTCTGCATCTGGCTTTCGCCTGGCTGGGCCCGGCATTTGCGCTGTTCGCGCTGCAGAGCATCGCGCGCTATGCTCTGCCGGGTTTTCTCGGTCAGGCGCCGTTGCATGCGCTGACGCTCGGTTTTTTCGCCTCGATGCTGCTGGGCATGGCGTCGCGGGTGACGCTGGGGCATTCCGGCCGGCCGGTGGCCGCCGACAATGCGATGTGGTGGGCGTTTTGCATGATGCAGGCAGCAGCCGTGGTGCGGGTGATCAGCGAACTGCCGGCGCTGCCCGGTGCGCACAGCGTGATGTGGTTGTCGTCATTGCTGTGGCTGGGCGCCTTCGCCCTGTGGGCCAGTCGCTATGCGTCCGCCTTCTGGCGCCCGCGAGCGGATGGGAAGCCGGGTTAGTGACGATGTATACCCTGGTCAAGTATGTGCATCTTTTCAGCGTGGCCTTGAGCCTGACGGGTTTTTTCCTGCGCGGCCTGCTGACGATGCGCGCTTCGCCACTGATGAAAGCGCGCTGGATCAAGGTGCTGCCCCACATCAACGACACCATCCTGCTGGTCGCCGCCTTGTCGTTGGCGTTCATGTCGGATCAGTATCCGTTTGTCGCCGGCTGGGTCACGGCAAAGGTGCTGGGCGTGATTGCCTACATCATTCTGGGTTCCCTGGCGCTGCGGGAGGGGAGTTCGCCGCGGACGCGCATGGTCTGCTGGCTGGCCGCATTGGCGGTATTCGGGTGGATCGTGTCGGTGGCCCTGACGCGCCAGCCGGCGGGCTTCCTGGCAGTGCTGGCCTAGCCGATACGCCCGTCGGGCGGGGCCAGCAGGGCCTTCATCCGGAGGATATCGAGTATCCGGATGTGCTTTTGCTGCACCGAGATCAGGCCCTCATCCTGAAAGCGCGAGAAGGCGCGGCTCACGGTTTCCAGCTTGAGGCCGAGATAGGAGCCGATTTCCTCGCGCGTCATGCGCAGGTGAAATTCGGCGGGAGAATAACCGCGAGCGGTAAAGCGCTGCGAAAGATTGAGCAGGAAGGCCGCCAGCCGCTCTTCCGCCCGCATCGTTCCAAGCAGCATCATGACGCCATGGTCGCGCACGATTTCGCGGCTCATGACCTTGTGCAAGTGATGCTGCAGGGAGTGGATCTCGCTGGAAAGCATCTCCAGTTCGGTGAAGGGGATCAGGCAGACTTCGCTGTCTTCCAGCGCCACGGCATTGCAGGTGTGCACCTCGGTGCTGATTCCATCCATGCCGAGAATTTCTCCGGCCATCTGGAAACCGGTGACCTGGTCGCGGCCATCTTCGGTCAGCACATCGGTCTTGAAAAATCCGGCCTTGACGGCAAAGATCGACTCGAAGTGGTCGCCGGCGCGATACAGATGCTGGCCACGCTTCAGCTTGCGCCCGCCACCGATGAGGGTGTCGAGGCGGCCCATGTCGCTTTCGGAAAGGCCGAACGGCAGGCACAGTTCGCGCAGGTTGCATTGCGAGCAGGCGACTTTGAGTCCCGGGGCGGTGAGCGGGATCACATTATGTTTGACGTTTGCATGCACGCTGCTTGCATTACCCGGCGAGGGGTACCCCTTTGATCTGTGTCAACCCGAGTTGCGGGCGATTGCGGCATTCTGCATGCTCGCGTAAAAGTCTGCTGCTTGCCGTATTTCTCGAACCATTCTGCCAATGGACTATCAGGAACTGATTTTCGACCCAGAGGTCATTCGTCGCTTCGACGTCAACGGACCACGATACACGTCCTATCCGACAGCCGACCGCTTCGTCGAAGCGTTTGGCGCCGACGATTACGTGCGCTGGCTCGGACAGAGAACGGTGGGAGGCATAGGACGACCTCTTTCATTATACGTCCACATCCCTTTCTGCAACACCATCTGCTACTACTGCGCCTGCAACAAGATCATCACCAAGGATCATGGCCGATCCGCCAAGTACATCAAGTACTTGGGCAAGGAAATCGCCATGCAGGAAGCGGCTCTGGATGGCAGCCGCGATGTGGTTCAGCTGCACTTCGGCGGTGGCACGCCGACCTTCCTTTCCAACGACGAAATGCGTCGGCTTATGGACATCATTCGCCAGCATTTCCGTTTGCTTCCGGGGGGCGAATACTCGATCGAGGTTGACCCGCGCAAGGTCGATCGCGACACGGTACGGCTCCTCGGCGAGCTGGGTTTCAACCGCATGAGCGTCGGCGTGCAGGATTTTTCGCCCGAGGTGCAGGTGGCCGTGAATCGCGTGCAAAGCCTCGAAGAGACCAAGCTCGTGATCGATTCGGCGCGCGAGTTCGGTTTCAAGGGTATTTCCGTGGATCTGATCTATGGCTTGCCCAAGCAGAACGTGATCAGCTTCAACCACACGCTGGACGAGGTTCTCAAGCTCGATCCGGATCGTCTGTCGATCTACAACTATGCCCACCTGCCGGCCCTGGCCAAGCCCCAGCGCCGCATCAACGAAGCCGATCTACCGTCGCCCGATGCGCGCCTGCAAATCCTGCAACTGGCGATCCGCCGCCTGACCGAGGCGGGCTATGTCTTCATCGGCATGGACCACTTCGCCAAGCCGGACGACGAACTTGCCGTGGCACAGCGTCAGGGCCGCCTGCATCGAAACTTCCAGGGTTACTCGACGCATGCCGAAGCCGACCTGATGGCCTTCGGCGTTTCCGCCATCGGCAAGGTGGGGCCCAGCTACTGCCAGAACGTGCGCACGCTCGACGAGTACTACGACAGCCTCGATCAGGGCGTGCTGCCGATCTTTCGGGGCATCGAACTCAACGCCGACGACCTCCTGCGCCGCAGCATCATCCAGGCGCTGATGTGCCATTTCGAGTTGTCCATCGAATCCATCGAGATCGCGCACCTGATCGACTTCAAGTCGTATTTCGCCGACGAACTGGCAGACCTGAAGGAAATGGAAAAGGGTGGCCTGCTGTCCATCGACGACCAGTGGATCAGCGTCCTGCCGCGTGGCCGCTTGCTGGTGCGCGGCATCGCCATGGCCTTCGACCGTTATCTGCGCACCGACCGCGAACGCGTCCGCTATTCCAAAGTGATCTAGCGGCGCTCGGTGCCTGACAGCGGCTTTCTTGCGGTATTCCTGATCGGTCTGCTCGGCGGCGTCCATTGCGCCGGAATGTGCGGCGGCATCGTCTCCGCGCTGAGCCTGCAGACACCGCGCTCCGCGGCAAAACCGGCTTCGCCGCTGCCGCTCCATCTCGCCTACAACCTTGGCCGCATCGCCAGCTACTCGATAGCCGGCGCCTTGATGGGCGCCATCGGCAGTCTCGGATTGCTGCTTAACAACTGGCTGCCGGTGCAGATGATCCTGTATGTCGCCGCCAACCTGATGATGGTGGCGCTCGGCCTCTACCTCACCGGCCTGACGCAAACGCTGGCCTTTGTCGAGCGTACCGGACAACGGCTGTGGCGCCGCGTGCAACCGGCGACCAAACGCTTCCTGCCGGTGCGCGGCGTGGCCCAGGCCTTTCCGCTGGGGATGCTGTGGGGCTGGCTGCCTTGCGGACTGGTCTATAGCGTCCTGACGATGACTCTGGTGTCCGGCAGCGCGGCGCGGGGCGCCGCCATCATGCTGGCGTTCGGACTTGGCACCCTGCCCAATCTGTTGCTCGCCGGGCTGCTGCTGGTTCGCTTTCGCAGTGTGATTCAGGGGCGCGCGCTGCGCCTGGCTTCGGGCCTGATCGTGCTGGGTTTCGGCGCGTGGGGTTTGCTCAATGCGGCGGCGCTGGGTGGCAAGTTGTGGCAGGGAGTGGTCTGAGTCGGCGTCGGCGAGCTTGCGGCGAGCCGTTCGCCGCCGCATAATTAGCGTTTTCTAATGTTTCCGGAGAGAACCATGGCCCTCACCCCCCACGACCTTGTGGTCGAAGCCAAGTCGCAGATCAAGGAAGTGTCGCCCGCCGAGGCGCAGGCGCTGATGACCAAGCGCGCCATCATCGACGTGCGCGAGTACGACGAATACGCCGCCGGCCACCTGCCGGGCGCGATCAACATTCCGCGCGGCGTGCTGGAATTCAAGATCGGCACCGTCGCCGAATGCGCCGACAAGGGCAAGCCCTACCTGATCTACTGCCGCACCAGCGGCCGCGCCGCATTGTCGACCGTGCAGTTGCAAAGGATCGGCTATGCCGACGTGATTTCCCTGGCGGGCGGCTTCGAGGTGTGGAACACCGAAGGGCGTCCCACCGAGAAGCCTGAACCGATCAATTTCGAGTAAACCATGAACGCGCCGCAGGACCCCGTCGACAGCA
>CAYNGV010000031.1:15496-17068 GCA_964397005.1 uncultured Sulfuritalea sp. | reverse complement strand
CCCAGGCGCTGGAGGCGCCGCCGGCGATGCCGACGGTCAATGCCGTCAGCAGGATGGCGAGATATTTTCTCATTTCAGATCTCCCGAGAGCTTAGAGGGCTTCCTCACCGGTCTCGCCGGTGCGGATGCGGATGACTTGTTCGACGTCGAAGACGAAAATCTTGCCGTCGCCGATCTTGCCGGTGCTGGCTGCCTTTTCGATGGTTTCGATGACCTGGTCAACCAGGTCGTCGCGAATCGCGGCTTCGACCTTGACCTTGGGCAGGAAGTCGACGACGTACTCGGCGCCGCGATAGAGCTCGGTGTGACCCTTCTGCCGGCCGAATCCCTTGACCTCGGTGACGGTGATCCCCTGCACGCCGACGGCGGCGAGGGCCTCGCGTACCTCGTCAAGCTTGAACGGCTTGATGATGGCGGTGACGAGTTTCATGGTTGTTTCCTTTGTGAATTTGAGGAGGTTGGGTAGATGCGTTTTTCATCCCGCCGACGCCGGCCGGGTCGACGGCGGGATTTTTTCAGGTAACGATCAGAAAGTTTTCTTGAAAGTCAGGACGGCGACGCCCTTTGACACATCCTTGAAGCCTGTCGTGGGCCCTGTACCCGCCACGAAGTTGCTGTCCGCCCAGCAGTACGGATTGGTACCTCCGGCCGCGTTGCAGGTGCCCTTGGTATTGGCGGCCGAATACGTCAGCCCGACAACGCCGAAGCCGACATCCTTGGTCACACCGAGGTTCCAGTCGGTGTAATCGGCCGTGGCATAGGTGGCGTTGGCGTAGTTTTTGACTTTCTGCGAGCCCACGTGGCCGGTCACGCCCCAGCCGTTGCCCAGGTCATAACTACCGTTGAGTTCGAGGTAGTTGGATCCCCGCGTATTCTGGTTGATACCGGCTCCGCCACCCCAGCCGATGAAGCCGGCCGAAACTACGTGTGAATACTTCAGCGTCAGCCACTTGTAACCGAGCGCGCCATACACCTCGGTGGTGTTCGGGTTGAGGTTAACGCCCGGGATGGCTGCGCCCTTGCCAGGATAGGTATAGGCAATCAAGCCTACGTCATAGTTCCAGTCGCCGCCGGCGAAAGTGTTCTTGTAACCGCCGTACAGGTCGACCTCGGTACTGCCCTTGCCGTAGGCGTCCTTGACCCACGTGATCGTCGAGCCCCAGACTCCGGCATAGAGACCGCTGGCGTGAGAGTAATCGACACCCCCCTGAAGCGCGGCGGCACCATGGGTCTGACTCACACCGCGAAACAGGTAATCGGAGACCACGCCGATGTTCGGCGAAAACGTATGCGTCGGGGTCGGATCGGCCGCCAGCGCCAGTGAGGGTGCCGCAAAAGCCGTTGCCACGGCGGCAGCGAGTAGGGTCTTGCGCATGATGATGCTCCTATAGAGATGTAAAAGATTTACGGACGTTCTTATGCAGAGACCGTGCCAGATGATTTACCCTTTAATAATCAATGCGATGGATTCCAGCTGCGGCATACGACGCATGGTCCCGCACCGAGTGGGGCACCAAACGCGAGCGCACCGCACCGCTCTGGTGCGGCGGCCGGAGCCTGCGGAGGTCCGTT
>CAYNGV010000031.1:13870-15396 GCA_964397005.1 uncultured Sulfuritalea sp. | reverse complement strand
GCCCCGGAAGTCACCGTCGAAGTCCATCTTGCCGCCGGCCTCCCGTCATTCACCCTGGTCGGCCTGCCCGACACCGAAGTCAAGGAAGCACGCGACCGGGTGCGCGCCGCGATCCAGAACTGCGGCTTTGAATTTCCGCAGCGGCGCATCACGGTGAATCTGGCCCCGGCCGACCTGCCCAAGGAATCGGGCCGTTTCGACCTGTCGATTGCGCTCGGCATCCTGATCGCCTCCGGCCAGATCAAGGCCCCCGATCTCGATGCCCACGAATTCGTCGGCGAGCTGGCGCTGTCCGGCGAGTTGCGCGCGGTACACGGCACGCTCGCCATGTGCGCCGCGATCCGCCACGAAGCCGGTCCGCAGCACAAAACCGCGCGCGCCTTCATCCTTCCGCTGGAAAGCGCCCCGGAAGCCGCGCTGATCGAAGGCATGAGCATCCTGCCGGCAATAAACCTGCTGCAGGTCTGCGCCCACCTCGCCGGCCGCGAAATGCTCGCCCCCTACGCCGTGTCGCCAGCGCCGACTTTTGCCCACTACCCGGATCTGGCCGAAGTCAAAGGCCAGGCGCAGGCCAAGCGGGCGCTGGAAGTCGCCGCGGCGGGCGGGCATTCACTTCTGATGAGCGGCCCGCCGGGCGCCGGCAAATCGATGCTGGCGCAGCGTCTGCCGGGTCTGTTGCCGCCGATGACATCGGCGGAGGCGCTGGAGTCCGCCGCCGTGCATTCGCTGGCCGGCAGCTTCAAACTGGCGCACTGGAACCAGCGCCCCTTTCGCGCCCCGCATCATTCGGCCTCGAGCGCCGCGCTGGTCGGCGGTGGCGGCACGCCGCGTCCCGGCGAGATTTCGCTGGCGCATAACGGCACGCTGTTCCTCGACGAACTGCCCGAGTTCCAGCGCGGCGTGCTGGAAGCCCTGCGCGAACCGCTGGAAACCGGCCACATCCACATTGCCCGCGCTGTGCGCCGCGCCGAATTCCCGGCGCGCTTCCAGCTCGTGGCGGCGATGAATCCCTGCCCCTGCGGCTGGCTCGGCCATCCCGCCGGCAAGTGCCGCTGCACGCCGGACCAGGTCGCGCGCTATCGCGGCAAACTCTCGGGCCCGCTGCTCGACCGCATCGACCTGATGCTCGACGTGCCGGCCGTCGCCGAAGCCGATCTTTCCGCACGCGGCGATGGCGAATCGTCGGCGACGGTGCGCGAGCGCGTCACGGTGGCGCGCGCCGTGCAGATCGAACGCCAGGGCAAGCCCAATGCGCGGCTCAGCCCGGATGAAGTCGACCGCCACGCCCGCCCCGACGAAGCCGGTGCGCAACTGCTGAAGCAGGCCATGGTGCGCCTGTCGCTCACCGCGCGGGCTTATCATCGCATTCTCAAGGTGGCGCGCAGCATCGCCGACCTGGCCGGCGCGACGCAAATCAATTCGGCGCACGTCGCCGAAGCCATTCACTACCGACGCGGGTTGGCGGACTGATGGGCAAAATCAAAGGCTTTACCGCAGAGGCGCAGAGGCGCGGAGGAAACGCAGAG
>CAYNGV010000031.1:9330-13770 GCA_964397005.1 uncultured Sulfuritalea sp. | reverse complement strand
GCGCCTCTGCGCCTCTGCGGTTAAGCTTTTCTCTGGTTCAGGAGACCCTCATGAAATACCGCATCATTCCCGTCACGCCCTTCGAGCAAAACTGCACCCTGCTCTGGTGCACCGAAACCATGAAGGGCGCCTTCGTCGATCCCGGCGGCGATATCCAGAAACTGCTGGCCGCCGCCGCCCAGTTCGGCGTCAGCATCGAGAAGATCCTGCTCACTCACGGCCACATCGACCATGCCGGCGGCGCCGGCGAACTGGCGACCATGCTGGGCGTGCCGATCGAAGGCCCGCAGCGCGAAGAAAGTTTCTGGATCGACCAGCTCGTCGCGCAAAGCCGCAGCTTCGGCTTCCCGCTCGCGCAGCCGTTCACGCCGGACCGCTGGCTTGAAGACGGCGACACCGTCACCGTCGGCAAGCAGGTCTTGCAGGTGCTGCACACGCCGGGGCACACGCCGGGTCACGTGGTGTTCTTCCACGCCCCGTCGAAACTGGCCCTGGTCGGTGACGTGCTGTTCGCCGGAAGCATCGGCCGCACCGATTTTCCGCGCGGCGATTACCAGACGCTGATCGATTCGATCCAGCACAAACTGTGGCCGCTGGGCGACGATGTCGAATTCATATCCGGCCACGGCCCGATGTCCACCTTCGGCCATGAGCGCCGCACCAATCCCTTCGTTGGAGAAGGAGCCTGACATGTCCCACACGTTCAAATTCTTCCGCGCCGGCGGCTTCGACCAGGTGCGCATCGACACCGCCGCCGACCTGCTGGCCCTGAAAGAACTCGACCAGAAACTGTGGGTTGCGCTGTCCTGCCCGGTCAAGGGCATCGAGTTCGACACGCGCACGCTGGCGCTGATCGACACCGACAATGACGGTCACATGCGTGCGCCGGAACTGCTGGCCGCCATCGACTGGGCCGTGGCGCGCTTGAATGATCCCGCCGTACTGGCGCAACAGCTCGACGGCGTGCCGCTGTCCGCGATCAAGGATGACGAAGCCAACGCGCCGCTGCTCGCCGCCGCTCGCGGCCTGCTGCAAGACGGTCAGGGCCTGGTTTCGGTGTATGCCGCCAGCGCCGCCGATGCCGAGTACAGCGCCCGCGCATTGGCGACATGGGAAGCCGCCGGCAGCGCGGCCAAGCCGCTGGGCGACGCCACCGAAGCCGCCTGCGCCGCGGTCGCCGCCGTCAAGGAAAAGCTCGACGACTTCTTCGTCCGCTGCCGCCTGGCATCCTTCGACGCGCGCGCCGGCGAGGCGATGAATGCCTCCGACGATGCGCTGAAATCATTGGGCAGCGCCGCGCTGTCATCGGGGCACGCCGACATCGCCGCCCTGCCGCTGGCAAGAATCGGCGCTGGCGCCACGGCGCCGCTGGGCGCCGGCATCGACTCGGGCATCAACCCGGCCTGGGCCGCGCGCATCGCAGCCTTTCGCGAGGCCGCCGTGGTGCCGCTGCTCGGCGCCCGCGAAGGGCTCAGTGAATCCGACTGGCTGGCGCTGCAGGACCAGCTCGCGCCTTACGTCGCCTGGCAGGCGGCCAAGCCCGCCGGCCTGCCGGCCGAGGCCGAAGGCGTGCGCGACCTGGAGCGTCTGGCCCGCTACGTGCGCGACCTCATGCCGCTGGCCAACAACTTCGTCGCCTTCCGCGACTTCTACACGCGTCAAGGCAAGGCAACGTTCCAGATCGGCACCCTGTACCTCGATGGCCGCTCGGCGGAACTCTGCGTCGCGGTCAATGACGCCGCCAAGCATGCCGCGCTGGCCGGCCTCTCGCGCATCTGCCTGGTGTATTGCGACTGCGTCCGCAATGGCGAAAAGCAGACCATCGCCGCCGCTTTCACCGCCGGCGATTCCGACCAGCTGATGGTCGGCCGCAACGGCGTGTTCTACGACCGCCAGGGACGCGACTGGAACGCAACGATAACCAAGCTGGTCGAGCATCCGATCAGCCTGCGCCAGGCCTTCTGGTCACCCTACAAGCGCCTGATGCGCATGATCGGCGAACAACTGCAGAAGATCGCCGCGAGCAAGGCCGCCGCTGTCGAAGGCAAGCTCGGCGAAGCCGCCGTCGGCGTCGGCAAGAAGGCCGACGCGCCCGCGATTGCTGAAGCCAAGCCGGCCGCCCAGCAGGCCTTCGATGTCGGCAAGTTCGCCGGCATCTTCGCCGCCATCGGCCTCGCCGTCGGCGCCATCGGCGGCGCGCTGGCGGCCGTACTGACCGGCCTGCTCGCGCTCAAGTGGTGGCAGATCCCGCTCGCCCTCGGCGGCCTGATGCTGCTGATCTCCGCGCCCGCCATGGTGCTCGCCTGGTTCAAGCTCAGAAGCCGCAACCTCGGCCCGATCCTCGATGCCAACGGCTGGGCCGTGAATGCGCGCGCGCGCATCAACATTCCCTTCGGCACCTCGCTGACGCAACTGGCGCAACTGCCCGAAGGCGCCGAGCGCGCGCTGACCGACCCGTATGCGGAAAAGGAACGGCCGTGGAAGACTTACGCCGTGATCGCCGTCGTGATCTTCGTCACGCTGGCGTGGTGGACGCGGTAAGCGCCTAAGGCACGTCCGGGCCGGCGCCCGACTCGGGAGTCGGCTCCGGCGGCAAGGGCTCCAGCAGTTTCCGGATGCGCGGTTCGGCGCGCGCGCGCAACTCCGGGTTCTGGCTGAGGATCGTCAGCAGGAATTCTCGATGTTCCTCGATCTGGCGGATCAGGTTCAGGTTCTGCTCTCCGGTCATGGCGTATTCCCCGACATCAGTTTCTTCAGTTCATCGATGTCGACCTGATCCTTGCCGCGCCCGGTGCCGGTCTTCATCGCGATCAGGTGCGGGATCGACGCAACGGGCACCCGCGCAGTCCCCATCTCGACCATCAACGCGTCCCGGCGCAAATCGGCATAGGGCACAACCGGCTTGACCAGCACATCGAGAACCGTCGCCCGCGCCTCGGCACCCCGCAGGCTGAATGCCAGCATGCCTTTCTCGCGATGCCATTGTTCGATCAGCTCGGGACGGGCGAGCGATTCGATGGGCACCGGAATCGTCGGCCGCAATCCGGCATTGCGGGCGGCGGCAATGAAACGTTCCAGGTTGCCTGCGTCCATGGCGAGGACAACATCCACATCCATCGTTACGCGCTGATAGCCCTGCAAGGCGACAGCCAAGCCGCCGACCAGCACGAAGTCGATTTTCTTCTCCGCCAGCAGCCTGATCAGGTCATGGATACCCATCGTCAAGACCTACACTGTTCTCGTTACCCGGTCACGCTCAGGCCGCCGCATCTCTGTTACGGCGTCCTTGCGAAACTCGATATACAGAGTGTCGATGTCCTGAAAGTACTTGATGTTCATCGCGCGGCATCCGTGAATTGATTCGCCCAACTTGAGTATCAAGCGTCGCCCACAACTCGTTGCCGGCTCTGGTGCCAGCAATGCAGGATGTGAATTGCGTTGACGCCCTCTTCGTAGATCAGCGTGTAGCGTGTTTTAGGCACCGGATACTCGCGCGTTCCGGCGACGACTCCGGGTTTACCCATTCGAGGATTCAATTCGAGAATGCGTCCCGCGCGGTCGATGCGACCTTTGACGAGGCGCGCGCCTTGCGGGCTGTCTTCGGCAATATGGACAAGGCCGTCGATCAACTCCCGCGCCGCGGTTGCCGACCAGTCAAGCGGCTTGTTGCGATTTGACATGGCCCGACAGGATCGCCGCGGCTTCGCGCATGACCGCCGCATGCGAGCGCGTGCGTCCGGCCGCAACGTCGGCGCGCCCTGCCTGCACGGCGCGCACCACCCTCTCGGTTTCGGCGAATCCGTCGCGCAGAACGAATTTCAGCATGGCTCTTGGAGTGCGTCCCGCGGCACTTGCAAGCTTTTCAAGGCGGCGCAAGTCGGTTTGACTCAGGCTGGGATCGACGGCGGACATGACTTCTCCTTGATTTCGGTTTCGCTGAAATGCAAGCCTACCCCATCCACCGCCCGTCGTCCAAGCGGCGGGCGCGGCCGAGGGCTGCCAGGGCTTCGAGGATGTCGGGCAGGCGGGATTTCCAGCGGCCCTTGCCGGTGAAGTTCGCGGCGAGCTGGGCTTCGGTTTGCGCGCTGTTTGATTCGGAGAGGATTCGGGCGACGGCGGCGAGTTGGTCGGGGAGGGTGGACGGCCATTGTTGTTGCATCGGAGCCGGCGTGACTTGGGGACTCGTGGCTGCGTCAGATTTTTGATTCCTCCGCCCCGAGTCCCCAAGCCCCGCCATAGGGATTTGGGCAGTGCTCGGGGCTTGAAAATCGGGGCGCAGCCAGCGGATGTGGCCTTGCGCTTCTTCGGCCTGGCGTTCGGCGTTGAGCGCGACGAGGCGTTCGAGCAGGGTTTCGTCGGCGCCGGTTTGGCCAATGAGGTCGTGCCAGCCGTAGGCGTCGAGCACGGCGGCATCGAGTTCGTCGTGCAGTTGCTTGAGCA
>CAYNGV010000031.1:4293-9230 GCA_964397005.1 uncultured Sulfuritalea sp. | reverse complement strand
AGATCGGCGTGAATCGTGCCGCTGCTCTCAGCGAGTTCCACTTCCAATCCTTCGCCCTTGCCTTCACGCTCGGCGGTCACGCTGCACAACCTTCCATCACCCGCACCCGGCGCGGCGACGGTCATCGCAATGCGCACCGCCGCGCCGTCGGCGTTGTCCACCCACGGATGGTCGGGCACGGCAAAGGCCAGATGCAGGCCCTGGTCGAGCGCGCCCTGCACCACGCGGCGGTTGAAGGTCTGGCGCAGACTGTTGGTGGTGATGAAGCCGAAACGCGAGAGCTTGCCTTGCGCGACGAGTTGCGCGGCGTGGTGCCACCAGAACATGACGAAGTCGGCGGACTCGGGCACCCCACCCTCACCCTGCCCCGCTCCGCGCCCCACGGCCGGCTTTGCACAGCCGGCCGGCTCCGGCGGCGCGAAGCGTGCTTCGCGAAACCCCGCCTTCGCCCCTGAGGGAGAGGGTGAAGAACCCCACGCGCCGCGCAGCGCTTCGACGTAGCCGTCGCCGAGCGCCTGGCGCATGGTCGAGGCGCCGATGAAGGGCGGATTGCCGACCACCACGTCGGCGGCCGGCCATTCGGCCTGACGCGGATTGATGTAACGCATCAGCGGCACGCGCGCGACCTCATCCGGCACTTTTTCGCCGGTGACGGGATGCGTCTTCAGCGTGCGGCCGTCCCAGCGGCTGACGGCACGGCCCCGGTCGTCGAATACCGGCACGACATCGTCGCTGGCGAGCACGGCGTCGCGGCATTCGATGTTGCGGAAGTCCTTGAGGATGGGGCTGGGCGGCAGGCCGCTGCCTTGCGTGCGGAAGTGCCATTGCAGGTAGCCGATCCACAGCACCAGTTCGGCGATGGCCGCCGCGCGCGGGTTGAGTTCGAGGCCGAGGAACTGGTGCGGGTCGACGGTGAGGCCCTCGGCTTCGAGCAGGGTCTGGCCGTGGCCGATGTCGTGCAGCTGGTTGAGCACTTCGCCTTCGAGGCGCTTCAGGTGTTCCAGCGCGACGTAGAGGAAGTTGCCGCTGCCGCAGGCCGGATCGAGCACGCGCAAGGAACACAGCTTGTGGTGGAAGGCGCGCAGCTCGGCGACGGCCTCTTTCTGTTTGCCCTCAGTGGCGAGCAGCACGGCGGCGCCCTGCACGTAGGCCCAGCTCTGGCGCAGCGGCTCGATCACGGTGGGCTGCACCAGGCGGTCGACGTAGGCGCGCGGCGTGTAGTGCGCGCCCAGCGCGTGGCGCTCGTGCACGTCGAGCGCGCGTTCGAGCAGGGTGCCGAAGATGGCCGGCTCGACCTGGGTCCAGTCGGCTTTGGCGGCTTCGAGCAGCAGCGCGATTTGCGCGCGGGTCAATGGCAGAACCTCGGGCGATTTGAAGAGCTTGCCGTTGAACTTCGGCAGGGCGGCGCGCACCGCGGTCGAATATTCCGTGCCGGTGTCCATGTCGCGCCACAGGCTGCCGAGCAGGGCGGGAACCGCGGCGGGGTTGGCGTCGCATTCGCCGAGCAGCGCGGTGAACTTGCCCTTGGGCAGCAGCCCGACATCCTCGGCGAACATGCTGAAGAGGCAGCGGGTAAGAAAGCCGGCGACGGTTTCGGCGGCGTGGCCGGCGCTTTCGAGCGACTTGGCGACTTCGGCGAGGTGCGCCGCGATCTCGCGCGTGACGCGCGCGGCGTGGCGGGTCGGGTCGAGGTTGAGCGGGTCGCGCCATACCGCCGTGAGGCGCTGGCGGATCGCGTCGTCGCGCAGATCGGCGAGGCGGATGCGGTGGGAGCGCGGATCGGGAAAGGGCACATAGGTGCCACCGCTTTGCGAGAACTCGGCGTAGAGCTCGATGACGTTGCCGACGTCGACCACGATGACGAAGGGCGGGCGGCCCTCGCCAGCGGGCAGGGCGCGGGCGTAGTTCTCGGCCTGGCTGCGAGCGCGCAGCAGGGCGTCGTCGAAGGCTTTCGCCGTACCGCCAGCGCCGACTTTCTTGGCTTCCAGCACGAAGGCGCCGCGCTTGTAGCAGTCGATGCGACCGGGGCTGCTGCCGCCGTCGCCATGACGGAAGCTGACCGGCCGCTCGAACATGTAGTCCTGCGCGGCGGTGGCATGCGGCGCATCGACGCCGAGCAGGGCGCAGAGGTCGATGACGAAACTCTGCGCCGTCGCCAGCTCGGACGCGGTGACGCCCTGCCAGCGGGCTACGAAGGCATCGACGGCTGGCGCGGAACTGGTGGCGGCGCTCATGATGTCGGGATTGTAACGGCGATCCGGACGAATCGCCGTCATCTGCCCGTAGTAGCGGTGTGGCACAATTGGCCTCGTCTGCCGCCATGCCAACGCGAACAGAACCAAGAACAACATGACTGTCCGCAATCTCGAATTCCTCTTCCGTCCGAAATCGGTCGCGGTCGTTTCCGAGCCCGACGAGCCGGGCCGTTATGCCGAGGTGATGCTGCGCAATCTGGCGGCCGGCGGCTTCTCCGGCCCGATCATTTCCGTTGCGGCGAAAAAGCGCTCGCTGTTCGGCCTCGGCACGCACATCCACATCGACGCGCTGGAAGTGGTGCCCGACCTGGCGATCATCTGCGCGCCGCTGCGCGATGCGCCGAAGATAATCGCCAAGCTGGGTGCGCGCGGCACGCGCGCGGTGATTCTCGGGCCGTCGCGACGAATCCGGATGACCGGCGAGGAGATCGCCGAGGTGCGCAAGGCCATCCTCGATGCGGCGCGGCCCCACTTGATGCGCGTGCTGGGGCCGGGCAGCGGCGGCCTGGCCGTTCCCGCACACGGCCTCAACGCCAGCGTCGCCACCATCGCCGCGACGCCGGGCAAGGTGGCGCTGGTGACGCAATCGACGGCGGTCGCCGCCGCCGTGCTGGAGCGCGCCGGCGCCAAGGGCATCGGCTTTTCGTCAGTGCTGCACCTGGGCGCCAGCGTCGATGTCGATCTGGCGGACACGCTCGACTGGCTGGCGGCGGACCCGGATACCGAGGCGATCCTGGTGCAGTTCCACTCGGTTTCGGCGGGGCGCAAGTTCATGTCGGCGGCGCGCGCGGCGGCGCGCAACAAGCCGGTGGTGGCGATCCTCGGCGCGCGGAACGAGCCCCGGCGCACCGGCGGCCAGCCGTTCAGCGTCGACGATGTCTATCAGGCGGCGCTGCGACGCGCCGGCTGGGTGCGCGTCGACACGCTGGAAGACCTGTTCGACGCCGCCGAGGCGATGGCGCGAGTGCGGCCGATGCGCGGCGAGCGCCTCTGCGTCATCGCCAACGGCCACGGCCTCGGGCGCATCGCTGCCGATACGCTGCTGCGCTCCGGCGGACGGCTCGCCACGCTGTCCGCCGAGACCGTGAAGCGCCTCGGCAAACTGCTGAAGACGATCTCGCCGCCGGGCAATCCGCTGGCATTGCCGGAGGACATCACGGCGGAGAACTGGGGCGCGGCGCTTTCGACGGTGCTGGCGGATCGCGAAACGGACGCCGTGCTGACGGTCTGCTCGCCTTCACCCTTCACGCCGAGCACCGATGTCGCGCAGGCGATCGGCGAGGTGGCGCACGACGCGGAGCGCAATGTATTCACCTGCTGGGTCGGCGGCGCGGCGATGCAGGAAGCGCAGCGCATCGCCGCGGCGCACGGTTTGTTGAGCCATGACACGCCGGAAAAGGCCATCTCGATCTTTCAGGGCATCGTCAATTACGAGCGCAACCGCGAATTGCTGATCCAGATGCCGCCTTCGGTGGCCGAGGATTTCACTCCGAATCTGGCGGTCGCGCGCAACGTGATCGCCGAGGCCATCGATGGCGGCGCCGGAACGCTCTCGCCGCGTCAGGCCCGCCAGCTGCTCAACGCTTACGGCATCGTCGCCGCCGGCACGCACCTCGACGCCAGCATCAAGGCGGCGATCTGGACTGCGGACGAAATCGGCTACCCGGTGGATCTGACGCTGGTGCTGGCCAATGCGGCGGGCCCCGATCCCGTGGCGACGGGACTGCGCTCGGCGGGCGACATCCACTTCGCCGCACGCCAGCTGCGCGGCAACGCGCGCCTGGAACATCCGGATGCGCGGGTCGGCGGCTACCGCGTGCGGCCGAGCGCCGCGCGCAGCGGTGCGCCGGCGTATCGCCTGGGTGTGGCCGACGATGCGGTGTTCGGCCCGGTGATTTTTCTCGGCCCGGCGACGGCGGAAGGAGGCGCGACGGAAAACTTCGTCGTCGCCCTGCCGCCGCTCAACCTGACGCTGGCGAAAGACATGCTTGCGCGCTGCCGGTTTTGCGAGAAGGGCCCGGTCAAGGCGCGCGGCGCGCTGGAATCCCGCGCCGCCACGGCGCTGGTGCGGCTGTCGCAACTGCTCACGGACATCGACGAAGTGGCCGGCGTGGAACTCGACCCGGTGCATGTCGAGACTTCGGGGATGGTGGCGCTGGACGTTCGCATCCGGGTCGAAAAGCGCGGGCGCAGGCTGGGCTTCCGCCGTTTCGCGATTCGTCCCTATCCGAAGGAACTGGAGCAGCGACTGGTCTGGGAAGGGCAGCCGCTGCTGATCCGCCCGATTCGACCGGAGGACGAAACCACCCTCGGCGATCTCATCAGCTCGCTTGATCCGGAAGATGCACGCATGCGCTTTTTCGGCACCATGCGCAGCCTGCCGCGATCGCAACTGGCCCGCTTTACGCAGATCGACTACGACCGCGAGATGGCGCTGGTGGCCATCGTGCGCGACGGCGACGGCGTCGAGCGCTCGCTCGGCGAGGTGCGCACCGTCGCCGATCCGGACAACCGCGTTGCCGATTTCGCCATCGTGGTGCGCTCCGACATCAAGGGCAAGGGGCTGGGGCGCAGGCTGCTCACCAGCATCATCGACTACTCGCGCAGCCGCGGCACCGTCGAGTTGCGCGGCGAAACGATGTCGGGAAACCTGCGCATGCAGCATCTGGCCCGCGACCTCGG
>CAYNGV010000031.1:0-4193 GCA_964397005.1 uncultured Sulfuritalea sp. | reverse complement strand
ACGCCTTGCCAAGGCCGGCGCCAAGCGCAGCCGCGGTGCCCTGAAAAAGTAGCCCCCGGCGCGCAGGGGCTTGCGCTGTCGCCAGCAAGGCAAAGCCTTCACTTTTTCCGCGCGACCACCCGCAGATGCGACTTGAGGCTTTTCACGCCGCCGACCCCGCGCACTGTCGATTGCGCCGACGATGCCTCCCGGGCAGACTGCGCGACCCCCATCAGGATCACATGCCCGCCCGTCGCGCTCCAGCGCATGTTGACGGAAGAAACGCCCGACGCGGCGGTCAATGCGGCATTGATTTGGGCTTCGAGCGCGGTGTCCCTTGCCAGGCTGCCCACATTGCCCACCATCAGTTCATTGGCCAGCGATCTGATGCGACGGTCCTTGCGCACCACTGCCTCGACGCGCTGCTTGACCTCCCCGGTCTTGACCGCGCCGGAGAGCACCACATGCCGCTGAAAGACCAGCACCGTGACACCCGCCCATTCGGCGCTCTTGTCTTCGAGCAATTGCTTCGAGGCCGCCGCGGCGATCTCGGTATCCGCGGCAACCTCCTCCCGGGTCCGTGCGTCCATGCTGGTCGAAACCACCCGGCCAAGCGCGCTGAGCGGATTGACCTGAGCCTCCGCCAGGGGCGCCGTCGCCATCAGCAGGGCCATTGCAGGCCAGGCGAGGCGGGTGCAAAATAGCCGGGCATGCAGTGGATATCGCATCAAGCGTTCTTCCAGTAGTCGAGCAATCAGGGCCATTGATAATACCTTCATCCCGGGAGCCTCGTCATGAACCGTCTGATCAGCCTGCTTGTCCCGTTTGCACTCCTCGCCGGAGTTTCCGCCGCCGCACAGGCGAGCGGCATGTCGAACCAGCTGCTGCTGTCTTCCGCCTGGTGCAGCTTCTCCTACAACAAGATTTCCGGAACCACCAAGACGACGCGGGCGAGGTTCTATTCCAACGGAACCTACAGCTTCGGCAATCAGCGCGAAAGCCAGTCGAGCGGGCAGTATGGCTCCGTCTATGGGCAGAGCGGCGGCGGCGGCGGCGGGCGCTGGCAGGTACAGGGCGGCGAGCTGTACATGGGAGAAGGCGGCGGCGAGCTGGAGCCGGTGCAAACCGTGCTGAAGCGCAATTCGAACGGCTACCCCATCATCGTTGCCGATGGCGTCGAGTACATGCAGTGCAGTTAGGCGTCCAGGCTTCGCCGAGGTTCGCCTTGTCGCCGAGCTGACGAGGGGCTATGATTCTTTTACAGGTTTCGACTTGAGAATATTCATGGCGACCATTTCATCCCTATCCGGCGCATCCTCAGCACCCCAATCGGGCTTGTTGCAGGTCAAGCTGCAGCAGGCAACGAGAGCTGCGGAACAGGCAGAGCGAGTTGCCCGTTCATTGCGGGCGGAGGTGTCGGTTGCGCAACAGGCTGCCGCCTGGGCAGACGAGAATGCGCGGGCCGTGGCGACCGAGGCGAATCAGGCAGAAGTCATCGCCGGGCAAGCCCAGGCGGACGTAACGGCGATCAGGTCGGCCAGCAACGCGCAGGCGCAGCAAACGACTGCCGTTTCCCTGCAGGCAGAAACGCTGAAGGCGCTGGAGCCCGCCATCAAAAGCCTGCCGTCGGCACCACCGGTAATCAATACACAGGGCCAGGTCACCGGCACTGTCGTCAACACCACCGCCTAGTTCCATCCAGAAGGAGTCCGTCATGCCCATCAGTCCAGTAAGTTCTTCCACCAGCAACGCGGCGCAAGCGATTCAGCCGCCCAAGCCGCAGCAGACGCAGGAGGCTTCGAAGTCCGCTGTCGAAGCAGCGAAAGAGCTCCAGGCGCAGCAGGCACAAAAGCAGGCACAGGCACAGGCGCAGAAGCAGGAGCAACCCAGGCCGGTGGTGAATGCCGAGGGACAAACGACGGGGCGGGTGGTCAACGCCACGGCCTGAACCAAGCCCGCGTTGAAACCGTTTGAAAGCGACTCATGAGACCCCATCAACTCATTGTGACCAGCGCCGCAGCCCTTGCGCTTCTGGCATTTTCCCCATGCCAGGCCGCAGAGGAAGGCGGCAAGCAAAGCGCCGCCTCCAGGCAATCATCCAAAGCGCGCGATTACGCCACCCGCCAGGACAAGGAAAGCCCGCCCGATGTCGCCGCCGCATCGAGCACCAGCGCCAGCGGCCAGAAGGACGGCGACAAGATGCCGGCGCTGGATAGTCCGGTGGTGGACAAGGCGGCCAAGGATACGGGCGACAACTGGAAGAAGATGGACAAGGTCCTCGACCGCTTCTAACCGGGAACAAGGCGCTTGAAGCGCCTGCGTCACTCTTTGCCGCGAATCGGCGGGGTTCCGGTATGCATTTGGATCTGTCCGACAAAAACCATGGCAGTAAGCGTGGCGGCGATGGCCAGGTAGCCGACCATGCCGTAGCCGACAATGTGCCCCGAAGCGTCCGCCGCGATCATCGCCCCGCCGATATAGGACGCGCTGCCTGAGGCCAGTTGCTGCACGGCGCCATTCATCGACAGGAAAGTGCCGCGCAGGCGGGGTTGCACCGCCGAGGTGACAATGGCCATCGCCGGCACCATTCTCCCCGGCACGAAAATGAAAAACACCGTCGAACAGACGATCATCACCCACAGCGGCACCGGCATCAGATGCGTCTGGACGAACAGGGGCACCATCGAGCACAGCGCCATCCAGCGGTAGACCCGTATCTTGCCGTGGGCATCGGCCAGGCGGCCGACCAGGCGCGACGTGAAGAAGGTGGCACAGCCGCCAAACAGATAAATCAGCGGGATGTCCTGCTGCAGGATGCCGACGTTTGCGGTGACGTAGATGGTGATGTAGGGAATCACGGAAAAGCCGGAGAACATGATCAGCGCCATGAAGACCAGCGCCCGCAGATGGTTGGCGTCGCGCAATACGGCCGCCATCGCCGACAAGGGATGTGAACGCTCGCTCTCGCTGACCATGGCGGTCGGCAGATGTCCGCGCAAGGCCGGCAGCATCTTCCAGCCGAGCGCCAAAAAGGCGCAGGACAGCACGGCGATGAAGATGAACGGAAAGCGCCAGCCGAAATGGTTGGCGAGATACAGCGAAAGCGGTACGCCGGCCACGGTCGACAGGGAGAATGCCGACATGATGGTGCCGCTGGCCCGACCGCGTCGCTCGAAGGGAATCAGGTCGCCGACCATGGTTTGCACCATCGAACCCAGCACGCCGCCGAAAGCGCCCGCCGTGCATCGGGCCAGCAGGAGGGTTCCATAGGCGGGCGCCAGCCCGCAGGCCAGGGTGGCCACGGCAAACAGCGCGAACATGGTCAGCAACAGGCGTTTGCGCTCGAAGCGGTCGACGAATACCGCCGCCAGCACGCCCGTGAATGCGGCGCTGAAGGTATAGGCGGACACCAGCAGACCGAACTCGTGGGTGCCCACCCCCAGTTCCCGCATCAGGATCGGGCCCAGCGGCATCATGATCATGAAGTCGAGGATGTGGGCGAACTGGATGCCGGCCAGCGTCACCAGCAGCACGCGCTCGCGCGCGGGATCGAGCGGTTCGGGAACGGGAGAATCCTGCATGCTGGAAGTCTGGGACATGGATTTCAAGGCGGGCGGCAAAAAGTCGGCGCTGGCGACACGGCGATCCGGATGGGGAAAAACCTTGCCCGATCCGCGGCCGATCGATTTGCCGGAGCGATGAAAACATCGGGATGGAGGCAGAATAGCAGCTTTGAATTTTCGGGGAGTTCGTCATGTCCCTGTTCTCCTTCTCCCTTGCCGGTTCCGTCGCCTCGCTGATGGCGATGGCGGCATGTTTTGTCTGGCTGTATCGGCGCGGAAAATTTCAGTCATCGCGCATGAGCAGCGATGAAGCAATTGAGTTCGTGCAAAACGGAGTCGCGGGCGATCAACGCGGAAACGTCATTGCAAAAGGCTTCAAGGGCAAGGGCTGGGGAACGGGCATGGCGGCGGAAATCGAAACGCGCGAAGTCCTCGCGATGGTGCGGCAGGGGCGCTATCGGGAGGCCGGTCCGTGGCTCTGCGGCATCTTCGGCGCGCTTGGTGCATTCCTGTTTTGGCCGCTGTGGATCCTGGAACTCTGCGATGCGGATATCGTCTTGAACCTGCTGCTTACCGCCGTGTTTTTCATCACCGCCGTGCGCGCCGCCTGGCCCAGACCGTAGGGCTGCATTGGCCAGGGGACATTTCCAT
>CAYNGV010000030.1:0-17566 GCA_964397005.1 uncultured Sulfuritalea sp. | reverse complement strand
GCCGCGGTCATTGCCTAGAGGCCAATAACCGGCAGTCGTACGGGGTTTACTCCCATTCGATGGTCGCCGGCGGTTTGCCCGAGATGTCGTAGACCACGCGGTTGATGCCGCGTACCTCGTTGATGATGCGGTTGGAGACCCGACCCAGCAATTCGTGCGGAAGTTCGGCCCATTTGGCCGTCATGAAATCGGAGGTCTGCACGGCGCGCAAGGCCACCACGTACTCGTAGGTCCGGCCGTCGCCCATCACGCCCACGCTCTTCACGGGGAGAAAAACGGCAAACGCCTGACTGGTCTTGTCGTACCAGTCGGCGGCGCGCAGTTCATCGATGAAAATCGCATCGGCGCGGCGCAGCAGGTCGGCAAACTCCTGCTTCACTTCGCCGAGGATGCGCACGCCGAGGCCGGGGCCGGGGAAGGGATGGCGATACACCATTTCGTGCGGCAGACCGAGCGCCACGCCGAATTCACGCACTTCGTCCTTGAACAGTTCGCGCAGGGGTTCCAGCAGCTTGAGGTTAAGCGTCTCGGGCAGGCCGCCGACGTTGTGATGGCTCTTGATGGCGTGCGCCTTCTTGGTCTTGCCGCCGGCCGATTCGATCACGTCGGGATAAATGGTGCCCTGCGCCAGCCAGCGCGCATTGGGCAGTCTCTGCGCTTCGGCCTGGAACACCTCGACGAATTCGCGACCGATGATCTTGCGCTTCTGCTCCGGATCGGCGACGCCCTTCAGGTGGCCCATGAACTGGCCCACCGCATCGACATGGATCACCTTGACGCCGAGGTTGCGGGCGAAGGTATCCATCACCTGCACGCCCTCGTTAAGGCGCAGCAGGCCGTTGTCGACAAAAACGCAGGTCAGCTGGTCGCCGATCGCGCGATGCAGCAGCGCCGCCACCACCGAGGAATCGACACCGCCGGAGAGTCCGAGGATCACCTCCTCCTTGCCGACCTGCGCGCGTACCTTGGCAATTGCCTCCTCGACGTAGTTGGGCATGTTCCAGTCGCCGCGACAGCCGCAGATGTCGCGCACGAAGCGGGTGTAGATCTCGCGCCCCTTGAGGGTGTGCGTGACCTCGGGGTGGAACTGCACGGCGTAGAAGCCGCGCGCCTCGTCGGCCATGGCGGCGATCGGCGTCGATTCGTTGCTGCCGATGAGTTTGAAGCCCGGCGGCAGTTCGGTGACCTTGTCGCCATGGCTCATCCAGACTTCGAGCAGGCCGTGGCCCTCGGCATTGGTCCGGTCCTGGATGCCTTCGAACAGCTTCGAGTGGCCGCGCGCGCGCATTTCGGCATAGCCGAATTCACGCTTGTGGCTGCTTTCGACCTTGCCACCGAGTTGCGCCGCCATGGTCTGCATGCCGTAGCAGACGCCCAGCACCGGCACGCCGAGCTTGAAGACGATGTCAGGCGCCTTCCATTCTTCGGCTTCATACACCGAGTTCGGTCCGCCGGAAAGGATCACGCCCTGCGGCTTGAACTCGCGGATGAAGTCTTCGCTGACGTCGAAGGGATGCAGTTCGCAGTACACCTGCTGTTCGCGCACGCGACGGGCAATGAGTTGCGCGACTTGCGAACCGAAATCCAGAATGAGAATCTTTTGGTGAGCCATGGCGGGAACCCCTGAAATGACAAAAGCGGCCGTAGCCGCCTTTGCCGTCGGAAACAAAATCAGTCGATGTGGTAGTTCGGTGCTTCCTTGGTGATCTGCACATCATGGACATGCGACTCGCGGATGCCGGCCGAGGTGATCTCGACAAACTCCGCCCTCGCCCGCATGTCGTCGATCGTCGCGCAGCCGACATAGCCCATTGACGAGCGCAGCCCACCCATCAACTGATGGATCACGGCGGTGACCGGTCCCTTGTAGGGGACGCGGCCTTCGATGCCTTCCGGCACCAGCTTTTCGACGTTGGCGTCGGAATCCTGGAAGTAGCGATCGGCCGCGCCGTCCTTCATGGCGCCAAGGCTGCCCATGCCGCGATAGGCCTTGTAGGAACGGCCCTGATAGAGCACGGTCTCGCCTGGTGCTTCCTCTGTGCCGGCGAACAGGCCGCCAAGCATCACGGCATTGGCACCGGCGGCAATGGCCTTGGAGATGTCGCCCGAGTAGCGGATGCCGCCATCGGCGACCAGCGGGGTGCCGCTGGCGGCCAGCGCATTGGCGACCAGGTCGACCGCGGTGATCTGCGGCACGCCGACGCCGGCGACGATGCGGGTGGTGCAGATCGAACCGGGGCCGATGCCGACCTTGACGCCGTCGGCGCCGTGATCGACCAGTGCTTTCGCGGCGCTTGCCGTGGCGATGTTGCCGCCGATGACCTCGACCTGTGGAAAATTCTTCTTGACCCACTGCACGCGCTTCAGCACGCCTTCGGAATGGCCGTGGGCGGTATCGACCACGATCACGTCGACGCCGGCTTCGGCCAGCAGCGTCACGCGTTCTTCGGTGCCCTCGCCGACGCCGACGGCGGCGCCGACGCGCAAGTGGCCCTGCTCGTCCTTGCAGGCAAACGGATGTTCGCTCGACTTGAGGATGTCCTTGACGGTGACCAGGCCGCGCAACTGGAAGGCGGCATTGACCACCAGCACTCGCTCCAGGCGGTGCTTGTGCATCAGCGTCTTGGCTTCCTCGGCCGAGGTACCTTCGGTGACCGTGACCAAACGCTCGCGCGGCGTCATGATGGCGCGTACGGCCTGATCCAGGTTGGTCTCGAAGCGGGTGTCGCGGTTGGTGACGATGCCGACCACCACGCCGTTCTCCACCACGGGCAAACCCGAGATCCGGTGAGCCCGCGTCAGCGCCAGCACCTCGCGCACGGTCATGGTCGGCGGCACGGTGATCGGATCCTTCAGCACACCGGACTCGAAACGCTTGACCTTGGCCACTTCGGCCGCCTGCGCCTTCGGGTTCAGGTTCTTGTGCACGATGCCGATGCCACCTTCCTGCGCCAGGGCAATGGCCAGGCGCGCTTCCGTCACCGTATCCATGGCGGCGGACAGCAAGGGCAGGTTCAGATGGATCTTGCGGGTAAGGCGGGTAGCGAGGCTGACGTCGCGGGGGAGGATCGCCGAATGGGCGGGTACCAGGAGGACGTCGTCAAACGTCAGCGCCTTCTGGAGCAGTCGCATAGTAAATTCCTTCGTGCCAAAAACGCATTATACGCGAGACGAAATGGCCGCCCCGCCGGGCGAACCGGGCATGGCTACTCGGCCTCGCCGCCGCCTTTTTTCATGGCTTTGCCTTCGGCGGCGCGTTGTTTGCGCACCTCCTTGGGATCGGCGATCAACGGACGATAAATCTCCACCCGGTCACGATCGCGCAAGGCCGTTTCGGGCTTGGCAAGCTTGGCATAGATGCCGAGTTTGTTCTTCGCCAGATCGATTTCCGGGTATCGGGCGAGCAGACCCGAAGCCTCGATCGCCTGTCCCGCCGTGCTTCCCGCCGGCAGGCTGACGTTTGCAACCTCCTGGCGCTCGGGCCTGGCATAGACAACTTCGACGTGGATGGTTTCAACCATAGATTTTCTGTGCCCTTTTGACAAAGGAATCGACGAAGGTGTTGGCGATGTGATTGAACACCGGGCCCAGCACCTTTTCCAGCAAGTGGCTGGAAAACTCGTAGTGAAGCCGGAATTCTACCTTGCAGGCGGTGTCGCCCAGCGGCGTAAAGCGCCAATGGCCGTCCATGTGGGCAAAGGGGCCGTCGGTCAGGCGAATGTCCATCAGCCGCGGTTCTTCCTTGATGTTTTCGGTCGAAAACTGCGACTTGAGGCCGTGGTAATTGATGTACAAGGTCGCCGCGGTGCTCGTCGCCGTGCGCTCATGCAGCGTCGTTCCGCCGCACCAGGGCAGGAAAGCGGGATAGTCCTCGACTCGATCCACCAGCACGAACATCTGCGCCGGCGTGCGTTCGATCAGTACCGATTTTTCGACCAGAGCCATTCAGGGTTACCGCAAAGTCGCGCGGAGCCGGTGCAGTAGAATGCCGCATTTTATCGCGCCGCCCCATGAGCATCGCCGACAACAAAAAGGCATTCCACGATTACTTCATCGAAGAGCGCTACGAGGCCGGCCTGGTGCTCGAAGGCTGGGAAGTGAAGGCGATCCGCGCCGGACGGGCGCAGATCAAGGAAGCCTATGTGGTGGTCAAGAGTGGCGAGGTCTTCCTCATCGGCGCCCACATCACCCCCCTGCTCTCTGCCTCGACCCACGTGCATCCCGACCCAGTGCGCACGCGCAAGCTGCTGCTCAACGCGGCGGAAATCAGCAAGCTGATCGGCAAGGTGGAACGCGCCGGCTACACCCTGGTGCCGCTCGACCTGCATTACAGCAAGGGCCGCGTCAAGCTGTCTGTCGGCCTGGCCAAGGGCAAGAAGCAGCACGACAAGCGCGACGCCGAAAAGGACCGCGACTGGGTGCGCGAGAAAGCCCGCGTCATGCGCGATCGCCGTGGCTGATCAGGCGCGCCCGGCGCGCGAGCCGATGAGCGCCACCACTCTGCTCTGGCTGGTCACCGGCTGCATGATGCTGCAGCCGCTGTCAACCGACCTTTACCTGGCCTCGCTGCCCGGCATGGCGGCCGATTTCGGCGTCAGCCCGGCAGCCGTGCAGCAGACCCTGTCGCTGTTCGTCTTCGGCTTCGGCACCGCGCAACTGGTCAGCGGCCCGCTGTCCGACCGCTACGGCCGCCGCCCGGTGCTGATCGGCGGTCTTGCCCTGTATCTCGTATCCGGACTGGCCTGCGCCCTGACGCCGAGCCTGGACTGGCTGATCGCGGCGCGCTTCGTCCAGGCCATCGGCTGCTGTACCGCGGTGGTGGTGGCGCGTGCCATCGTGCGCGACGCCTACTCGCCGGCGGAAGGTGCCCGCGTGATGGCGAAAGCATTGTCGCTTCTGTCGCTGGCACCAATTTTCGGGCCGATACTCGGCGGCTACCTGCAGGTGGGCTTCGGCTGGCGCGCCGCCTTCGTCGCCCTGGCGCTGGCCGGACTGGCGGTCTGGTTCGCCGCAATGCGCCACCTGACGGAATCCAATCCCCAACTCAACCCGGATGCCATGCGCCCGGGCCATCTCGCCGCCACCTACCGCGACGTGCTGCGCACCCCGGCCTTCTGGGCCTATGCCCTGCCCGGTTCGATTTCCTACGCCTCGATCTTCGTCTTCATTTCCGGCACGCCCTTCGTCCTGATCAAGGTACTCGGCGTGCCGACCCAGTATTACGGTTACCTGTTCGCCTTCGGCGTCCTCGGCTATCTGGGCGGCACCCTGATCTGCCGGCGCCTGCTGGGCCGCATCGGCGTGCCGCGCGTGTTGGCGCTGGGCACCACGGTCGGCCTGGCCGGTGGGGTGGGCTTTCTGCTGCTGGTACTGGCCGGCATCAGCCACTGGACGCTGGTGGTGATGGCACAATTCATTGTGATGACGGCCCACGGCATCAACTTCCCCTGCACCCAGTCCGGCTCGCTCGCCCCTTTCCCGGAAAAAGCCGGCGCCGCCGCCGGCCTGTTCGGCTGCCTCGTCATGTACGCCGCGCTGGCGGCCGGCACCTGGGTGGGCGCCAGCCACGACGGCACGCTGCTGCCGCTGGCCTCGATCAGCGCCACGGTCGGCGTCATCCTGTTCTTCGGCACCCGCCTGCTGGCACGCTACGGCAAGGTCGATTAGCGAAAACGCCGTACCGTCATCCGCAGCGGCGAGGAGAGCGTTATTTGCTCGACCGCCCTGCTGCGCAGGGGCTTCATCAGCGCCGACTTTTTGATTCAGTAAGCGAAGCGTGCCCGCAGGTCGTCGAGGTTCAATTCGCGCAGGATGTGCTCCAGCCGTTCGCGGGCGTTGCCGCGCGGTGCATTGATGAAGCGGGCAATGATGAGTTCGTTCTTCATCGAGTGCTCCCAGCCCACCAGTTCGGTCACGCTGAGCTGGTAGCCGTGCGCTTCGAGCAACAGGCAGCGCAGCACGTTGGTGATCTGGCTGCCAAATTCGCGGGTGTGGATCGGGTGGCGCCAGATTTCCGCGAGCGGCGTTTCCGCCAACGACTCGTTCTTGTGCCGCCGCATCACGGCCGCGACTTCCGCCTGGCAACAGGGCGCCAGGATGATGAATTGCGCCTGCTTGTGCAGGGCAAAGCGGATCGCGTCATCGGTGGCCGTATCGCAGGCATGCAGCGCCGTGACGATGTCGATGCGCCGCGGCAGTTGCGGTGACTCGATCGATTCCTCGACCGACAGGTTGAGGAAGGACATGCGCGCGAAGCCGAGCCGCTGTGCCAGTTCGCGTGATTTTTCGACCAGTTCGGCGCGCGTCTCGATGCCGTAAACGTGGCCGGTATCCCGCGCCTTGAGGAACAGGTCATAGAGGATGAAGCCGAGATAGGACTTGCCGGCACCATGATCGACCAGCGTCAGGTCGTTGCGCGCGGCCATGATTTCATCCAACAGCGGCTCGATGAACTGGTAGAGGTGATAGACCTGCTTCAGCTTGCGCCGGCTGTCCTGATTCAGCTTGCCGTCGCGAGTCAGGATGTGCAGTTCCTTGAGCAGTTCGACCGACTGCTCGGGCTTGATCTCGGGGATGCCGACCACGAAGAACTCAGTCTTCTGCCGGCAGGCGAATGATGTGCTGCCCGGATTTTTCGTCGCGCTCGAGGATCAGCAGCTTGTGCTTCATGGCGTCTTCCAGCAATTCGCCGAAGGAGCGGTAGCCATAGTAGGACTCGCTGAAACCGGGTTTGCGCCGTTTCAGGGTCTGCTTGACCATCGAGCCCCAGATCTTCTCGTCTTCGCCGCGCTCGGTGACCAGCGCCTCGACGGTGGCGACGACCAGATCGATCGCTTCCTGCCGTTTCGGGTCTTCGGCCTTGTCCTCGACCTTCGGCTTGGCTGCGGCGCTGGCCACTGGCTTGGCCGCAGCCTTGCGCTCGCCGCGCGGTTTCTTGGCCGGCAGTTCGCGCACCAGATCGTCGTAGAAAATGAACTCGTCGCAGTTGGCCGCCAGCAGGTCGGAAGTCGCCGCCTTGACGCCGACGCCGATCACGCGCTTGTTGTTTTCGCGCAGCTTGGACACCAGCGGCGAGAAGTCCGAATCGCCGCTGATGATGACGAAGGTATCGACATGCGACTTGGTGTAGCAGAGGTCGAGGGCATCCACCACCATGCGGATGTCGGCGGAATTCTTGCCCGACTGGCGCACATGGGGAATCTCGATCAGTTCGAAGGCGGCCTCGTGCATCGGCGCCTTGAACTCCTTGTAGCGCGCCCAGTCGCAGTAGGCCTTCTTGACCACGATGCTGCCCTTGAGCAGCAGGCGTTCGAGCACCTTCTTGATGTCGAACTGCGCGTACTTGGCATCGCGCACGCCGAGGGCGACGTTCTCGAAGTCGCAGAACAGCGCCATGCTGGTGATTTCAGGGTTTCCGGCCATGTTTCAACTCCTGTTGGGCAAGGTTCGATGATAACAGCGTGCCAGCGGGCATAATGCGAACCTGCTTCCGCCATCGCGTGTTCTCGCATGCCTACTCCGCTCGAAACCCTGCACCGCGTCTTCGGTTATTCCTCGTTTCGCGGGCCGCAGGCGGAGATCGTCCGCCACCTGATCGGCGGTGGCGATGCGCTGGTACTGATGCCGACGGGGGGCGGCAAGTCGTTGTGCTACCAGATACCTTCGATGCTCCGGCAGGGCGTCGGCGTGGTGGTCTCGCCCCTGATCGCGCTGATGCAGGACCAGGTCGATGCCCTGCTGCAAGCCGGCGTGCGCGCCGCCTTTCTGAATTCATCGCAGGATTTCGCCACGGCATCCGAGATCGAGCGCCGCCTGCGCGGCGATGAACTGGATTTGATCTACGTGGCGCCGGAACGCCTGCTGACCGACCGCTTCCTGGGGCTGATGGATCAGCTGCGGGAGCGCAGTCGCCTCGCCCTGTTTGCCATCGACGAAGCGCATTGCGTATCGCAATGGGGCCACGACTTCCGCCCGGAATACATCCAGCTCTCGGCCCTGCATCAGCGTTACCCGACGGTACCGCGCATCGCCCTGACCGCCACGGCCGACCAGTTGACGCGACAGGAAATCATCGCCCGCCTCGGCCTCGACAATGCGCGCGTATTCATTTCCAGCTTCGACCGACCCAATATCCGCTACACGGTGGTCGAACGCGACAACCCACGCCGCCAACTGCTCGACTTTCTCGGCGGACATCGTGGCGCAGCCGGAATCGTGTACTGCCTGTCGCGCAAGAAAGTGGACGAAACCGCGGATTGGCTCAACGAACAAGGCATCGCCGCCCTGCCCTATCATGCCGGACTCGACGCGGCCGTGCGCCAAAAGCATCAGCAGCGTTTCCTGCGCGAGGACGGTATCGTCATGGTGGCGACGATCGCCTTCGGCATGGGCATCGACAAGCCCGACGTGCGCTTCGTCGCCCACCTCGATCTGCCCAAGAGCCTCGAAGCCTACTATCAGGAAACCGGGCGCGCCGGCCGCGACGGCGAGCCCGCCGAAGCCTGGATGACCTATGGCCTCAACGACGTGGTGATCCATCGCATGCGCATCGAGGAATCGGTTGCCGGCGACGAGCAGAAGCGCGTCGAGCGCAGCAAACTCGATGCCCTACTGGCCTGGTGCGAAACCGCCGACTGCCGACGCGCCTTGCTGCTAAGGTATTTCAGCGAAGAAGCGTCGGCCTGCGGCAACTGCGACACCTGCCTCGAACCGCCCGAACTATGGGACGGCACGGTGGCCGCGCAGAAGGCCATGTCGGCGGCCTTGCGCACCGGGCAGCGTTTCGGCGCCGGCCACCTGATCGACATATTGCGCGGCAAGTCCACCGAGAAGGTTCAGCAGTTCGGCCACGCCAATCTGCCGACCTTTGGTGCCGGCGCCGATCTCGACGATGCCGGCTGGCGCTCGGTGTTTCGCCAGTTGCTGGCCGCCGGTTTGCTACACGCCGACGCGCAGGCCTATGGCGGCTTGCGCCTGACCGACGCGGCACGGCCGGTGCTGAAGGGCGAGGCAACGCTGTCGCTGCGCAAGCAGGCGCCGCGGGTTCGCGGCAGAAAGTCGGCGCCGGCGACACGGCGATCTGGCGTCGGGACGCCCTTGGCGGAAGCCGATGCGCCGCTATTCGAAGCCCTGCGCGTCTGGCGCGCCGATCTGGCGCGGGAGCAGGGTGTACCCGCCTACGTCATCCTGCACGACAAGAGTCTGCGTGAACTCGTGGTGCGACGCCCTGCCAGTCCGGCTGAGTTGCTTTCGGTACCCGGTATCGGCCAGGCCAAGGCCGATCGCTACGGAGAGGCCCTGCTCCAAATACTGGCTTGAGCCGGAGCGAATTTTCCGTCGCAATTCCGCCAGAACAGAGCGCCAACAGGCGATAATGGCGGGCTGCCAAACAATGGACAAGTTTGCAATGAAGCGCGTCGACGATTTTCGCCTGCGGCTGGGCAAGCAGGAACTGGTGCCGATCATGGTCGGTGGCATGGGCGTCGACATTTCGACCGCCGAACTTTCGCTGGAAGCGGCACGACTGGGCGGCATCGGCCACATCTCCGACGCGATGGTACCGACGGTTTCGGACCGACGCTTCAACACCAAATACGTCAAGAACAAGCTCCGTCAGTTCAAGTTCAATGTC
The DNA here is from genome assembly GCA_964397005.1 of uncultured Sulfuritalea sp. GTDB lineage: Bacteria > Pseudomonadota > Gammaproteobacteria > Burkholderiales > Rhodocyclaceae > Sulfuritalea. The sequence goes on along the minus strand of CAYNGV010000030.1, from coordinate 7,935 downwards.
GCCAATACCGACAAGGCGATCGTCAAGTTCGATCTCGGCCTGCTCGCCGAAGCTACCGCCCTGCATGTCGGCCGCACCATGGAGGCCAAGCGCGGGACAGGTCTGATTTTCATCAACTGCATGGAGAAGCTGACCATGAACGCGCCGAAGGAAACCCTGCGCGTTCGTTTGAAGGCAGCGCTGGACGCCGGCATTGACGGCATTACCCTGGCTGCGGGACTGCATCTGGGCTCGTTTGCGCTGATGGAGGATCATCCGCGCTTCCGCGACGTCCAGCTCGGCATCATCGTTTCGTCCCTGCGTGCTTTGCAACTGTTCCTGAAAAAGAGCGCACGCACCGGCCGCCTTCCGGATTACATTGTCATCGAAGGGCCGCTCGCCGGCGGGCATCTGGGTTTCGGTATGGACTGGTCGCAATACGACCTGGCCAAAATCGTGCTCGAAATCCGCGACTGGATGAAGGCCGAACAGCTGGATATTCCACTGATTCCGGCCGGCGGTATCTTCACCGGGTCGGATGCCGTCGCCTTCCTCGAAATGGGCGGCGCCGCAGTGCAGGTGGCGACCCGCTTTACCGTAGCGAAGGAATGCGGACTGCCCGAAGATGTTCAGCAGGAGTACTTCAAAACCAGTGAGAGCAACATTGTGGTGAATACCATTTCACCGACCGGCTACCCGATGCGCATGCTGGCGAACAGCCCCGCCATCGGCACCGGCATCCGTCCGAACTGCGAGGCCTTCGGCTACCTGCTGGATTCCAACGGCAACTGCCAGTACATCGAGGCCTATAACCGCGAAGTGGCGCTTCATCCGGACGCGAAGAAGGTCCATGTGATGGACAAGACCTGCCTATGTACGCACATGCGCAATTTCGAGCTGTGGACCTGCGGTCATTACACCTACCGCCTGAAGGACACCACCCGCCGCAATGAAGACGGCAGTTATCGGCTGCTTTCCGCGGAACACATCTTCCGCGACTACCAGTTCAGCACCGACGGGAAAATTGCACTGCCCGATTAAGCGGGGAATACGCCGGTCGAAAGATAGCGGTCGCCGCGGTCGCAAATGATGGTGACGATCACCGCGTTCTCCACCTGGCTCGCGATGCGCAAGGCGACGACCAGCGAGCCGCCGGATGAGATTCCGGCGAAGATGCCTTCCTCGCGCGCCAGCCGCCGTGCCATGTCCTCGGCCTGCCCCTGGCCGACGTTCTCGACCTGATCGACACGCGAGCCGTCGTAAATTTTCGGCAGGTAGGCTTCCGGCCACTTGCGGATGCCGGGAATCTGCGAGCCTTCCTCCGGCTGGCAGCCGACAATACGGATGGCCGGGTTCTGTTCCTTGAAGTAGCGCGAGCAACCCATGATGGTGCCCGTGGTGCCCATGCTCGAAACAAAATGCGTGATGCGGCCGCCGGTGTCGCGCCAGATCTCGGGTCCGGTACCTTCGTAGTGCGCAAGAGGGTTGTCCGGGTTGGCGAACTGGTCGAGTACGGTGCCCTTGCCGTCGGCCATCATTTTCTCCGCCAGGTCGCGTGCGGCTTCCATGCCGCCGGCCTTCGGGGTCAGCACCAGTTCGGCACCAAAGGCACGCATGGTCTGGCAGCGCTCGACGCTCTGGTTCTCCGGCATGATCAGGATCATGCGATAGCCTCGCATCGCCGCAGCCATCGCCAGGGCGATGCCGGTATTGCCGGACGTGGCTTCGATCAGCGTGTCGCCGGGCTTGATGCGACCGCGCGCTTCGGCGTGGGTAATCATCGACAATGCCGGACGGTCCTTGACCGAACCTGCGGGGTTGTTGCCTTCCAGCTTGGCCAGGATCACGTTGTTGCGCCGCGCGTTTTCCGCACCGGGAATACGCTTGAGCTGAACCAGCGGCGTATTGCCGACGAAGTCTTCCAGAGTCTTCCAGATCATGGCCTGAGACTCATTTGGCGAGCCATTTCACGTAGTCGGCCACGCCTTCTTCCACGGCCGCAAATTTCTCCTGGTAGCCGGCCCCGCGCAGCTGTGATAGGTCGGCCTCGGTGAAGCTCTGGTATTTGCCTTTCAAGGCATCCGGGAAGGGAATGTACTCGATGATGCCCTGTGCCACCAGTTCGGCTACGGACTGGGCCGGCTTGCCTTCCAGTGCACGGCAGGCATTGACGGTGGCGGCCGCGAGTTCGTTGAAGCTCTGCGCGCGCCCGGTACCGAGATTGAATATGCCGGATCTGCGGCTTTCCAGAAAATCCATGTTGACCTTGACGACGTCGCCGACATAGACGAAATCGCGGCGCTGTTCGCCGTTGGCGTAGCCGCCGTAGCCTTCGAACAGCTTGACCTTGCCCGATGTCCGGTACTGGTTGAAATGATGGAAGGCAACCGACGCCATGCGCCCCTTGTGCTGTTCGCGCGGACCATAGACGTTGAAATAGCGGAAGCCGGCCACCTGGGATTCGGCGTTGATCGCATCAGGGCCGATGCGACGGCGCACCACCTGATCGAAGAGGAATTTCGAATAGCCGTAAACGTTGAGCGGCGCTTCGAATTCGCGCTCTTCGCGGAAGACGCCGCCGCCGCCATACACCGACGCCGAGGAGGCATACAGCAGCGGAATTTCCTGCTCGGCGCAGAAATCCAGCAGCGACAGCGAGTAACGGTAGTTGTTGGCCATCATGTAGCGGCCGTCGGTTTCCATGGTGTCGGAACACGCGCCCTCATGCAGGATGGCCTCGATGCCGCCGTCCAGCTGGCCGCTCTCGACCAGTTCCAGAAACTCCTGCTTGTCGAGATAGTCGGCGATCTCGCAATCGGTCAGGTTGAGGAACTTGTCGGCGCGGGCCAGGTTATCGACCGCAATGATGTCCGACACGCCGCGCTCGTTGAGCGCCTTGACCAGGTTTGCGCCGATGAATCCGCAGGCGCCGGTGACGACGTAATACATGGAATTTCCTAGCCTAGTTGACCTGCTTCAATTCGTCGAGAGAACACGTTGCGGTGCCGAGTTTTCCAACCACGATGCCGGCAGCGAGATTGGCCTGGCGCATGGCTTGCGGCAAGGACAGACCGCAGCCCAGCATTACCGCCAGTGTCGCGATGACCGTGTCCCCCGCTCCGCTGACATCATAAACCTCGCGCGCCACTGCCGGTTCATGAGCGATGCCGCCGTCCGCAAACAGCGTCATGCCTTCCTCGCTGCGGGTGACCAGCAGTGCACCGAGTTGCAATTCATCGCGCAAACGCGTGGCTTTCAGCGCTAGCTCGGCATCGTCCTTCCAGCGGCCAACCACCTGGCGCATTTCCGAACGATTGGGCGTCAGCAATGTGGCACCGGCGTAGCGGGCATAGTCCTCGCCCTTGGGATCGACCAATACCTGCTTGCCGGCGGCACGGGCCAGGCGGATCATCTCGGTGATATGGGTGAGGCCGCCCTTGCCATAGTCTGAGAGGATAACGACATCGCAGACGGCCAGCTTCGATTCGAAATCCGCCAGCTTGGCTTGCAGCACCTCATGATCCGGCGCGTTTTCGAAATCGATGCGCAGCAACTGCTGCTGACGGCCGACCACGCGCAGCTTGACCGTGGTGCTGAGCTTGGCATCCTCGTGCAAGCTGCATTCGATGCCGGAATCGGTCATCAGCCGCGCCAGATTCTGCCCGGCTTCGTCGGCGCCGACCACGGACAGCAGCGACACGCGCGCACCCAGCGCGGCACAGTTGCGCGCGACGTTGGCGGCGCCGCCCGGGCGCTCCTCGGTGCGCTCGACCTTGACCACCGGTACCGGCGCTTCCGGCGAAATGCGCGAGACCTCGCCGAACCAGTAGCGATCCAGCATCACGTCGCCGACCACCAGGATGCGGGTGGCCGAGGTATCGGGAACCATGTTCATAGCCTGCCTATCGGGAAATACTCGAGTCCGGTCTTGCGCGGGGTCGCTGGCTCGTAAAGGTTGCGGCCGTCGAAAATCAGCGGCGTCTTCAGTCGGGCCTTGATGGCGTCAAAGTCGGGGCTGCGGAATTCCTTCCACTCGGTGACGATGGCCAGAGCATCGGCGCCATCCAGTGCTTCCATCGGTGTCGCGGCGTAGCTGATGCGCGGATTTTCGCCGAGGATGCGCTGTGCCTCATGCGCGGCCACCGGGTCATAGGCACGGATCGATGCGCCGCGCGCCAGCAGATCGGCGATCAGTACCAGGCTCGGCGCTTCGCGCATGTCGTCGGTGTTCGGCTTGAAGGCCAGGCCCCACAGGGCGAAGGTCTTGCCGCTGAGGTCCGCCCCGAGGCGCTGGATGATCTTCCGTGCCAGCACGCCTTTCTGCGCGTCGTTGGCCGCCTCGACCGCCTGCAGCACCTGCAAGGCCTGCCCGGCATCCTGCGCCGTTCGGATCAGGGCCTGCACATCCTTGGGGAAACAGGAGCCGCCGTAGCCGACGCCGGGATAGAGAAAATGGAAGCCGATGCGCGGATCGGAGCCAATCCCCTTCCTGACCAGTTCGATGTCGGCGCCGAGTTTTTCGGCCAGGTTCGCCAGTTCGTTCATGAAGCTGATGCGGGTCGCCAGCATGGCGTTGGCGGCGTACTTGGTCAGTTCGGCGCTTTTCACGTCCATCACGATCAGACGTTCGTGGTTGCGCTGAAATGGCGCATAAAGTTCGCGCATCAGTTCTATGGCGCGCGCATCTTCGGCTCCGACGACGATGCGGTCGGGCTTCATGAAGTCGTCGACCGCCGCGCCTTCCTTGAGGAATTCCGGGTTCGAGACAACGCTGAAATCGATCTTCTCTTCTCTCGCCTGCAACTCTTCGGCAATCGCGGCGCGCACCTTGTCGGCGGTGCCGACCGGCACCGTGGATTTGTCCACCACGACCTTGTAGCCGACCATGTGGCGCCCTACGTTGCGCGCAGCGGCGACCACGTACTGCAGGTCGGCGGAGCCATCCTCGTCCGGCGGCGTGCCGACGGCGATGAACTGGAGGACACCATGAGCGACCGCGGCTTCGATGTCGGTGGTGAAGCGCAGGCGCCCCGCCGCTTCGTTCTTGCGCACCATGGCCTCCAGGCCCGGTTCGTAGATCGGAATGCCGCCTTCGTTAAGGGTGCGGATCTTGGCCGCGTCGAGGTCAAGGCAAAGTACGTCGTTGCCGACGTCCGCGAGGCAGGTGCCGGAAACAAGGCCGACGTAACCGGTGCCGATGACTGTGATTTTCATGCGTGTTTTGTTAAGTGATGTCGAATTCTTCGGTGCGCTTGGGCGGATAGGTTTCCCAGCCGCCGCAGCCGGGGCAGCGCCAGTAAAACTGGCGCGCCTTGAACCCGCAGGCATCGCAGCGATAGCGCGCGACGCGGCGGGTGTGATTGTGGATCAGGTTCTTGATCAGTTCGAGGTCGGCGCGCTTTTCGGGAGGAACCACCAGAATCTGCGCTTCCAGCAACTTGTCCAGCCCGAGCAGCGTCGGATTGCGCCGCAACTCGTCGCGCACCAGGGCGTAGGCCGCCTCGGCGCCATCGTTGTCCAGTTCGGCACGGAACACTGCGTCGAGCAGGTCGAGCGACGGATGGCGCTCGAGCCAGCCGCGCAGCAACTGGATGCCCTGCTCCATACGTCCCAACTGGATGTGTGCCGCCATCAGTTTTTCGGCTGCCAGTGCCAGGAACACCGGGTTTTGCTGCTCGATACGTTTCCAGTGGTCGATCGCCGTCTCGCCAGCGCCGACTTTTGCCGCAAGATCGCCCAGCAGCAATGTGGCGCGCACGCATTTCCGGTTGGCGGCCAGCGCCTCGTCGAGCAGGCGCTGCGCCTCGTCATGGCGGTCGTGCAGCATTTCATTGGCTGCCATTTCGCAGCGAAATTCGGCGATTTCCTTTTGCCATAGGTGGTCGGAATGGTTCGGCATGGCGTCGCATATGGCAATCGCCTTGGCCCATTCCTTTTCCTGCTGATAGATCTCGAGCAGGTTTTTCAGCGCTTCATCATCGCGGTCGGTACCGCGCAGTTTGATGAAGATGTCCTCGGCGCGATCGAGCAGACCGGCCTTGAGATAGTCCTGGCCGAGCTCGGACAGGGCGTGCAGCCGCTGCTTGGCGGACAGGCCGTCACGCTCGATGAGATTCTGATGCACGCGGATGGCGCGGTCGGTTTCACCGCGCCGGCGAAACAGGTTGCCCAGCGCGAAATGCAGTTCAATGGTTTCCGGGTCGACACGCGCCGCCTCGATGAAGGCTTCGATGGCCTGATCCGGCTGCTCGTTGAGCAAAAAATTCAGCCCCTTGAAATAGGAACGCGGCAAGGCGCGCGATTCCTTCAGCAGGTGCTTGATGTCGATGCGCGCGGCGATCCAGCCAAGGCCGAAGAATATCGGGAGCACCAACAGCCACCAAAGTTCGATTTCCATGCCCTTAACCCGGCTCGCGATCAGGTTTGCGCTGGGGACGCAGGAAGACGCCCAGTGCCGCCGTCAGGCCGACCGCGACGCCAATGGCGAATACGGCGAGGATGACCACCGAGACCGGCGCCGTCCATGCCTGATCGAGGAAGAAGCGCAATTCCATCGGGCCGCTGTTCTTGATCGCCAGGCCGAACAGCCCGACAAAGACCACGATACGCAGCAGCCAGACAAGAAGCTTGATCAAAGTGGTCACAACAGTGCAGTCAAATGTAAGGCATTCGCTAAAAAAAGCGGCACCTGCTTAAGGTGCCGCCGTGATACATGCTGCAACAGTACGACTCATGGCCGGTAATCGACCCGTTCCCGCAATTCCTTGCCAGCCTTGAAATGGGGCACGTACTTTTCGGGTACCTGCACCTTGTCGCCCGACTTGGGATTGCGACCGACACGCGGCGGCCGGTAATTCAGCGCAAAACTGCCGAAGCCGCGGATCTCGATGCGATCACCGCGGACCAGCGCCGCGGTGAGGGCATCGAGCATCATCTTCACGGCGTAGTCGGCATCCTTCGCCACGAGCTGGGGAAAGCGCTCCGCCAGCCGGGCGATGAGTTCCGATTTGGTCATGGGATCGGCCGTGTTACTGCGGGGTCTGGTTGAGCTTGGCCTTGAGCAGCGCGCCCAGATTGGTCGTGCCGCTGCTGGCCGAGCTGTCGGAAGCCAGCTTCTGCATTGCCTGACTCTGCTCCACCTGATCCTTGGCCTTGATCGAAAGGTTGATCGAACGCGTCTTGCGATCGACGTTGACGATCATGGTTTCGATCACGTCGCCGACCTTCAGATGCTGGGTCAGGTCCTCGATGCGATCTCGCGAGAACTCGGACACCCGCAGGTAACCTTCGACTTCGGAGCCCAGATCAACCGTCGCGCCACGCTGATCGACACTGGTGACCTTGCCGGACACCAGGCTGTTCTTGTCGTGGGTGGCAACGAAGCTGGTGAAGGGATCGCCATCGAGCTGCTTGACGCCGAGCGAAATGCGCTCCTTCTCGACATCGATGGACAGCACCACGGCCTCGACTTCATCGCCCTTCTTGAAGTTCTGCTTGGCTTCCTCGCCGGTGGCCGACCAGGACAGGTCGGACAGATGTACCAGGCCGTCGATGCCGCCGGGCAGGCCGATGAAGATGCCGAAGTCGGTGATTGACTTGATGGCACCGCGGACCTTGTCGCCCTTCTTGTGGTTCATCGCGAAATCGTCCCACGGGTTCGCCATGCACTGCTTCATGCCGAGCGAAATGCGGCGACGGTCTTCGTCGATTTCGAGGATCATCACTTCGACTTCATCGCCCAGCTGGACGACCTTGGTCGGATGGATGTTCTTGTTGGTCCAGTCCATTTCGGAGACGTGCACCAGGCCTTCGATGCCCTGTTCGATCTCGACGAAGGAACCGTAATCGGTGAGGTTGGTGACCTTGCCGAACAGGCGCGTGTTGGCCGGATAGCGACGGGAGATTCCCACCCACGGATCTTCGCCGAGCTGCTTCATGCCGAGGCTGACGCGGTTC
>CAYNGV010000029.1:12610-17771 GCA_964397005.1 uncultured Sulfuritalea sp. | reverse complement strand
GCGACAGCGCGCGCGCCAGATCCTTGGCCAGGCCGACGATCTGGCTGCCCTTGACGCCCACCGCCGGATCGATCTCGTAGCGCGTCACCACGGGGCCGGGATGCGCCGTCAATACCTTGGCCTCGACGTTGAAGTCAGCCAGCTTGCGTTCGATCAGGCGCGAAGTGAATTCGAGTGTCTCGGCGGAGGGGAGATCAGCCGGATTGTGCGAGGGCTCGGCCAGCAGATGCAACGGCGGCAGCGCGCCGCCGGGTGCATCGAAGAATAATGGCGACTGACGTTCTTTGTCAGCCCGCGCCATCGCCTTCGGCGCGACCGGCACCGCCGCCTCCACCGGCTCGATCCTGATCGGAGGCGACGGATTGTCCTCAAGCTTGCGGCGTACGGTTTCAACCACCTCTTCGCGCTGCCCGGCCACTGCGCGGCCGTAGCGACGATCCTGCCAGCTGTCCCACAGGCTGCGCGTTCCGACATAGGCACCTTCAAGCAGGAGGCCGAACTTTTCGGCAATGCTTATCCATGAGGCGCCGGTGAACAGGCTGAAACCGATCATCGCCAGCGCCAGCAGAATCAGCGTGCCGCCGGTATAGCCAAGATACTGCGTGACCTGACGGCCAACTTCGACACCGAGCATGCCGCCGGGCACCAGCGGCAGCGCAATCTTCAGGCTCCAGAAACGCATGGCCTCCAGACCGCTACTGGCCAGCAAGAGCATGATGAAGCCCGCCAGGGCGATCAGCAGGGGCCGCCGATCACCGCCAAAAATGTGGCTCAGGCGATGGTAGCCCCATGCCAGCAGGAACAAGGGCAAGGCTACCCACCACCAGGCGGACAGGCCGAAGATGTACAGCAGCAGATCACTCAGCCAGGCGCCGAAGCGCCCGCCCGGGTTGGCGATGCGCTCCACCGTGGCGGCATGCGACCAGCCCGGATCGGTGCGCTCGAAGCCCCAGAGAATCAGGCCCAGATAGAGGCCGACGAGGCCGACCAGCAGCCAGCGCGCCTCATGCACCAGCAAGGCGATCTTTTCGGGCAGCGGCGTGGAAACGGAATCGGATGCGCTGATAGCACTCATGGCAAGGAGCCGGGCCGCGATTCAACCCGGACCGGAATGACGGACACTGGCAAATTATGGCCGGCCGTCGGGGTGCCCAAAGCCCAAAAAGCTGCCCAAGTCGGGCCCTGTTCGCCCCTTGGGCATGGCCTCAGTCGCAGACACCCTTGTTCTTGCCGCCCGAGGTCACGGTCTCGATCAGCGAGGCCTGGGGAATCGAACCCAGCCCCGGATCGCCGGGCAGCAGTTTCGGCATCAGGTTGGCCGCGGCGATGAAACCAAATTGCCCCGTCGACAGCGACAAGGAACCGGCACTGTTGGTCACCAGCACTTCGCCGTCGCGCACGCTGACGTAGACGCCGGCTTCCTGCGCCTCGTCGCTACTGGCGCCCTCCTTCTTGCAGCGACCGGTCTTGCAGTCATCCACATCGAAGATCGTGCCGCGAATGCCGATGGTGGCGGTCGTCGTGTTCATCTTGAAGGCATCCTGGTCGCCGCGCTTGCTGATCAGGCCGGATACCGCGCGAATGCCGCCTTTCAGCAGGCTGAACACCACGTTGTCCTCCTGCGGCTTGGCTTCGACGAAGGTATAGGCGGCGACGGTGAACTGGGTGCTGGGCTTCAAGGTGATGGTCGCGCCATCCTTGAACTTGATTTGCGCGTAGCTGTCCTTCTGCGTTTCCAGCGTGTCGCCGGGAATCACCTCCGACTTCATGGAAAGAATCCGCGTCGACCCATCGGCCCGCTTGACCGAAAGCGTTCCCGAGAGCTGGATGATGGTGCCGTTGGCGAAAGCGCTGCCGGCAATCAGGCAGGCCAGTACGGCAAGAATGGTGCGAATGGTTTTCATGATTTCTCCTTAGCTGCATTGCCCCGCGGTCCTGCGCTTGAAATTGCCCTGGTCGGACGTGCCGCGCCGGCTCTTGGCAAGCGTTTCGGTATTGATCGAGAAATTGATGTAGCCCAGCAGCGACTCGTCGATCCCCAGCGGCGCCCGCGACTTGACCAGTGCATCCGCGTAGCCTGTCGGCATGTCGGTGATCAGCGTGAGGGCGCCGCCACTGGTGAACTTGTAGCTGATCGGGTAGTCATTGGTGGTCACGGGGTTGTCAAACACGTCGTAAATGCCCGATCCCGTGCCGCCGGCGATGATCAAGCCGCCGTTGATGCCGGCGCCCAGCACAGCGGCAATAGCGCCGTCGGGATGCGTGAAGGTGCCGGAGCCGCCGATGGTGAACTTGATCGGCCCGGCGTTGAGGATGCTGGCGGTCGCCAGCAAGCTTGAGGAAGATGACGGCGTACTGCCCGCGACAACAGCCACATTGCCCCCGGTCTTGATCTCCAGCGGCAACTCCGGATCGAACACCGCCATCGCCGTGGCCTTGGTTCCGGCTCCCGTGATCTTGCCGCCGGTCAGGATGAAATCGCCGGTGACATCGACAACCTTGCCTGACTTGACCAGTACGATGGCGCTTGCGTTGGCCTCGCCGCCGCCCGTCAGGTTGGCCGTTCCGCCGTTGACACGGAAATTCCCGCCGACCTTCAGATTGAACTCGCCCGCGGTCAGGAAGGCGTTGGCCTGTGCCTGCGCGGTCGAGGCGTTCGACGTTGCCGTGCCTCCGCCCAGCGTGAAATTGCCGGTGGTGGTAATGGACATCAATCCGCCAGCCTCTATGGCTACATCATTCTTCAGATTCTGGCCGGCACCCGCAATGGTCGTTCCACCAGTGACATTCAACGCAGCCGCATTGATCGTCAAGTTGCCGCTGGCCTTGATGTTGAGATCGTTCGACACGCCGGGGTTTACATTGTTGTCGCCTCCGATGAAACTCACGGCATTGGCAAAGTTGAAGTTGAGGTTGCGGCCAAGCACCTTGCCCGGGCCTGAAATCGTAATGGCTCCCGTCGTGCTCAGGGACACATCACCCGAACCCGCATCGATGTTCAGCGGTCCTCCTGCAACTACCGCGGCAAGATTGAGATTCCCGCCGGAAGCGAAATCCATTCCGTTTCCTGATGCCTGCACCACCGTATAGCCCGCTGTCTGTTTGTAGGCCAGCGCCCCGGGGGCAGTGAGATACAAATTGGTGACGGTGTTGCCGAGATTTTGCAGGGTGATCCCGCCCACGGTGGTCGTGGCGTTGAATGAGCCGACGGAAAGTATCGGCCCGGTCTGGGTAATCGCCCCGCTCGCCGTGAAGAACACTTGCCCGCCACCGCCATTGACACCCGCAATTACCAACGGTCCGGCCTTGTCGACGTAGGAATTCCCGGTCTCTGACAGGGTGGATAGACTGGTCGCCAATGCGCCAATATGCACCGGCGCCACCGCGGGCCCCGGATCTCCGATGTTCCCATAGGCCTTCAGCGTCACGGTGTCGGCTATGTTCAGGAGTCCAGCACCGCTATCGAGAATTTGCCCCGGCGCAGTGCCGCCCGCCACTCCGTCATAACCGTTGTTGATGGTAAAGCCCCCGGTCGTCCCGGTCGGCTTCGTCACCGTTCCGCCAACAGTGATGTTTGCAGTATGCAATGCATCGCCAACCGTCAATCCGCCCGTGGTAGTCGGCAGGTTGAGGTCAGCCTGGGTAAGCACCAGCCCGCCGCCGGCGATCAAACTGATCGCCTGTCCGGCGCTGCCCGACGTAAGCGTGACCGGTGCCGCGCCACCGGTAATTGTTCCACCGGCCAAGTTCATGCTGTCGCCCTTAAGCACTATTGGTGCCGTGCTGCCGCCACCACCATTGGTGATCGTGCCCGCAGAATTGTTCAGTGTTCCGGTGCCGGCGTCGACGGTGACACTGGTCGTGCCGGAAATGGAGCTGGTGTTGGTGAGTCCGACGCCCTTCAAACTGACAGTGGTCCCGCTCGCGGCACCGGAAACGCTCAGCAGCCCGCCGGCCGAGGCGGTCAAGCCGCCGCCTGAAGTTACCGTACCGAGCATCAATGCGTTGCTGTCGATAAGTTGAATGCTGGCTCCTGTCGCACTGACTGCGCCGCCGAAATTGTTTCCAGCGTTCGTCAGGACAATGCTCTGGCCGGCGGCGGTAAGCCCCGTAGTCCCGGTTACGGCCACCGCTCCACTTTGACTAATGGTGCCGCTGGATGTCAGATCAAGATTGCCACCGATGCTCGATGTGCCCAGCGCGAACGCGTCAAAACGCAATGTGGCGTTGCCCGCCGTATTGACCGCAAGAACGTGGCCCGCGGCACTATTCCCGATGTTGCTGGCGGTTATGTCAGCGCCTGTGGAACTCAACGTGGTATTCGTCCCCAGCAAAATGGCATCGTTGTACGACTGCATACCAGAAGTAGTTATAGCGCCACCATTAATTGACGTGGTGCCGCCCACATTGGTGGTCAATGACGACAGCGCCGTCGTACTGCCCACGGCGCCGCCAAATGTGGTCGCACCAGCGGTGTTCACATCCAGGCTGAATGCTCCGTCCAGCGTATTCGAGAAGCTGATCGCGCCACCGGCGGAGGAAGTTAACGTTGTCGCCGCGTTCAGCGTAACCGCACCAGTGAAGGTCTGATTACCAGCGGTCTGGATCGTCCCGCCCAGTGTCGTGGATGCACTGCTAAGGTTGCCGCTAAGGCTGCTACCGACGCCACCGTTGATAGTACTCGCCGCTGTGGCCGTCAAGTTTGAAAACGACGTCCAACTGACAGTACCGTTGTTTCCCGCGTCCGCAGCCGTCAGGTTGAATATCTGCCCCGCGCCGGTGAGCGTCCCGGCGCCGGTGCCTGTAGCGGCTGTGAAACCCGCATAGTCGATGCCGCTCGCCGTCGAGATGAGGGTATCAATGGCAAAATTGCCCGCGATATTGCTGATCGTGCCCGTGCCCGCAACCGTGGTCGCGCTGGCAAACGTCATCCCCTGGTTGCTCTTCAGGCCATCGTTGAAACCCACGGCTCCGGTCACCGCCGTGGTGTTGCTCGCGGCATCGAAGGCGCTGTAGGCAATGCCGCTGGCGCCCGTGCCCGCGTTCGGACCCGTGAGCGCGAAGCTTGTCGTGTTGGTGACGTCCGCCGTGCCGTCACCGGCCACCGTCGCCAGTCCCGCCAGGCCGCTGTAGTTGATGCCGCTGCCCGATACCTTGGTGC
>CAYNGV010000029.1:0-12510 GCA_964397005.1 uncultured Sulfuritalea sp. | reverse complement strand
TGGTTGCTCTTAGCCGTGTCGTCAAAGCCGACGGCTCCGGTCACCGCCGTGGTGTCGGCAGCCGTGAAGCCATTGAAAGCGATGCCGCCCGCCGTACCGGCGGTCGGCCCGGTCAGGTTGAATACGCTTGAGAACAATCCTGATATCGATCCACCAGTGGACGAAGTAGCGCTGCCACTACCCGTCGGCGCCGTGGAAAATATCAAACTATTCAGGTTTGTGAGCGTTCCGTTGAATGTGATTGTCGTGCCGGTAAGCGTCAATGAATTTGCATTTGCATTGACGGCGCCATCTGTCCAGTTGATCGTTCCACCGCCACCACCGCTACCTGTCGTCGCATTCACATTCACAGGGCCGCCGGCCAATGCGGCAGCGAGAGTTGCCGTGGTCAATATCGACGTGGTTTCGGTGGCCGCCGCGCAACCGCCCGTCAAGCAGTTAGTGGCATCGAATTCCGTGGTATCGGGTCCGGTCGCACTGATCGTCAGATCTGTCGGGTCGAGCAGTAAGGTTCCAGCCGATCCGCGCGGCGCACTTCGATCAGCCGTTCCACCAAACGCCAGAATGCCCTTGCCGGATACCTCGACAAAACCGCCATTCCCGCCCTGATCAGCGCCACGCGCCGAAATTCCCCCATAAAACCGCGTCGTCCCATCCGCCCATACGATAACCTTGCCACCATCTCCCGCGCCAACCGCGTCCGCATTGATCCTCACGTCCTTGCCGACATAAGTGATGCTGGCATTCTGTTCCGGCCCTTTGCCCTGAAAGTTTCCGCCGACGAGCGCCGTACCGCCAGCGCCGACTCCCGAAACGTCGATGCTGGCGTTGTCGAACAGCCCGACGCGGTCGCCCAGAATCTCGACCCGTCCACCCGCACCCGCGGAATTACTGGCCTCCACCTTGCCAGACACCAGCGTGTCACCCACCGCCTTGAAAACCACCCGCCCGGCTTCATCCAGTGCCGCGGTATTCGCGTTGGCGATACCGGAATGTCTGATGGCACCGGCATAGATACCGATGTTGCGACCCACCAGCTGCCCGACGTTGAGCGCCTGGTTGTCGGCCGCATTCACCTCAACCTGGATCGACGGCCGCTGCAAATCGACCAGGTTTGCACTCTTGCCGGCAGCGAGGATGACATCGCCATTTGGTGCATTGATGACGCCGTGGTTTTCGATATTGGGAGCGATGAGGGCAACCAGGCCGCCGCTCGCGGTTCGAATCACTCCCTGGTTGATGATGCTGCCGGCGCCCGCCTGCTGCGTAAAGTTGAGCCTGCCCGCCAGAAAATCGGCATTCGACAACCCGAGCGAAGACGCGACAAATCCGCCGACGTCAATTTGCGCATTGGCCCCGAACGCAATGCCGTTCTGATTGATCAGGAATACCCGCCCGTTCGATTGCAGGGAGCCAAGAATTACGCTGGGGTCCCCGCTGGTGACGCGATTCAGCACCTGGCTCGCGGCGCTCGTCTGGATGAAGCGGGTGATCTCGCCCTGCCCGATGGAGAATCCCTTCCAGTCGATCACCGTTCCGTTTGCGTTGGTGACGGTGAGCGCATTGGCGGTGCTCTGGAATGTGGCGCTGCCCGCGACCACGGTGGGATCGAGCGGATTGGCCTGCACCAGGGATGAAAAAGCGGAAGCCAGAACAAAGGAAAGACGCGTCAGGCGGAGGAGCCGATTGCGCGTCACGAAACGAGATCCGCGACGGGCCTCACCGGCCTGCCTCGACGGGTCGTTCTGTGGGCTGGATCTAGAAGACATAAGACAAGGAGCCGTGAAGGCGCATGCCACGAGAGGTATGCGAGCTGTCGATCACCTGAGCGAAATCCAGGCGTGCCGTGGTGTCCTTGCCCAGGCTGGCTCGAACGCCGATCCCTGCGCTGGAGATCCCCGTCGAGAAGATCTCGGCCGGCGTCGGATGCACGCGCTTGACCCAGCCGAAGTCATAAAAACCGAGCACCCTCAGTTTGAGTTGATCGTAATACTTCGCACCGAGTTCAGGTGAATAGAGTTCAAGGCTGCCGCGATGTCCCTTGTCGTTGGAATGTTCGCGCTCGAGGAAGCCGCGCACCGAATCGGCGCCGCCAATGCCGAACATCTCGCCGGTCACGAGGCTCTGGCGGGTGTGCTGGCCGGTGAGATTGGCGCGAATGGCCCAATCGCTTCCAAGTGCCTTCTGAAAATTCACGCCGTAGCGCCACAATTGATACAGTGCGTTGGCACCCGGCCTGGCGCCAATCTTCTGGAACTGCGTGTCATTGCCGTCGTTGCCGCCCGGCAGATTCTGTATCAGGCTCAAATAGCCCGAAAGTTCCGAGTCGGCCTTTCTCAGCGTGCTCTGCCACGTAAGGCTGAGGGGATGTACCGTTACATCGGGTACCAGCTTGGTAGTGCCGCCGACAACCGTTACGTTGCTCTGGTAGGCCCGCCAGTCCCAGCCAAGGGCCAGCTTGTGCTCCCAATCGCCGCGCTTGGGAATCAGTTGCGTATAGCGCAGGCCGAGGATGATGCCGCTACCCGCAATGTTGAAATTGCCGCCGACGGTATTGACCGTTCCGGAATTGACATTGGAATAGCCGAGGAACATGCCGAAGGTGCCGTTGGTCGAGTACATCGGTGCCTGGTAGCCAAGACCGTAGATTCTTACCTGACGCGCCCGCAGGGGCGAGGTGATCGCCTGGAAGCTGACGACGTGGTCGCTGTCGAACAGGTTGGCATGCTGTACCGCCGCCCCGATGCGGAACGGCCCGGTCTGGGCGTTGCCAGTGTTGTCGAACGTCACCGCATAGCGAATCGGCGGCTGATCGCTGGACCTCACCACGGCATCCACTTCGCCCTCGTTCTCGCCGGCACGCATGACGACCGTCGCCTGCTTGGCCGGGTTCTCGTTCACCAGGCGCAAGTTGTCAACCATGTTGTCGAAATTGGGCGTCTGGCCGGATTCCAGGGAAACCAGCGAACGCTGATAGTTCTCGGTGCTGAAATGCCGGTTGCCTTCCACCCGGATTTTCGCCAATCGGCTTTCGACGACCTGAAAGTGAACCACGCCGGAATCCAGCGTTTGTTCTGGAAGGATTACCTGTATAGCGTTGAACCCCTTGGCCGCATAGGCTTTTTCCAGCGCTTCCAGCGCCTGCTGAACGGTTCCGAAATCGCGCCGGGGCCCCGTGTAGGGTGCCAGCAGTTCATCGACCGCGGCCTGCGGAATCAGTGTGTTGCCGTGAGCCACATAGTGCGTGATGTCGAAGCGCAATGACCCTCCCTCGGCCGGAGAGGACGCATTGGCGGCGTCCTCCGCACTTCGGGAAGCGGGCTGCGCCGCCTGGGCCCAAACAAGGCTTGCGGGAATCAGGGAAAAAAAGACCGGCACAAAGCCGCGACGCACTGCCGCAAAGGCTGAAGATTGCAAAGCCGGGATTCTTTGCGCAAGCCGAAGCACTGATTTCCCCAAACTGCTTGAAACCTAATGAGTCTAGCATCTTGAGATAAGGATGATGCACCTAACCGGTTGTTGTGTGTGCGGTATTTGGCACTTCGGATGCAATAGCAGGCGCCCGGAAGCCGGCCATCCGGTCGAACTATATAATCCCCCCAATTGACCATCACAGGATGTCCCCGCCATGAGCACCCGTCACTCCCGCCTGCTTATCCTCGGTTCCGGCCCGGCCGGCTACACCGCCGCGGTCTATGCCGCCCGCGCCAACCTGAAACCTGTATTGATTACCGGGATGGCCCAAGGCGGGCAACTGATGACCACCACCGACGTCGACAACTGGCCCGCCGACGCCGACGGCGTGCAAGGCCCCGACCTGATGGCACGTTTTGAGAAGCACGCCATGCGCTTCCAGACCGAGATCATTTTTGACCACATCCATACCGCTGCACTCAAGGAGAAGCCGATCCGACTGGTCGGCGACGCCGGTGAATACACCTGCGACGCATTGATCATCGCGACGGGCGCCTCGGCGCAATACCTGGGCCTGCCTTCCGAGGAAGCGTTTTCCGGCAAGGGCGTTTCCGCGTGCGCCACCTGCGACGGCTTTTTCTACAAGAACCAGAATGTTGCTGTCATTGGCGGCGGCAACACGGCGGTCGAGGAAGCGCTGTATCTGTCCAACATCGCCAGCCACGTCACGGTGGTGCATCGCCGAAGCAAGTTCCGCGGCGAGAAAATCCTCCAGGACAAACTGTTCGAGAAGGAAAAAGCCGGCAAGGTCACCATCAAGTGGGATCACACGCTGGACGAGGTACTCGGAGACAAGTCGGGCGTCACCGGCATGCGCATCAAGCACGTCAAGACCGGAGCGACGGAAGACATCTCGCTGATGGGTGTCTTCATCGCCATCGGCCACAAGCCCAACACCGATCTCTTCGTCGGCCAGCTGGACATGGAAGGTGGCTATATCGTCACCCAGGCCGGTCGCAGCGGCAACGCGACGGCCACCAGCATCCCCGGTGTGTTTGCCGCCGGCGACGTGCAGGACCACATCTACAAGCAGGCCGTGACCAGCGCCGCCACCGGCTGCCAGGCAGCGCTGGATGCCGAGCGCTATCTCGACAGCCTGGAGTAATCCGGCGCCGCTCTCGGCTTTCGAACCCTGCGCCGCCGCAAATCGTGAGCAAGCGCGCCGCACCGTCGCTGCAAGAACGCGCCACATTTCGCGAAGCGGTGGCCGATGTCGAGCCGCTGCAATGGGACCGTGTCCATCACCAACCCCCGCTGCCGCCGGCCATTCCGCGCCAGCACCTGCATGACGAGGCCGCCGCGCTCGACGAATCCCTGCATGGCCCGGCGCTGATCGACCTCTATCTGGAAGGCGGTGACGAAGCCGCCTGGCGGCGTGACAGCCTGCCCAAGGCCTGGCTGCGCGATCTGCGACGCGGGCGCTGGGTGCCGCAGGAAAAACTCGACCTGCACGGCCTGAATCGGGATCAGGCGCGGATCGCGGTCGTCACGTTTCTGGGTGAATGCCGGCAGCATGGCCATCGCTGCGTGCGCATCGTGCACGGCAAAGGCCTGAGTTCGCCCGGCCGCGAGCCGGTGCTGAAGAAGCTGGTGCTGGGCTGGCTGAGCCAGCGTCAGGAAGTGCTGGCCTTCTGCCAGGCGCGCGCCGCCGAAGGCGGCGCGGGGGCAGTCGTGGTGCTGCTCGCCGCCCCAAAAAACCGGGCTTAATTTCTAGATTGCCGCTTCGTTGGCTTCTCCGGTGCGGATGCGCACGACCTGCTCCACCGAGGACACGAAAATCTTGCCGTCGCCGATCTTGCCGGTGCGGGCCGCCTTGATGATGGCCTCGATGGCCGGTTCCACGGTCTCGTCGGCGATGACGATCTCGATCTTGATCTTGGGCAGGAAGTCGACCACGTACTCGGCGCCACGATACAGCTCGGTGTGGCCCTTCTGGCGGCCGAAACCCTTGACCTCGGTAACGGTCAAACCGGTCACGCCCACATCGGAAAGCGCCTCGCGAACTTCGTCGAGTTTGAACGGCTTGATGATGGCTTCGATTTTCTTCATTTCTGCTTCCCCCTGATTCAGTATTCGTCCGGATAACGCGATGTTATCGGATAGCGCCAATCCTTGCCGAATCCGCGTTGCGTGACGCGGATGCCGACCGGCGCCTGGCGCCGCTTGTATTCGTTCTTTTTCAGCATGCCGACCACCTTGCGCACGTCGGCTTCGCTCACTCCCCCGGCAATGATCTGGCGCGGGCTCTCATCGCGCTCCATGTAGGCTTCGATGATCGCATCGAGCACTTCGTAGGGAGGCAGCGTGTCCTGATCGGTCTGGCCCGGCTTGAGTTCGGCCGAGGGCGGGCGTGTGATGATGTTTTGCGGAATGACGTCGAAAACCGTGTTGCGCCAGTTGGCAAGGCGATAGACGAAGGTCTTGGGTACATCCTTGATCACGGCAAAGCCGCCGGCCATGTCGCCATAGAGCGTGGCGTAACCGACCGCCATTTCGCTCTTGTTGCCAGTGGTCAGCACGATGCGCCCGGTGCGATTCGACAGCGCCATCAGCAGCATGCCGCGAATGCGCGCCTGCAGGTTCTCGTCGGTGGTGTCCCACGCCGACTTCGGACCGAGGCTGGCAAAAGTCGGCGCCAGCGACACGGCGAATTGTTCCATTGCATCGGCAATCGGAATCTCGTCGTACTGCACGCCGAGCCGCTTCACCATCTCGCGCGAATCGTCGAGGCTCATTTGCGCCGTCCAGGGCGAGGGCATCATCACCGCGCGCACCTTGTCGGCGCCCAGCGCGTCGACGGCGATGGCCAGCGTCAGCGCCGAATCGATGCCGCCGGACAGCCCGATGATGGCGCCGGGAAAGCCGTTCTTGCCGAGATAATCGGTGACGCCGAGCTTCAGCGCGGCGTAGACCTCGGCCTCGCAAGATGGCAGCTCAATGATGCGTCCTGACAGCAGATGCCCGTCGGCATAGTCGATGAACTCCAGGGCTTCGGCAAAAGCCGGCAACTGGTGCGTGAGCCGGCCCTGCCCATCCAGCGCAAACGAGGCACCGTCGAACACCAGTTCATCCTGGCCGCCGACCAGGTTGGCATAGATCACCGGCATCCCGGTCGCCGCAACCCGCTCGCGCAATACTTCATAGCGTCGCGCCTGCTTGTTCATGTGGAAAGGCGAGGCATTGAGCGTCAACATGAGTTCCGCCCCGGCCTGCGCGGCAGCTTCCGTGGCGCCCGACTCCCATACGTCGGCGCAGATCACCAGACCGCAATTCACGCCGTTCAGTTCGATCACGCAGGACCCTTGCCCGGCTGCAAAATAGCGCTCTTCGTCGAAGACTTCGTAGTTGGGCAGGCGATGCTTGCGATAGGTCGCCGCCACCCGACCACCGGCCAGCAGCGAAGCAGCGTTGTAGCGCTTGCCGGCTGACTCCTCGGGATAGCCGATCACTATCGGCAGCCCGGCCGCGCGGGCCACGGCATCAAGCTGCTCCGCGCAGGCGCGATAGAAATCGGGTCGCATCAGCAAGTCTTCCGGCGGGTAGCCGCTCAAGCCCAGTTCCGGGGTGAGCAGCACGTCCGCACCGCCATCACGAGCACGGGAAGCGAACTCGAGAATCCGCGCGGCATTGCCGGCCAGATCACCTACATGGGCATTGAATTGGGCGACGGCGATGCGCAAACGTTTCATGGCATCAACTATAGCGGATGCTGAAGAAAAGCCTTCCTCGCGGCGGGCTGTTGCAGACCACGAAACTCAGAACGCCGGTTTGTCCTTGGCACCCTGGTAAGCGGCAACGCCCTCCATGATTTCCTTTTTGGCTTCTTCGATTCCCAGCCAGCCCTGCACTTTGACGAACTTGCCGGGTTCCAGGTCTTTGTAGTGCTGGAAAAAATGCGAGATCTGGTCAAGCACGATCTGCGGCAAGTCGCGCGGGCTATCCACGTCGCGATACATGGGAGTCAGCTTGTCGACCGGAACTGCCAGCAGTTTGGCGTCTTCACCGGCCTCGTCCGTCATCTTGAGCATCCCGATCGGACGGCAGCGCACCACGACTCCCGGCGGCAGGGCGAACTGGGACAGCACCAGGACATCCACCGGATCACCGTCACCGGCGATGGTGTGCGGGATGTAGCCGTAGTTGCAGGGGTAGTGCATGGCCGTGGACATGAAGCGATCGACGAATATCGCCCCGGACTCCTTGTCCACTTCGTATTTGATCGGCTCGGAGTGCATCGAAATCTCGATGACCACATTGAAATCGTTGGGCAAATCCTTGCCGGAGGGAACGCGATCGAGGCCCATGGCTGGCTCCTGTTTGCTAAAGGTTCAATTATAGCGGCGCGAAGGTTTCGCCTTCCTGACGCCCAATTTCGCAGCGGCAACGAAAAGCAAACCGCAACTCATTGAAATTTCCGGTTGACAAGCCGCACGATACAGATGAGAATCGTTCTCATTATGTTTTAGGTAGCGAGTTGCCTGCAATGAAGACCGAAACCCAAACGGCTACGCCGAAACCCGGAACCGCCCACCCGTCAAGGCCGCAGTCGCAACCACTGGACAGCGCAACGCTGCTGGGCAGCCGCAGCGAGATCGAGATTACCCATAACGGTGACATCTATCGCTTGCGCCGCACCAGCCAGGGAAAGCTGATCCTGACCAAATAGTTTCGAGCAAGCATTTTGAACACCCTGTAGCAACCGAAACACAGGCAACGCAACTCGCGCGGCCTCAACAGCCAGCCAGCCAGACGATCGGCAAGCCAGCCAAAGACACGTCTTTATCCTTTGGAGGTTTGCCATGCCGTTCCCCCTGCGTTCCCTCGTCATCACCGCCCTGACCGCGGCGTCCTTTTCCGCCGCCGCCCTCGAATACCCCATCGGCGCGCCGCACAACGTCGCCGGCATGGAAGTCGCCGCCGTCTATCTGCAAGCCGTCGAAATGGAACCCGAAGGCCACATGCGCAAGGCTTCCGAGTCCGACATCCACCTCGAAGCCGACATTCACGCCCTGGCCAACAATGCCAACGGCTTTGCCGAAGGCATGTGGATTCCGCACCTGCTGGTCAAGTACGAGCTGACCAAGGCCGGCAGCAGCGAAGTCATCAAGGGAGACATGATGCCGATGGTCGCCAGCGACGGCCCGCACTACGGCGACAACGTCAAGCTCAAGGGGCCGGGCAAGTACAAGGTCAAGTTCATCATCTACCCGCCCAACGCCAAGGAAAATGCCCATGGCAACCACTTCGGTCGTCACACCGACCGCGCCACCGGCGTGCGCCCGTGGTTCAAGCCGGTCGAGACCGAGTGGGAATTCACCTACGCCGGTGTCGGCAAGAAGGGCGGGTACTGATCATGCGCAAAACGCTAATCGCCGCCCTGCTGGCGGCGGGGTTCGCCACGCCGGTGCTGGCCGCCGACGACGCGGTGCTGGCCGAATTGAAACGGCTCGCGGCACGCATCGAGATGCTGGAAAAGCAGAACAAGGACATGGAAAAGGCGCTGGCCACCGAACGCCTGTCCGAAAAGGAACCGGAAATCGCCACGCGCCTGAAGGCCGTGGAATTCCAGACCCTGTCGATGCAAAAACAGGCACGCCAGATCGAGGCGCTGGAAGGCATCACGGTCGGCGCCAGCCTCACCGGCGTGATGCAAAAAGTCGGCGCCCGCGATACGGCAAACGGCGTCGATGAAACTCGCGCCAATTATCGCGGCGACATTTCGGTGACGCTGCCCGGCGGCGAAATGGGCGATACCGAGGGCAAGATCTTCGCCCACTTCCGCTTCGGCCAGGGCAGTGGCATCGGCCTGCGGCCCACCTACACCAGCGGCGCCAACACCACCGCCTTCCAGACCAGCGCCGGCAGTGACGATTCCTTCGGCATCCTGGCGCAGGCCTGGTACCAGCTCAAGATTCCGTTGCTGGATGGAGGAACGAAGGCCAATGCCCGCGAACACCTGCACCTGACCGCCGGCAAGATCGACCCCTTCGTCTTCTTCGACCAGAACGGCGCGGCCGATGACGAATCGGCGAAATTCATGAACAACGCCTTCGTCCATAACCCGCTGCTGGATTCCGGCGGCGACATCCGCGCCGATGCCTACGGCTTCGCGCCCGGTGCGATCGCGCAATACGTCAATGAAAAGCAGAAGGGTTCCGAGTGGGGCCTGTCGCTGGGCATGTTCGGCTCCGGCCCCGGCGCCAATTTTTCCGGCTCGCTGGCAATGCCCTTCGTCATCGCCCAGGCCGAGACCAACGCCCGCTTCAACTATCTGCCGGGCACCTACCGCGCCTACCTGTGGAAGAACGGCCGCGGGCGCGGCGCGACCTATGACCAGATCGAGCGCAAGCATGCCGGCATCGGCTTCTCCGCCGACCAGAAGATCAGCGACGACGTGACGCTGTTCGGTCGCTATGGCCACCAGCTCAAGGGTCAGGTGCGCTTCGACCGCGCGCTGACGCTCGGCGGCGAACTCGCCGGCAATGCGTGGGGACGCGCGGCCGACAGCCTCGGCCTGGCGCTCGGCGCCTTGCGCACCAGCGCCAACTTCCGCCGCGACTCGCTGACCATCGACGCCGATGCCGACGGCAATGCCGACTTCGGCTATCAGGCGAGCGGATCGGAAAAGCAGCTGGAGCTCTACTACCGCTTCAAGCTCAACAGCAAGGTGGAACTGACGCCCGACTTCCAGCTGATCCGCCAGCCCGGCGGCAACGCCGCCGCGCCGACGGTGAAGGTGTTCGGCCTGCGTGCCAAGGTGGGGTTCTGAGCATGCCGGCGCCGCTCTCGCACGGGCTGTTCGTCCTCGCGCTCTGGCTGGGCCTCGCCTGGGCGACGGGCGCCCAGGCGCAGGCGGCGCCGGCCGCCCTGCCGACCTGGACCATCAGCGTCAAGGACGGCGTGTTCACGCCGAAGCGGCTTGAAGTTACGGCCGGGCAGCGCATCAAGTTCGTGCTCAAGAACGAAGGTCCGGGCCCGCTGGAATTCGAGAACGCCGACCTGCATGTCGAAAAGATCCTCGCCGCCGGCGCCGAGTCCTTTGTCGTCATCAAGCTGCCGGCGGGCGAACACCTGTTCGTCGACGAATTCAACATCGCCACCGGCGAACTGCTGGTCATCGCCAGGTAGAAACAATGCAAACCGCGACCATCACCCTCCATCCGCGCCTGCCCCAGCGCCGCACGCCGCTGGCGCGGCTCGGCGACTGGATGGCGGCGCACCGGCGCGCCATCATCGGTGTGCAATGGGTGATCGTGGTGTTCTACCTGGTGCTGGTGGCCCTGCCCGCCTTCCTGCCGCACCCCCACCCGGAAGCGCGGCTGTTCTCCTCGGACTTCGGCGCCACCTCGGCGATCGACCGCAGCCTATGTACCACCGGCACCACCGGTACGCCGACCCCGACCGAAAAGGCCGCCTACCTCGCCTGCTGGCAGGATCGCCTGGTGCTCGCCGCGCAATACCTGTTCTGGGGTGTCTGGTGGCCCTTCGTGATTCTTTCCATCATGCTCATGGGCCGCGTCTGGTGCGGCGTGCTCTGCCCGGAAGGCGCGCTGGCCGAATTCGCCAGCCGTCACGGGCGCGGCGGCGCGATCCCGAAATGGATGCGCTGGGGCGGCTGGCCGGTGGTGGCCTTCATCATGACGACGGTGTATGGCCAGCTCGTCAGCGTCTATGACTACCCGCAGGCGGCGCTCTTGATCCTCGGCGGCTCCACCGTCGCCGCCGTCGGCATCGGCTGGATGTATGGCAAGGGCAAGCGCGTCTGGTGTCGCTACCTATGCCCGGTGTCGGGCGTTTTCAGCCTGTTGGCGCGCATCGCGCCGCTGCATTTTCGCGTCGACCGCGAAACCTGGAACAGCTATCCGCGCCGCACCCCGGCCGCCGACTGCGCGCCGCTGCTCAATGTCAGCCGCCTCGACGGCATGGCGCAGTGCCACGCCTGTGGACGATGCAGCGGTCACCGCGACGCGGTTCAACTCGCCGCGCGTTCGCCCAATGCCGAAATCCTCAACGGCGAGACGCCGCGCACCAGCGAGGCCGTGCTGCTGCTGTTCGGCATGCTCGGCGTCGCCATGGGCGCCTTCCAGTGGAGCGTCAGCCCCTGGTTCGTGCGCGGCAAGCAGGCCGCCGCCGAATGGCTGGTAAACCAGGACATCCTCTGGCCGCTGGGCGACAGCCCGGCCTGGTGGCTGCTGACGCGCCATCCTGAGGTCGGTGACATATTCAGCTGGCTCGACGGCGCCGCGATCCTGGTCTGGATTTCGCTGTATGCATTCGTGCTGGGCGGCTTCGCCTGGGCGACGGTGCGCGCCGCCGCGCATCTCGCCGGCATCGACTGGCGTCGACTGGCGCTGGGGCTGGTGCCGCTGGCCGGTATCGGCCTCTTCCTCGGCCTGTCGATGATGAGCGCCACCCACCTGCGCGCCGAAGGCATCGCGCTCGGCTGGCTGCCGGGGCTGCGCGCCGCGCTGCTGGCGCTGGGTCTCGCGTGGTCGACGTGGCTCGGCTGGCGCCTGATAAAACTCGGTGCTGGCTCGCTCTGCGTACCTGGAATTCCGCTTCGCGGGCAGGCAACGGCATCACGCCTGCTCGCGGGTGTCGCCTGGTTGCTGCCGCTGGCAGCTGTTGGCGCCAGTTGGTTGCTGACGTTCTTTTTCTGGTAACCCGAGACCCGAATAGTCGGCGGTGACGGGACGGTGGTTTAGCCTCTGCCGAATCCGGAAGTCCCTGCCAAACCACCATTGCAAACATCTACCGGCTAAATGGCAGGTGATAGCCCATGCCTATCTAATCGATTTCAACAATCAATTAGACGATGGCGATTGCGATAATTAATATTCACTCCATCGCAGCAAATCATCTCAACCACCCCAAGGAGCCACACCATGAACGCATCGCTGATCAACACCGAAATCCTCCCCTTCAAGGCCACCGCCTTCCACAACGGCAAGTTCGTTCCCGTCACCCAGGACGACCTCAAGGGCAAGTGGTCCGTCGTGTTCTTCTACCCGGCCGACTTCACTTTCGTCTGCCCGA
>CAYNGV010000028.1:13572-17870 GCA_964397005.1 uncultured Sulfuritalea sp. | reverse complement strand
CTAGTACAGCACTTCGCTCCAGCGCTTGCTCGATACCAGTCGGCCATGAACAGACGCCCACTCCCGGGCAGATCCGGCCAGTTCGCCCATGGTCTTGTCGACCACGGCCAGCATGTTGCCGGTGCCGGCGATGAAGACGCGCGTGTCGGGCTTTTTGAGCATTTCCCAGACTTCCGCCGCGTTCTGCTCCAGCGCCTTGTCCAGAGCCACCGGCGCATCGAAAGCGGGCCGCGGGCTGACCGCCTGGAAGGCCTTGAAGGTCGGCTGGTCGAAATAGTTGGCGAGGTCGCTGTTCTCGTCGTTCATGTAGAGCATTTCCAGCGGACTTTTTGCACCGTAGAACAGCCGCACCCTGCCCTGCCAGCCGCCGATCTTTTCGTAGATCTGGCGGATCAGGGTACGGAAGGGCGCGATGCCGGTGCCCATGCCCAGCATCAGGATGTCGGCGGACTTGTCGTCGGGAATCACGAACGGATAGCCGACCGGGCCGGCGAACTGGAGCATGTCGTCGGGACGCATGTCGCACAGGTAGTTGGAGGCGACGCCCTGGTATTCCTCGCCGTTGAAATCGTCGATGTAGGAACAGCGACGCACGCAGATGGCGAACTCGGTGGCATCGCCGCTGCGCTCCAGATCCATCAGCGAGTAGAGACGCGCGTGATGTGGATTGCCGAACTGGCCCGGCGCCATGACGCGAATGCAGTTGCCGGCCGCGCCGCCGAAGGAGAGGTCGCTGGTGCGGAACACCAGATGGCGCACTTCCTCGCGCGAGGCGGGCGGCGTGATGCGACGTGACTGTGTCAGAACGGCGGCATAGGTCCGGACGGGAGGGGGGGCAGGCGGTTTCGGGGTCGACATGGCATTGGCTCCAGGAAACTTGATTAGCGGCGAAGTGTTGATATGGGTTCCGCGTCGCCGGCATCGCCGGACGCATCGCTGCAGCCGCTGCCGGCGGAGCAACTGCCGCATTTGCCGGTGTCGCGAAACGGACCGAGTTGCGGATTGCGCACGGCGAAGCGCCGGTAGAGATGTTCGACCGCGATGCCGCCGAGCATGATGGCGAAAATGAGGCCGACGGTCACAAGATAGGTACGCATCATCCGCCCAGCCCGGCAAAACCCATGAAGGACAGCGACAGAATTCCCGCCAGCATCAGCGACAGGGCCGTGCCCTGCGCCAGATCCGGCACGTTCGACAGCGTCAGGCGTTCGCGCACGCTGGCCATCAGCACCAGCGCCAGGGTGAAGCCGAGGCCACCGCCGACGCTGAAGGTGACGGACTGGACGAAGTCGTATTCGCGCGCCGTCTGGAACAGCGCGACGCCGAGCACGGCGCAGTTGGTGGTGATCAGCGGCAGGTAGATGCCCAGCGCGCGAAACAGCGCCGGGCTGTACTTCTTCAGCACCATTTCGACCAGTTGCACCGACGAAGCGATGATCACGATGTAGGAAATCAGGCGCAGGAATTCGAGGTGGAAGGCGGTCAGCAGCAGGTTGAGGCCGTAAGCGCAGAGCGAAGCCACCAGCATCACGAAGGTGGTCGCCACGCCCATCGGGAAGGCCGTGTCGAGCTTGCCCGAAACGCCAAGGAAGGGGCACAGGCCGAGGAACATCGCCAGCACGAAGTTGTTGGCGAGCAGGGCGTTGACGAAAATCTGGAAGGCGGATTCATGCATTTTGGGTGGCCTCCTTTCCTGCCTTGCGCCGCGTCCACCACGAGAACACCAGCAGCCAGCCGCCGAGGACGAAGAAGCCGCCGGGCGGCAGCACCATGATCACCCAGGGCTGAAAGCCGGCGCCGAACAGGGAAACGCCGAACAGCGCCCCGGCGCCGAGGATTTCGCGCACCGCGCCGAGCGCGAACAGGCCGATGATGAAACCGATGCCCATGCCCGCGGCGTTGGACATCGCCGCCAGCGGCGGATTTTTCGAGGCGTGCGCCTCGGCGCGACCGAGGATGATGCAGTTCACCACGATCAACTGTATGAAAGCGCCCAGCGCGTCGTAGAGCGCGAGGCTGATGGCCTGGATCGCGTAGTCGACCACAGTGACGAAGGTGGCGATGATCACGATATATACCGCGATGCGCACCTCCTTCGGCACCATCTTGCGCATCAGCGACACCAGGCCGCAGGAGCAGACCAGCACGAACAGGGTCGCCAGCCCCATCGACAGCGCGTTCACCGCCGACACCGTGACCGCGAGTGTCGGACACATGCCGAGCACCATGACGAACACGGGGTTCTGGCGCCAGACGCCTTCGATGAATTCATCCCAGGTGGTTGCCGTCGTCGGACTCATGATTTTTCCGCCAGTTTTTCGAGCTTGGGAACCAGGCGCGGCAGCAGCACCTGCGCCGAATCGTTGATGGCCTTGCCGACGGCGCGCGAGGTGATGGTGGCGCCGGCGATGGCGTCGATCTGCCAGGGGTTGGTTTTGCTGCCGTGCTTCACCGTCCTGACCTCGTTGGCCAGTGCCGACAATTCCTTGTTAAGCCTGGTGTCGAGCGCCTTGAAATTGGCGCCGAATTCCTTGTCGGTGATGATCTTGTCGCCGATGCCCGGCGTCTCGCGCATGTTGACCACGCCGATGCCGACCACGCACTGGCAGCCCGGCGAGTAGCCGAACATGATGCGCACCGTATCGGAGTAACCCTTGGCAGCGCCTTCCGCGGCGATGCCGGCGAGCTTGCCGCTGTCGTCGTAGGCGGCGAAGAATTTCACCGCGCCCGGTGCAAGCGCCGTGTCGCCAGCGCCGACTTTTTGTTCAATGCCGCCGGCGGGCAGCGCCACATACTCCGTAATCGACTTGGCGGCGGGTATCACCTTGAACACCGCGCGCTCGGTGGCGATGCGCTTGTTGGCGGCGACGGCGTCGTAGGTGCTCTGGTAGGCGCCGACGATGATCAGGCCGCAAATGGCCGAGACCAGGCCCAGGGTGCGGATCATGGCGGCCGTCGGCGAAGCCGGCGGCGTGACCTCGGACTGGGCGACCGCGATCGGAATCACGCGCGAGTCGGCCCCGCCGCCGGGCCGCCCCAAGGCGGGGCCAGCCACCAACCCGGAAGCCGCGCCAGCGGCTGAACCGTCGTCACCCCCTTTCGTGGAAAGGGGGCCGGGGGGATTGTTGTCCGTGTTCATTTTTTCGGCTTCTTCGGCAGGAAGCGCTTCTTCGGCGTTACCGCGCTGGCTTCCTCGCGCGAGATGTAACCCGGATTCAACGGATAGGTGGCGCGCTTGCGGACGCGGTCGAGCACGCCGCGGCCGAAGGGCACCGGCTGGGTGATCTTCTCGATCAGGGGCGAGGCCGCGTTGGCGATCAGGATGGCGTACATCACGCCCTCCGGCAGGCCGCTGTAGTAGCGGATCACCACCGTCAGCAGGCCGATCAGCGCGCCATAGACCCACATGCCCTTCGGCGTCACCGGCGAGGTCGCCATGTCGGTCGCCATGTACACCGCGCCGAGGATCAGGCCGCCGGAAAACAGCATGAAGAAGGGATTCGGGTAGCGCGCCGGATCGTAGGCGAACAGCAGCCAGGCCGTCAGCGCCGCGCTGCCCAGAATCGCCAGCGGGATGCGCCAGTCCATGAAGCGGCGCAGCGCCAGATACATGCCGCAGAGCAGGATCAGGACGGGGGACGGACCGACCGCCATATTGCCCGAGAGCGACGTCAACAGTTCGTCGGCATTGGCCATCACGCCGTCGAACTTCCACTTCGCCAGCGGCGTGGCGCCGGCCAGCGCGTCGAGGTTCTTTTCTTTGAGCCAGAAGGCGACATCCGCCGGCATCATCAGCGGCCAGGCCAGCGAGGACGGAATGAATTCGGTAAAACGCCCGGTGAGGAAAGATGGCGTATAGGTCGCGATCGCGGTCGGGAAAGCGGCCTGGACGAAGGCGCGGCCGACCAGCGCGGGATTGAATACATTGAAGCCGATGCCGCCGAACAGGGCCTTGCCGAGGGCTATCGCCACCACGCCGGCGACCGCACCCATCCACAGCGGGAAACCCGGCGGCAGGGTCAGGGCGAGCAGCAGGCCGGTGATCACCGCCGAGAAGTCCGACAGGCGTCCGGCCTGCGTGCCGGTGCGCACGAAGAAGCGCTCCGTGGCGAGGCAGGCCGCAGTGACGACGGCGATCGAGGCCAGCGCCGAAATGCCGTACTGGTAAACATAGAAGGCGCAAATCGGCAGCAGCGAGTACACCACGTGACGCATGATGGTCTCGACCGTCTTCGCCGCCTGCACGTGCGGCGCCGAACGGATTTCGATCAGGGGCTGGTTCATGCCGCCTCCGCCGG
>CAYNGV010000028.1:0-13472 GCA_964397005.1 uncultured Sulfuritalea sp. | reverse complement strand
ACGTGCGGCGCCGAACGGATTTCGATCAGGGGCTGGTTCATGCCGCCTCCGCCGGACCGCCCCAAGGGCGTAGGTGGGGTTTCACGGAGCACTGCTCCGCGCCACCGAAGCCGGCCGGCTGTGCAAAGCCGGCCGTGGGCAGCGGCGAGTCAATATCCGGAAGTCGCGATAGCGACTGAACCGACGTCACCCCCTTCCGCGGGGCGGAGGCAGGGTTTCGCGGAACACTGTTCCGCGCTGCCGCAGCCGGCCGGCTGTGCAAAGCCGACCGTGGAACGGGGGATGGGGGGAAGGTTGTCATCATGCCGCTTTTTCCCGCAGGATCTGCTTGGCGACGCGGAACTGCTGCACCAGCGGAATATTCGAGGGGCAGACGTAGGTGCAGCAGCCGCACTCGAAGCAGTCGCCAAGGTAATACTGTTCGCCCATCAGGTCGTATTCGCGCTTGGCGGCGAGCATGCCCAGGGTCGACGGGTTGAGGCCCATCGGGCAGGACTCGACGCATTCGCCGCACTTGATGCAGGGATAGGTCTGGCGTCCTTCGCGCGAAGCCATGTCCTCGCGGCGGAACACCAGCACGCCGGAGACGCCCTTGGTGATCGGCACGTCGAGTGAAGCGATGGCCTGGCCCATCATCGGTCCGCCGAGGATCACCTGCCGCGCATCGAGTGCATCGACCGCCGGCACACCGGCGTAGTCGAGCACGAACTTGAGCGGCGTGCCGAGGATGACGCGATAGTCGCCGGGACGCGCCACGCCGGAGCCGGTAACGGTGACAACCCGCTCGGTAAGCCCCTGCCCCGCCGGCAGCAATTTGCCCAGCGCGGCCAGCGTGCCGACATTGCTGACCACCATGCCGAGTGCGATCGGCAGCCCGCCGGCCGGCATCTCGGTGCCGAACAGCGCCATGATCAGCATCCTCTCGGCACCTTGCGGATATTTGGTCGGCACGGCCTCGACGTGGATCTCGCCTTCGGCAAAACCGCCATCCGCGGTGGCGCCGGCAATGGCCTGGCGCAGGGTCGCCACCGCATCGGGCTTGTTGTCCTCGACGCCGATGATGGCGCGCACCGCACCGGTCGCACGCATCGCATAGCGGATCCCGGCGATCAGATCGTCGGTCTGCTCCACCATGACGCGGTGATCGCAGGTGAGATACGGCTCGCACTCGCAGCCGTTCACCACCAGGGTATGCACTTTCGCCTGCTTCGGCACCGAGAGCTTGGCGTGGGTCGGGAAGGCGGCGCCGCCCAGGCCCACCATGCCGGTATCCCAGATCGCCTGCAGAATGTCCTGGCCGGTGGCCTGCGACAGATCGCGCGGGCGGCCCCAGAGGTCCTCCTGCGTGGCGCCGGGATGGGCGCGGATCACGATCGACTCGACCCAGGTGCCGCGCATGCCTGGACGCAGGCCGATGAACTCGACCACGCCGGACAGCGGTGCGTGGTGCGGTACCGAAAGCCACTCGTCGCTCTTAGCGATCGGCTGGCCGCGCACCACCTCCTGGCCGACGCGCACGATCGGCCGCGGCGCCTTGCCGATGTGTTGCGACAGCGGCACCGTGACCCGCGGCGGAAACGGCAGGCGACGAATGGCGTGATCCGCCGTCAGCTTGCAGGACGCCGGATGCACGCCACGCTGAAAGGCGCCGCCGCGGAAGTAGGAGACGAGTTTCATCGCCGGATCAGTTGAACTTCGCCGCGCGTACCATCAGTTTTTCCACGCCCGGCTCGCCCATGTTCCATGGCGTGCCGGGATGGATGCAGCCCGCCGTGCATTTCTCGGCGGCCTTGACGATGTCGGCAAACTTGCCGCCCTTCGGGTTGATGACGATGGCGAGCTTCTGGTCGTTGTAGGCGAATATCTTCGGCGCCAGCGTGGTGCACTCATCGCAGGCCGTGCATTCGGGTGATTCGATCCAGACTGGATCGTAATCGCCACCGTTGCCGGACGCCGCCGTCGCCGTGTCGCCAGCGCCGACTTTTTCGCCTGCTTCGCCACCCAGCCCCAGGCTTGCCGTGATCCTGGCCAGCAGTTCGGTGCGCACCCGCTCCGTCACCTCGGTGCTGTCCGACAGATCGGCGTCGAGGCCGGCGAGGCCGCGCAACTGGCGCCAGAAATGCAGCCGTTCTTCGGACGAGCGCACCAGGTCTTCGGTGACCAGCAGGCGCATCAGGCGATTCTTCTTGTCCACCGACCAGATGAAGGGGAACTTGCCCTCGCGCTCGTCCTTGTCGAGTTGCAGGAAGTCGGCCAGCAGGACCATGTCCTCGTTCCAGGTCTCCGGCGGCGCCTTCCTGAACTGCTTGAGGAAGCGCGCCTCGGTGGCGGCGAAGTCGGCGAAGGTCATCGGCAGCGTCATGCATTGCTCGGCGCCGGCGTCGTCGATGTACTTGAGGCTGTAGGTCGGCCAGTCGGTATCGAGCGAGGGGTTGCCTTCGAGGCTGACGCATTCCCTGAAGGTGGTGCCGGCATCGGGATCGAAACGGAACAGTGGATAGGCGCGGCCCTCGACCGCCAGCTTGCTCTGGTCCACGCTGCGGTCGTCGCCGACGCCGTGTTCCGGCGGGCAGACGGCATAGATGTTGAACAGCGCCGGACGCCGGCTGTTCAAGCCGTCGATGTAGCTTTCCAGCAGGTGATTGACGTGGGCGATGGTGCTGGACATCACATATGAAGTGCGGTGCGCCATGCCGATCAGCGAGATTTCCTTGCGCGTTTCCTGCTTGCCGCGCGAAGCCGCGCCGAAGGGCGCCATGTCGGATACCTGGCCGATGAAGCCGGAGGTGCAGGCCTGGCCGCCGGTGTTGGAATACACCTGCGTATCGACCACCAGCACCTTGATCGGCATGCCCGACATCAGGGCGCGCGACAGATTCTGGAAACCGATGTCATACATCGCGCCGTCGCCGCCGATCGACACCACCGGCGGACAAAGCAACCATTCGTCGGCGGAGAACTTGCTCCAGGTGAAGCGGCGGAAGAAGTCGTCGTCGCGGTCGGGCAGGTAGTCGCCGGCCAGTTCCATCTCGGCCATGCGCACCGCCTTGAAGCCGTCGGCCATCTTCGCCATGTGGCCCTCGAAAATGCCCATCGCTACCGAGGGCGAATCCTGGAACAGGTGCGAGGTCCAGGGGAAGGGATAGGGATGGAACGGGTAGGTCGAGCCCCACACCGAGGTACAGCCGGTCGAATTGACGATGCCCATCTCGGCGCGGCCGCGTTTGGTCGGGCCTTCGACATAGCGCCACTTGAGGTCTTTCAACTTTTCCAGAAGCTGCGCGGTGTTCTTGACCCAGGCCGGATCGAGCAGCTGCGAGGGCTTGTCGGCATTGAGCTTGTTGGCCAGGTTGGACAGCGTCAGGTCGTGCAGGCCGGTCGCATCGACGGCGCGCACCACGGCGCCGGTATCGGTCAGGTCGACCGCCGAGGCGAGCTTGACGCGCATGTGCTGCTCCAGGCGCACGATCAGGTCGTCGAGCTTGTCAATGAAGGCCTTGACCCGCGGCTGCATCAGCGCCGTCACGGTCGAGGTGAACAAGTGGATCGCGGTCTTCTCGCCGCAGCCGAGGCAGGCGCCGTCGCCGCAGTTCATCGAGTTGTAATTGTGCTTGTCGAGCAGCAGGGTTTCCAGTGCGCCGATCTTTTCGTCGAGGCTGTCGATGCGGCTGTATTCCCTGGGCGTGGTCGGCAGGTCGAGCCAGGTATTCCAGTCGCGGCGCAGTCGCTCGACCGAGTCCTCGGTCTGCGTCACCATTTTCAGCGCATCGTCCTCGCAGACCGTGACGCACAGCGCGCAACCCTTGCAGGTGTAAGGATTGACGGTGATGGAGAACAGCCCGCCGCTGCCCTTGGCCTTCTTCTCCTTCTGCGACCAGTAGGGCTTGGTGGCGGCGAACTGGAAGCCACCCAGATGAATCTGCAACTGGGTGAATTCGGCGGCCAGCGATGCACGCTCGCCTTCCGGCGTTTCGCCGAGCACTTGATCCATGGCGATATCGATCAGCGGGCGCACGAAGCCGCCATCCTTGTCGACCAAAGCCCGCAGCTTTTTCTCCACGGCGCGCACGGCGCGACGCAGATGGCGGGTCGGCGTGCCGGAGGTCTCGATGCGGGTAACGGCCGCGTTGAAGACATCGCCAATCGAACTGACCAGGCCGGGGATCGCCGAGTCCGGGCACTGCGTGTAGCAGTTGCCGCAGGCCGTGCAGTTCTCCGCGATCCATTGCGGATGCTCGAAGCGGATGCCGGTCATGTCGCGGAACACGCCGGTCGCGGCCGGCACCAGCGACATGCCGATGAAGGGATCGACCAGATTGTCGGAGCCCTTGCCGGTCAGATAGAAGTTGCCGGTCTGCTCCCAGAAGCGGTGGATGTCGGCGGGCTTGGAGAGGCGCGGCCCTTCCGCCGCCGGCAACTGCTTCAGCATGATGGGCAGGCCGGCGTCCTTCTTGGCCATCTGTTTCCGCGCCGCCCCTACTTCCTTGTCGGTGATCTCCGTCAGTTCGGTGAAACCGCGACGCACCACGCGCAGGTTGTCGGCCACCACGCGCGCGCCCTTGCCGCCGAACTTCGACTGCAACTGTGCCTCGATCGCGGTGAACAGCGCATCCTCGGTCAGGCCGGCATTGGCCATGGTCGGACTGGCGGCGAAGAAAGCGCCCTGGAAGGCAATGCCCTGCATGCGCAATTGCAATTCGGCCGCGCCGGCTTCTTCGCGGGCGATCTGGAAGGCGTCGAGGTAGAACACGCGAATGTCATTATCGACAATGAACTTCTGCGCCCAGAGCGGAAAGTTGGCCCAGGTCTGCTTGCCCAGATTGGACTGGATGATGAAGAAGCCGCCCTGCTTCAGGCCGGACAGCGGATTGCTGTGGCCGAACACCGCCGGGTCGGGCGAGAGCACGACATCGACGAAGACGTACTCGCAGTTGATGCGGATCGGCTCCGGCGCCGCCGACAGGTAATAGGTCGTCGGCTGGCCCTTCTTCTCCGAGCCGTATTTGGGGTTGGCCTTGATGTCCCAGCCGAGCAGCTCGAACAGGGTCATCGCCAGGTTCTTGCCGGTGGTGATGGCGCCCCAGCCGCCCACCGAGTGCATGCGCACCGTAATCGCGCCGCGGGGCAAGAGGTTGGGATTCTCCGAGCCGCGCACGCCCATCTCGCGAATGCGCGGATACTTGTCGGCGAGGTCCTGCTGATGCACTTCGTCTTTCGGATTGATCGGATCGCGAGCGAAATCAATCGACAGGTAAAAGAACTTGCGTTGCGTTCCGTCGGGCAACATGTTTTCCACGGTACCGATCAGCGCCTCGGGCTGCATGTCGCGGCTGCCCAGTCCGTAGCAGCCCGAATACAGGCGCGGCATGTCGCCGGCACCGTAGCTGGCGTAGTCCGGATACGGCTTCACGCCATCCGCGCCGGCCATGCCGTTCTCGATGCATTTCATCAGCACGGCGCGCACTTCGCGGATCAGCGGCAGGTCTTCGGCCAGCGGCTGGTCGGTGCGCTCCAGCACCGCCACGCCCTTCTTGCCGCGCAGCACATGGCCCAGCAGGTCGCCGGGGAAGGGGCGGAACATGGTCAGATTGACCACGCCGACCTTGAGCTTGCGCGTTTCACGCAGGTAGTCGGCAACCGCCTCGGCCTGCACGATCATGCTGCCCATGCCGAGGATCAGGTAGTCGGCGTCCTCGGCCTTGAAAGTGGCGACGCGCTGGTAGCGGCGGCCGGTCAGCCCGGCGTATTCGTCCATGCAGAGATCGGTGAGCGCTTCGATGTGGTCGAAGAAATACGGACGCTGGCCGGCGGTGGCCTGCATGTAGGCGTCCTGGTTCTGCACCGTGCCGGAGACCACCGGGGTGTCGACGTCCCAGATCGCCGGCACGCGGCGGCGTTTCGGCCCGAACAGCATTTCCTGCGCCGGCGTCGGCGTGTCGATCAGGTCGTCCGGCTTGCCGAGGTATTCGGCCACCAGTTCGCGTTCCGGCAGCAGAGCCGATTCGATCAGGTGGGTGGTGAGAAAGCCGTCCTGGCCGATGATGGCCGGCGTCAACGACAGTTCGGCGACCTTGCGCGCGATCAGGTTGAGATCAGCGGCCTCGGTGGCGCTCTTGGCCATGACCTGGATGAAGCCGGTGTCATCGACGCAGTGGTAGTCGTCGTGGCCGGCATGGACGTTGAGCGAGGCCTTGGTGATGGCGCGGCAGCCCATGTTGAGCACATACGGCAGGCGCTTGCCGACGGCGGCGTAGAGCGATTCGTGCATGAAGGCGACGCCCTGCCCCGATGAAAAATTGACGGCGCGCAAGCCCGTCATCGACATCCCCGCGGTGACGCCGGCGGCGGCATGCTCGGACTCGGGCTCGATGAAGATCAGCGGCTTGTCGGAAATATTCAAGTGGCCGGCAGCGACCTCCTCGGCCCAGTACTCGCCCATCTGCGTCGACGGCGTGATCGGGTAGGCGCCGGCGGCGTCGGAAGCCTCGCGCTCGACATGAATGATGGCGGTATTGCCATCGACCGCGTCGCGTACGCCGGGATACTTCACCGACTTGGATTCCTGGCCGGCGTTGCCTGACTCCAGCAGCGCGAACGAAAACATTTTCTTGATCAGTGACATGGACATGACGGATTCCTCAACTTTTTGATTCAGTAGCGCAACGGCAAGGGGTCGTTGCGCAGGATCTTTCGTGCAGCGGCCCCTTTCACGGGCCGGTCGGGCGTGTCGAACCAGACGATGGCGCCGGTCGGGCAGCGCTCTATGGGCTCACGTGTGGCCTGGTCGTTCCAGTCGTAATTGATGGCCGCCAGATTGCCGGCCAGTCGCATCAGTTTCAGGGGCGCATCGGCGACACACTTGCCGCAGGCGGTACACGCCACGTCGCAGGAGGCCTCGGCGGTATCGCCATCCGCCTGGTTCTTGCACGCGACCCACAGCCTGTGGCCCACCGGTTCCAGGCTGAACAGGCCCTTGGGGCACACCTCGACGCAGTCGTTGCAGGCCGTGCATTTATCGCTATCGACCACCGGCAAACCATGGACGTCCATGACTATGGCATCGAAGGTGCACGCCGTGGCACAGTCGGCCAGCCCCAGGCAACCCCAGGCGCATTCCTTGCCGCCGCCCGACACCACCGCCGCCGCACGGCAGGTCTTCAAGCCTTCATAGCGGGCGCGCAGGAAGGCCACATGATGGCCGCCACCACAGGCCAGCCGCGCCACTTTCTTCTCCACGGTGCCGGTGGCGACGCCGAGCAGGTCGGCAATGCCCTGGCGCTGCTGCGGCGTGCTGACCGTACATTGCGCGGGAATGGTCGCGCCGCCGACCACCTTCTCGGCGAAGTCACGGCAACCGGCCTGACCGCAGGCGCCGCAGTTGGATTTGGGCAGCAGCTCCTCGACCTCGCCGATGCGCGGGTCTTCAAAAACGTAGAGTTTCTTGTTGGCAAAGGCGAGCAGCAGCGCCAGGACGACCCCCAGCCCGGCCATGAATGCCCCTGCCACCGCGAGATTCTGCAACGACTCCACTGGTGCCTGCCTTCTCCGTAACCGGGCAATACCCGGATCAAGCCATGAGTTTGTTGCTGCATCCGCACAATGTCCCCGATCGCGGCAATCCGCGTTGACGTGGGACAAGGGATGAACTGCACTGCAGCAACGCAATGTTGAATCCAGCCGTCCGCAACCTCGGGGGCGCGAACGGCGGACTCGATCACGGCGTAGCCGGGAGTTGCTCCCGGCGTACAGGAAGGAGAGACGCCTTAACGCCTCACCGAACTAACACGCAGGGCGGGGTGGTGCCCCTCGCGCTTGTGACCAGTCCACTATAAGACCTATAACCGGAGCGGCGGAATGGATTATTTTATTTCCGCATTCGCCGACTTCATTAACGTGAAACAACTCGTTCGGAGTGACTGGTAATAGTCGAGCGAAGCGAGCAAATCAGTACCCCCCCCCCGTGAGGGGGGCATGGGGGGCGGGCCTTTAATTCGCCTTTCGCGTGTTTCATCATCGGTGGGTGGCGCTCGGTACCGTGAGCGTTAGCCGGCAGGTGGCTGGCAGCGTGCGGCCACCCACTCGAAAAGCTCCGCTGCCACCGCCTCCCGATCGAGGTCGTTGAGCGTCTCGTGGCGGCTGCCCGGCCACAGGCGCAGTGTGCGATCCGGTCCGCCCCAGAGTTGGTAAATCTCTCGACTGCCGGCCGGATCGGTCAGCCGGTCGGCGTCGCCGTGGAACAGATACACCGGCAGCGCAAGCCCTGCCGCCGCCGCGCGATTGGCCTCCATTGCCTCCAGCAACTCGGCCCCGGTACGCGCCGGCGGCGCTTCCAGGCTCACCAGCGGGTCATTCACATAAGCCGCCACCGCAGTTGCGTCACGACTGATCACCGCCGGATCAAAGCGCTTGCCGCGCAGGTGCGGCAGCCAGCGCGACAGCAGGGGCGCCAGCGCCACCAGCAGGCGCGGCACGTCGCCGCCGATCTTCAACGCCGCCGACGACAGGATCACGCCGGCCAACCTGGCCACCCCGGGCCCGCGCACCGCCAGCCAGCGCAGGGCAATGGCCCCGCCCATGCTGTGGCCCATGAGGAATACCGGGCGCCCGGAGGCCAGTTCCCGCGCCTTTGCCAGCAGCGTATCCACGTCCAGCAGATAGTCGTCGAAGCGCTCAACATACGAGCGTTCGCCCGGCGAGCGGCCGTGCCCGCGCAGATCGACCGACACCACGCCAAGGCCGCACTGATTCGCCCTCTCGGCGAGAAAGGCATAGCGTCCCGAATGCTCCGCGATGCCATGCACCACTGCCACGATGGCTCGCGGCGTTGCCGGCATCCATGCTCGCGCCGAAAGAAGCACACTGTCCGCCGTGCTCAAGTCGAAAGATTGTGGATCGCTCATGGCTAGCGGCGATCGCGAACCACGAAGGGCTCGATCAGGGCCTCCTGCACCGAATTGTCGCGATTGCGCGCCTGGTCGAAATTGGCGTTCCAGACGTCGGCGTTGGCGAGATCGGCGCCCTCCATGTCCGTCTTGAAAAACACCGCCTGACGCAAGACCGCCCCGGCCAGCCGCGTACCCTTGAGTTTCGCATTCGTGAAATCGGCCTGTTCCATCGCCGCGCCGGTCAGGTCGGCCCCGGACAGATCGGTGCCGATCAGCTTCGCCCCGGTAAACACGCCGCGAAAAGAGTAGCAGTTGCGGATCGAGCCGCCCGACAGGTCGATGCCTTCCATCAGGATGTCCTTGAGATAGGCCCCAGAAAAGTCCGCCTTCGGCGCCCGGGTGTTGATCAGGTTGGCGCCGAACAGATAGGCGCCCGCGAGGTTCGCGCCGGAGAGGTCGCCCTCGTCGAAGGTGGCGTGAAACAGGTCGGCATTGCGCAAATCCGCGCCGGAGAGGTTGGCCCCGGTGAAGTTGGCCCACTTGGCATTGCTGCCTCGCAAGTCCGCACCGGACAAATTGGCTTTGCTGAAATCCGTGCTCTCCAGCTTGGCGCCCGCCAGCCGCGCACCGCGCAAGTTCCGCCCCGCCAGCTTCTTGCGCGAAAAATCGCATTGCGAAAGATCGGTGGCGGCCATGGGCGCCGCGCAACTGCCGGCAGGCAAATCGGCGGGTGCCGCGATGCCGGCCAAGGGCACGGTCCCCAGCAGGAAAAGCATTGCGAGTGTCTTCATTCGGTATTCCCCTTCTTCTTGACCAGCGGATGCCGGTAGATGTGAAACGGGCCGCCGGCAAATTCCAGTTCCCGCTCCAGTGTCGCCCCCACCGCCAGGGCCAGCTTGATCGAGGCGGTGTTGCGGCAGTCGATCAGGCTGATCAGCGACAGATCGGGAACGTACTCACGTGCCATATGCTGCACGGCGCGCACCGCTTCGCTGGCGTAGCCCTTGCCCCAGTGGCGGCGGGCCAGCGCCCATTTTATTTCCGGCTCCGGCCATTCGAGCGGATACCAGAGGCCGACGGTGCCCAGCACCGCCTTCGTCGATTTATCCTCGACGGCGTAGGGTCCGTAGCCACGCAGCTGCCAATGCCCGGCCATGCTGGCCATGGCACGCCACGTGGCGGCTTCGGTCAGGGCGCGACGGAAGGTGAAGCGCGTGCACTCCGCATCCGAATAGTGCTCATGCAGCGCACGCCAGTCGCCTTCGACGAACATGCGCAACACCAGACGCCCGGTCTCCAGCCTTTCCGGAATCCTGAAATGCGAAGCTGTCGCCAGGCTGCTCATGAACCAGTCTTTGTCATGGGAATTACTATCGATTTGCGGCCATGGCCCGGTTCGCCGTACGGGTACACCAGTATCAGTGCCGGAAGCTGTCTCATGATTGATGACTCATCACTTCCTGATTGCCTCGTTGGCGATCTCGTAGCATGCGTCGACATGCGCGTTGCCCAGGTACATCATTGCCGCCACACTGAGCGCGACTGCTGCTGCCTGCCCGGCGAAGGGGACGTATTTGAGCACCTGCTTTGCGGCCATGCGCCCCGACACCTTTTTCAGCGCAGCCACCACCAACCGCTGAGTGATGGCGCGGCCCACCAGATCGCCGCCGACTTTTTTCGCCATCGCGTAGATCAATACCTTGTGCCGGGAATCGAGCTCTTCGATCTGCTCCGGCGTCAGGCCAAACTTCTGGTTGATCGCCGGGATCAGTTGCAGCAGCATGGCCACATCACCCGCGATATCCACTCCGGGAATCGGGATCAGGGACATGCCCCCCGATGTTGCCGCGCGCCGCTTGACCATTGCCTTGCAGGACGCGCGAATCCTGTCCAGTTCCGCAATCGACTTCGGCAGCGCTATGTTCCTGCGCACCGCCGATTACCTTTTGCCCGCGGCGAAACGCGGATGCGTGTCGTTGAAATCGTACCAGGGCGCCTTCGAGTCGACATGGATGTGAAAGACATCGTTGCACACAAACGGCGTTTCCACGGTGCCCAGGCGCAGGCGCTTCACCTCGGGCCGGTCGTCCTTCGCGCTGTAAATCGGGCTGCCACAGTTGGCGCAAAACGCCCTTGCCTTGTCGCTTGAGGAGCGGAACTCCTTGAGCAGATGGGCGCCCGACACCAGGCGGAACCGGTCTGCCGCGAGCGGACTCACCGCCGCAAAGGCCGAGCCCTGAGCCTTGCGACACTGTGAACAATGGCAGATCGAAATCTCTTCGATCTCACCGTCATACTCATAGCGGATTCCCCCGCAAAGGCAGCTGCCTTCAATCACTTCGGCTCCTTCCATATTTGCCGCCAGGGACCGCGGCGCCGCGGATACTAGACCTCGGCCGTGTACTCCCCGCGTGCCGGATAATCCTTGGCAATCGCGAAGTCGATCGCCCCCAGCAGATCCTGAAATTGCGGACGGGCAAAGGGCATGGTCTGCACGGCACCGTAATACAGGCTGCCGTCAGGCCGGACGATGAACACGCCGGGCTCGCTGAACAGCGCCGGCTCCTCGATGCCGATCGACGTCTTGCCGCGCGAGGCACTGATGTAAAGCCCCCACTGGCGCGCGCTCTTGAGACTCAAGCCATGGGCGAACTTCACCAGGTTCGCCTGGACCTTCTCCGCCATTTGTTTGCATCGTTCCTCATCGTCGCTGCTGACGGCCGTGATCTGCACGCCCCGTGTCGCGAATTCGGCTGCAAGCCGCTCCAGTTCGAGCAGATATTTCGCACAGATCGGGCAGTGCAGGCCACGATAGAACACGACGAGGTCAAATCGCTCGCCGGGCGCCGCACCGAGGACAAAGCGGCCGCCACCAACCAGCGGGACATTGAGTGCGGGAACTGGATGCCGCGGCAGTAGCGCCTGCACGAACATGAGGGGCTCCTTTCAGGTGGATGCGTCGAACAACGTCGGGCCATCCTTCGCGCGACAACGTGCGGTGGGACCCGGACTGCCGCTTGAGTTTCCACCCGATACCAAATAACACCGCCAGCAAACGTTTGGCCTTGACGGACGGCCAATTGCTCATGCTGCGAGGGGAAGAGAGATATTAATCTCGACGGGACGCGACTCGTTTTGCTCAAGGCGCTCGGCCATGGCACGAAGGGCAAGCACCTCTGCCTTTGCCATGGCGTCATCGGCAGTTTTGCCGTAGCACAGGACACCAGGAAGCTGAGGAACCTCAGAGATCCAGCGACCATCAACCTCTTCCTCGCATTCGATACTGAAATTCATGATTGGTCTCCCGGGCGGAATGAGCAGAATTGTAACGCGCCATGGTCTGTGACGCCGAACGTCGAAGTTCAGGGACGCGACGCGGCTTCATCGCGGCGCGTCCCCTGGAACGGCGGGTTCGGCGTCTTAGGCGGCAAGCTTGATGACCTTGAGGGCTTTGCGTCCTTGCTCGGCATGCCACAGGTCGTATTGCACTTGCTGGCTAAGCCAACTCTCAGCGCTGGTGTTAAAGGCGATGGATAGGCGTATCGCCATTTCGGGACTGATGCCCGAGCGCCCATTGAGAATTGCCGAAAGGGTTTTACGGCTTACGCCCAAACCCTCCGCAGCCTCGGTAACCGTAAGACCTACAGGCTCCAAGCACAGAGACTTGATGATTTCACCCGGATGGGGGGGGTTGTGCATACGCATGGCAGTACCTCAGTGATAGTCCTCGTAGTCCACCAGCTCGACATCCCTTCCCACGAACTGAAACGTGACCCGCCAGTTGCCGCTCACCCACACCGACCACACGCCTTTGCGCTCGCCCTTGAGTGCGTGGAGGTGACCGGCGCTGCGCGGCTTCATCGCGCAGCGCCCGGTGGAATGATGGGTTCGGCCACATTGCTACTACGCGTGCCGTTCTTTGCGCCCGAGACCTTCCGCGATGAACGTTAGAACAAGAGTATTTAGTGACACACCCTCTGCTTTTGCGCGTGTAGCCAACCGCGCGTGGACCGTCTTTGGTACGCGGGCGACAAACTTTCCGGATGCGACACCTCCGCTATTCGGGGCTGGAATTGGTAGCTCCTTTGCCTTGAGTGCGGCAATCGTTGACTTCAACGCGCCCTTCCCGTTTGCGAGCGCTTCCTCGACTGTTTCGCCATCAGAGATGCACTCCGAAAAATCAGGGTACGAGATTAGAAAGCCACCGCCCTCCTCGGGCGACAGCGGGCGGATCTCAAACGGGTAGTCAATTCTCTTTCCCATGGTTCATGCTCCTTCAACGAGTTCCAGGAACTTCCTGACGTAGATCGGCTTGATAGGACGCCGGGCTGGAACGGGGAGTGTCTTGCCATCAGCGCGCACGAAGACGCAGTGACTCGTTCCAATGTGCCGCCAGTCGATGCCATTCTGCCGCGCTACTGTTTGAAGCTGCGCAAGCTTCCAATCGAGCGGATTACTACGCATGGCTTGAAGCAATTTGGCGGCAGTATTCATGTCGCAGATGATACTGCGGGCAACATCACTGCGCAAGTGGCGTAATGGCATGAAACGATGCGAAGAGCGGAACGGAACTTGAGCCTCTTCTAT
>CAYNGV010000027.1:14611-18881 GCA_964397005.1 uncultured Sulfuritalea sp. | reverse complement strand
CTCAATAGCGAATCGAATGCGGCAAGGTAGCGCTCGAGCTCCACAAGGATGCGGGAAATCTCATGTTCGTCGTAAACATGAGACGAAAGATTGCGCATCTCAATCATGTCCAGCCATACTTGTTCATCGGCCAGCAATCCCTGAGCATAGGCTTCCTTGAAGACGGACCGGGGAGCGCGGGCATCAATGCCCAGATAATCCAGAACGCGCTTGAGTGCTTTCCATGCCATTTCGTAGGTGAATTCGAAGCGCTTTGCCGCGACATCCAGAACGATGTCCCCGTTGCCTTCGGCGACCCAACGATCACGCTCGGTAACAACAATTCGGAATCGGTCCAGCGCGCGCTCGAAATACATCAGCCCGTCTTGCGCGCGAAGCT
Organism: uncultured Sulfuritalea sp.; assembly: GCA_964397005.1. Taxonomy (GTDB): domain Bacteria; phylum Pseudomonadota; class Gammaproteobacteria; order Burkholderiales; family Rhodocyclaceae; genus Sulfuritalea. Next base: position 18,502 of record CAYNGV010000027.1, on the reverse strand, counting down.
CTTTGGTGGCGCTGTAGATGACAAGGCCGGTGTCTTTCACCCGGCTGGCGAAACGGCTGTCGGCTCTGGCGATATTGGCGACATCAATGCGGTAAAGCGTATGCAACTGGTCGACATCGTCGCGCATCGACTGAAGTGCGCCCGCGTCGGCCTCCGGCGCGTCGAAGGCAAAGTCATAATCGCTTTCGGCCTTGGCGTCGCCGGTAACGCGCGAACCAAAAAGATAAATACGGGTCGGCGAGGCATGCTTGAGAATGATCTCGCGCACGGCACTGATGATTTTCGGATCATTCATGGCTTCAGTTTTCGTCCGTAGTTGTCTTCAAAGCGCACGATATCGTCCTCCCCGAGGTAACTGCCCGACTGCACTTCGATGATCTCGAGCGGTATCTGCCCTGGATTTTCCAGTCGATGCTTGACGCCCAGCGGGATGTACGTCGATTCATTCTCGCTGAGCAGAATAATCTTCTCGCCGCGGGTCACTTTGGCCGTACCGCTCACCACCACCCAGTGTTCCGCGCGATGGTGATGCATTTGCAGCGAAAGCGTGGCTCCGGGGCTCACCACGATGCGCTTGACCTGAAACCTTTCGCCGCTGTCGATGCCGTCGTACCAGCCCCAGGGCCGATGCACCTTGCGATGCAGATCCACTTCACTTCGGCCGGCGGCCTTCAATCGGCTGACGATGCGCTTGACTTCCTGGGTGCGGGCCTTGGGTGCGATCAGCACGGCATCGGCGGTTTCCACGACCACCATGTCCTCGCAGCCGATGCAGGCGACGAGGCCGTGTTCGGCGATCACCAGGTTGCCGTGCGAATCCTCGAGCCAGACATCGCCCTTTACGGCGTTGCCGTCGACGTCGCGATCGATGGCTTGCCAGAGTGCGTCCCAGGCACCGACGTCGGACCAGCCGACATCCAGCGGTACAACACGGCACGGGATGTCCATGTCCCAGGCGGTGGGGAGCTTTTCCATCACCGCATAGTCGATCGAATCGGCCGGGGATTCGGCGAATGCAGCCGTATCGAGCCGGACGAAGTCGCCATCGTCCTTCGCCGAATACACTGCCTTGCGGCAAGCGGACAGAATCTCCGGCGCAAACCGGCCGATGGCCTTGAGCCACACCGAAGCGCGCAGCATGAAGATGCCGCTGTTCCAGAAGTGTCGGCCGCCGGCGACGTACTCGGCAGCGGTGGCGGCATCGGGTTTTTCGCGAAAGGCGAGGAGTTCGATCGGAGCCGCCGTATCGCCAGCGCCGACTTTTGTTTCGATATAGCCGTAGCCGGTTTCGGCACGATCCGGCACGATGCCGAAGGTCACCACGGATCCGTGCTCCGCGTCCGGCAGGCCCAGCAATACCGCGGCCTGGAATGCCGCGACATTGCGTATGTGGTGATCCGCCGGAGTGGCCAGCAGCACCGGGTCCTTGCCATCACGAATCGCATAGAGCGCAGCGGAGGTCAGCGCAGGGGCCGTGTTGCGGCCGGCCGGTTCCAGCAGCAGGGCCCAGCGTGCCAGCCCGAGTTGGCGCAATTGCTCGGCGGTGATGAAGCGGTATTCCTGATTGCTGACAATGATCGGCGCCGCCAGGGGCAGGCCTTCGAGGCGGCGCAGAGTGTTCTGCAGCAGGCTTTCGTCACCCAGCAATGGCTGCAACTGCTTCGGATGTTTCTCGCGCGAAACGGGCCACAGGCGTGTGCCGGAACCTCCGCTGAGAACCACGGGGATCAACACGGGGCCTTCCATCCATTCTGTATATGCATGCCGACGCCGCTCATTCGCACTGTATCAAAGCTTATCACGCACCCGCAGATACCTCGGAAACCGCGGCATGCCGCTTTTCGTCAGCTCGCGATAACGGTAGGTAATCTGCGTGCCCAGCGGCGGCGGATTGCGGCGCTGGGCGTCGGTCAGGCCGCTGCCCAAGGCGAAGCGGCGACCGTCGGGCAGCTCCATGTGCAATGCGCCGAGCATGCCGGCGTACTTGCCTTTGCCGGGTAGATGGGCGACGACGGTGGCTTCGGCATCGAGCCATGGGGTGACTTTGAGCAAAGCGCTGGAGCGGCCGGTTTCGTAGGCGGCATCGTCGCGATGCAGCATGAGTCCTTCGCCACCGTTGCGGACAACGTCGCGCAGCTTTCTTTGCAATGCCGCATCGTTGGGCAGCCGGAATTGGAAAACCGGCTGCAGCCAGGGAAGATTCGCCGCGCCGGTGACGGCCTTGATCTGTTCGACGCGGTCGGTAAAGCTGCCCGGAGCATTCGGCAATTCAAAAATCATGTAGCGCACGCGCCGCCATTCGGCGTCGACAGGTGTTTGACGACGGACGATGGCCGAGAGTTGATCGAAGCTGCCGCGCCCGAGCCAGAGTTCGCCATCCAGTGACTGGCTGGGCAAGGCGTCGAGAAACCACTGCGGGGCGGGAACCGGGTTGCCGCTGCGAAACCGGAGGTTCTTGCCATCCCAGCTGGCGCGCACGCCATCGAGTTTTTCGCTGACCCAGTAGCGCGAGACATCGATGTCGTCGCGATAGCGCTCGGCCAGGAGCAACGTCGGCGCTGGCGACACGGCGGCGAAGACCGGTACGAGCACTGCGGCGCCGAGCAGCGCCGAAAGTATCGCAAGGACACGCCAAAAATCAGGAATGGTAGCTCCGGTACCACTCGACAAAGCGGCGCACGCCTTCGGTCACGGGCATGGCCGGTGAAAATCCGGTGAGGTGCTTGAGTTCGGTGGTGTCGGCGTAGGTCGCCGGCACATCGCCGTCCTGCAAGGGCAGAAAATTCTTCTGCGCGGTCTTGCCCAAGGCCTGTTCCAGCGCTTCGATGTAGGCCATCAGTTCGACCGGCTGGTTATTGCCGATGTTGAACACGCGATAGGGCGCCCAGCTGGTCGCCGGATCGGGCGTCTGCTTGTCGAAATCGGGGTTGGCCTGCGGCGGACGATCCAGCACGCGGATCACGCCTTCGGCGATGTCGTCGATGTAGGTGAAGTCGCGCCGCATCTTGCCGTGGTTGAAGACGTCGATCGGGCGGTCTTCGAGGATGGCCTTGGCGAACAGGAACAGGGCCATGTCCGGTCGGCCCCACGGGCCATAGACGGTGAAGAAGCGCAGGCCGGTGGTCGGCAGATTGAAAAGATGGCTGTAGGTGTGCGCCATCAATTCGTTGGCCTTCTTGGTCGCAGCGTAGAGGCTAACCGGGTGATCGACGTTGTCGTGTTCCGAAAAGGGCATGCGCTCGTTGCCGCCGTAAATGCTGGAGCTGCTGGCGTAGACGAAGTGCTCGACGCCGCTGTGGCGACAGCCTTCGAGAAGATTCACGAAGCCGACCACATTGCTATCGACGTAGGCATGCGGATTTTGCAGCGAGTAGCGCACGCCGGCCTGTGCCGCGAGATTGATGACGCGCTGCGGCCGCTCAGCGGCGAACAAGTCCGCGATGCCCTCACGGTCTGCGATGTCGAGTCGCGACAGCTTGAAGCGCGGATTGGGCGTCAGCCGTGCCAGGCGCGCCTCCTTCAAGGCTACTTCGTAGTAGTCGTTGAGGTTGTCGACGCCGATTACCTCGTCGCCGCGCGCAAGCAAACGCTCACAGACGTGCATGCCGATAAACCCGGCCGCGCCGGTGACCAGAATTTTCATTTTTCGCTTCGCTGAAAAGCCAGCATTTTCGCATACTTGCCGAAGCTGGCGCCGCAGCCGACGAGGATGTGCACCAGGCCGGGAAGGCCGTCGAGCAGGCCCAGGCGGAAGAAATAGAACTTGATGAAACGCAGCGACGGGGAGAGCAGCAGATGCATCACGGTCGCCCGCTTGCCGCTCGCCAGCGCTTCTTCGGCGGCGAGGGTGCTGTAGCGATTCTGCTTGCCGAGATAAGTCTCCAGCGACTC
>CAYNGV010000027.1:4322-14511 GCA_964397005.1 uncultured Sulfuritalea sp. | reverse complement strand
TCGTCGGCATCGATGCAGAGCACCCAGTCGTGGCTCGCCTGTTCGACGGCAAACTGCTTCTGCGGCCCGAAACCGCGCCACTCCGACTGGATGACCCGCGCACCATGTCGCCCGGCAATCTCCGCCGTGCCGTCGTCGCTGCCCGAATCGACGACGATGATTTCGTCGCAGAACGCCACGCTCGCCAGGCAGTCGGCGAGTTGATGGGCGGCGTTCTTGGTTATCAGGACAGCGGATATCGGCATGCGGTCGGCGGGGGTCATGGGCAGCTATAATTGCACTCGGGATGCATTTTACGGCGCAAGGCGTCATCCCGCTCCTACCGATGCGCATTCTTCTCATCAAAACATCCTCCCTTGGCGACGTGGTGCACAACCTGCCGGTCGTCACTGATTTACGCGCACACTTTCCCGAAGCCGGTATCGACTGGGTGGTGGAGGAAAGCTTTGCCGACATCGCCCGGCTGCATCCCGGCGTGCGCCGGGTGATTCCCGTGGCGTTGCGGCGCTGGCGCAAGTCGCTCCTCACGGAGGACACGTGGCGCGAAATGCGCGCCTTTCGTGCCACGCTACAGACTGAAAAATACGATCTGGTCATCGACACACAAGGCTTGCTCAAGAGCGCCCTGATCGCCCGCATGGCGCGCGGCAGGCGCTGCGGCTACGACGCCTCGTCAGCCCGCGAACCCATGGCGGCGCGCTTCTACGATGCGGCATTCGAGGTGCCGAAGAATCTTCATGCGGTCGCGCGCAACCGCCGCCTTGCCTCACTGGCGGCCGGCTACGCCGCGTCCGCCGCGCCCGACTATGGAATCGCCGCATCGTCAGCGCCGTCCCACCAGGGGATACCGCTGCGCATAACTTTTCGCGGCACCGAGGCGATACTGCTCACCGCCACCTCGCGCGACGACAAACTATGGGTGGAGGATAGCTGGATCGCGGCTGGCCGCGCCTTGCATGAACGCGGGCTCACATGCCTGCTGCCGGCGGGCAGCGCCACGGAGCGCGAACGCGCGACGCGGATCGCGCAGGCCATTCCGGGCGCAGTCGCCCTGCCGCCCCTGAGCTTGCCGGAACTCGCCGCACAACTGGCCGACGCTTGCATCGTCATCGGCGTCGATACCGGCCTGGTCCATCTTGCCGCGGCACTGGGACGGCCGACGCTGGCTTTGTTCTGCGCCTCCGATCCGGGCCTGACCGGCGTTGTCGCCAGCACGCCGGCCATCAACCTTGGCTCACGAGGCCGGCCGCCGAGCGTCGAGCACGTCCTCGCGGCGGCGCTGCCGTTGCTCTGATGGCGCGCTTCATCTACACCCTGGCCGTGCTGGCCCTGTTGCCCTGGGCGATCCTGCATCTGCTCTGGCGCGCGCGCAGGCAACCTGAATATCTTCGCCACTGGGGCGAGCGATTTGGCATGTTTGCCGCCGTATCGCCATCCGCAGCGGCGAGGAGAGCGTACTTTGCTCGACCGCCCTGCTGCGCAGGGGGTTCATCAGCGCCGACTTTATGGCTGCACGCGGTATCGGTGGGCGAAACACGCGCCGCCCAACCTCTGGTGGCCGCCTTGCGCGAACGTTATCCCGGCCATCGCATCGTGTTTACCCACATGACGCCCACCGGGCGCGCAACTTCCGAAGCGCTGTTTGGCGACGGCGTGGAGCGCATCTACCTGCCCTACGACACGCCGTGGGCAATGCGGCGCTTTCTGCGCCATTACCGGCCGCGGTTCGGCCTCATCATGGAAACCGAGTTGTGGCCGAACCTGATCGCCGCCTGCAGACATGAAAATATCCCGGTGCGACTGGTCAACGCCCGCCTGTCGCAGCGCTCGGCGCAACGCTATGCCAGGTTTCCGGCGCTGACGCGCGAAGCGCTGCGGGGATTGGCCGCCATCGGCGCGCAATCCGCCGATGATGCGATGCGCCTCGACGCGCTGGGTGCGCAAAACATTTCGGTGACCGGCAACATCAAGTTCGACATCACGGTGCCGGACGAGCAGTTGGAACTTGGACGCGAGTTCCGCCTGCGCTTCGGCAAGCGCCCGGTCTGGCTGGCCGCCAGCACACGCGAAGGCGAGGAAGCGCTGATCCTCGATGCGTGGCAAGGAAAAGTCGGCGCTGGCGACACGGCGGCGTTGCTGGTCATCGTCCCCCGCCATCCGCAGCGTTTCGACGAGGTGTCGCATCTGGCCACGGCGCGCGGCTTTGTGGTCCAGCGTCGCAGCGACAATGCGCCCGTTGCGCAGTCCACCCAGATACTGATCGGCGACAGCATGGGCGAGATGTTCGCGTATTACGCGTCGGTCGACATCGCCTTCATCGGCGGCAGCCTGCTCGATTTCGGCAGCCAGAACCTGATCGAAGCGGCGGCCTGCGGCACACCCATCCTGATCGGCCCTTCAACGCGAAATTTTGCCGAAGTGGCGCGCGAGGCGATCGCCTGCGGCGCAGCACGTTCAATCGGCGATGCCGACGATCTGCTCACCCAGGTCAATGCCCTGCTTGCGGATGCCGATCGCCGGCGCCAGATGAGCGACGCCGGACGCGCCTTCGCCGAGCGCCATCGCGGCGCTACGGCACGCACCATGGACCTGATTACTGAAGCAAGGCGTTGATCGCCGCGACGTCGTCCTCGCCGAGGCTGCCGGCGGCGGCCTTGAGCTTGAGCAGCGCCGCGAGCGTATCGAGCCGGGCCTTGGCCAGCTTCTGGCGGGTGTCGTAGAGCTGGCTCTGCGCGTTCAGCACATCGATGTTGATGCGCACGCCGACTTCATAGCCCAGCTTGTTCGAGTCCAGAGCCGACTGCGAAGAAGTCAGCGCCGCTTCGTAGGCCTTCACCTGCGCCATGCCGGAGCTGACCCCCAGATAGGCCTGCCGCGCGTTCAGTGCAGCGGTTCGTCGTGCATTTTCCAGATCGGCACTGGCCTTTTCCTTCAGGGCGACGGCTTCGCGATCCTTGGAGACGACGCCACCGCCGGCGAAGATCGGGATCGACAGTTGCAGGCCAATGGTGCTGGCATTGCTGTCGAAGCCGACGCCCAGTGTGGTGCTGTTGGTAGCGGAACTACGACCGCGCGTCGCCACCAGGTCCAGCGTCGGGTAATGCCCGGCGCGCTGCTTTTCGATTTCGCGCGTGGCAATTTCATAGAGGGCCTGGTAGATCTGCACCGAAGCGCTGGCCGACTCGGCCATCTCCACCCACTTGTTGATGTCGTCCGGTTGCGGACGAATCAGCTGCACCCCGGGTCGCAGGTTCTTCAGGCCTTCCGGCTCCTTGCCGATCACGGCGCGCAGCGACTGGCGCTTGCCGCTCAGATCGTTCTGCGCGGCTATTTCCTGCGCGCTGGTCAGGTCGTAGCGGGCCTGGGCTTCGTGGGTGTCGGTGATGGTCGCGGTGCCGACCTCGAAATTTCGCTTGGCCGACTCGAGCTGTTCGGCAATCGCCAGCTTCTGCGCCTGCGCCGTCGCCAGCGTGTCCTGCGCCAGCAGTACGTCGAAATAGGCCTGTGCCGCGCGCACAATGAGATCCTGCCGTGCCAGCCCGAACTGCGCTTCGGCTTGCGCCACGGCCAGTTCCGACTGGTTGTAGGCAACCCAGTTCTGCCAGCGGAACAGCGGTTGCGACAGGGTCACGGTCCAGCCGCTGCTGTTGTATTTGGTGTTGGTTTCGGTGGCACCGTTGACCCGGCGGGTCGTGTCGACGTCGTTCCACGTCGTGTTGGCGGCGAGGCCGATGGTCGGCAGCAAACCGGTGCGGCCCTGCGGCAGTTTCTCGCGACCGGCCTCCAGCGCGGCGCGCGCCGATGCATATTGCGCATCGTAGGCGATGGCATCGCGGTACACGGCCATCAGGTCGGCGCCATGGGCGAGTTTTACAAAGCCGCCGGCGCTCAGGCAGCCGGCCAGCATCAGGGTAATTGCATTTTTCATACGTGCTCCACGGCTCGATGTCAATGTGGAATCACTCGTTCGCTGCGACTTGATTTGTCGAGCGAAGCGAGCCGATTGGTAACCCCCCGTGAGGGGGGATGGGGGGCGGGCCTTCAATTCGTGTTTCGCGTGTTTCATCTTCTGATGGTGGCGCTCGGTATTATCAGCGTCAATACGTTGGCATGGCTGGATCAACATCCCGCGCCCAGGCGGCGACACCGCCTTGCAGGTTGATGATGCTGCTGAAGCCCATTTGTTCGAGAAACATTCCGGCTTGAAAGCTGCGCGCACCGTGATGACAGATCATCACGATGTCCGCATCCCGCTTCAATTCGTTGTAGCGCGCCGGTATGCCGCGCATCGGCATGGATTGCGAACCGGCGATGCGGCAGGTCTCGAACTCCCAAAGCTCGCGGACGTCGAGCAGCACCGGTTTGGTCCGCCCTGCATCGGCCAGCCATTCCTTGAGTTGCGAGGCAGAAAGCTGGCGCATCGGCTCAGAAGGCGAACGCCGACGCGGACTCGACCGCGCGCAAGGGGGCAACCACGGTTTCGAATACGGCCAGGCGACGGAAATCATTGCCCGTCCGCGTATAGAGCACGGCCTCCATGGCCGGCGCCTTGCCCTCGATGGCGAACAGGCGTCCGCCCGGCTTGAGCTGATCGAGCAATTCCCGAGGTGTCGCCTCGACCGCGCCCGACACCATGATGGCATCGTAGGGCGCATGGGCGGCGAGGCCGACCAGGCCATCACCGATTTCCACGGAGACGTTGGTCACCCCCGCGCGGCGCAAATTTTCGCGCGCCATCGCGGCCAGTTGCGGATCGATCTCGACCGACCAGACATGGTCGGCATGGGCGCCCAACAGGGCGGCCATGTAGCCGGAGCCGGTACCGATTTCCAGCACGTTCTCGTGCTTTTTCATCGCCAGCGACTGCAGCGCAAGGGCCTCCACCATGGGCGAAAACATCGCGGCGCCGTCATGACCACCAAGGGGAATCCGGGTATCGGCAAAGGCCAGCCGACGATGTGCCGGCGGCACGAACTCTTCGCGCTTGACCACGAACAGCACATCGAGCACGTCCGGGTTCAACACCTTTCCGGGTCTCAATTGCTGTTCGATCATGTTGAAGCGGGCTTGTTCGATGTTCACGATTTCTCCAAGGTTTCTATATTAGCATGCTCTAATATTTAAGCAAAGCCGGCAAGAACGGGATTCTACGCCGCCGCCAGATCATCGGCCGGCTCCCTGACCCTGAACCATGCCGCGTACAGGGCCGGCAGGAACAGGCAAGTCAGTACCGTGGCGACGATCAGGCCGCCCATGATGGCGACCGCCATCGGCCCCCAGAATACCTGCCGGGTCAGCGGAATCATGGCCAGCACCGCCGCCGCTGCGGTCAACACGATGGGCCGGAAACGGCGCACGGTGGACCCCACGATCGCCTCCCATTCGCTCTTGCCCGCCTGCTCGTCCTGCTCGATCTGGTCGACCAGAATCACCGAGTTGCGCAGGATCATGCCCATCAGGGCGATCACCCCGAGGTTGGCGACGAAGCCGTAGGGCACCTGGAACACCAGCAGCGCCAGCATCACGCCGATCAGGCCCAGCGGCGCCGTGAGCAACACCATGATGGTGCGGCTGATGCTCTGCAACTGCATCATCAACAGGGTGATGACGCCGACGATCATCAACGGCACCGCCGCCTTGATCGAGTTTTCGCCCTTGGCCGATTCTTCGGTCGCGCCGCCCATTTCGATGCGGAAACCCGGCGGCAGCTTTGCACGCAGGCTGCCCAGCTGTTGATCGAGCTGGGCCGAAGCGGCCTGCGGCTGCATGCTGCCGGCGATGTCGGCGCGGACCGTGATGGCCGGCATGCGATCGCGGCGCCAGATCAGTCCTTCCTCCAGCACCGGCACCAGGCGTGCCACCTGGGCCAGCGGGATATGGCGGCCGCCGGCGGAAACCACGTCGAGGTCGGGCAGGCGCGACAGGGTGCGCGGATCGGCGAACTCCGTCCCGTTCGCGGCGCGTTCCGTACCGGCGCGCCAGACCACGTCGATCAACTGGTCGTTCTCGCGGAACTGCGTCACCGTGGCGCCCACCAGCCAGCCCTGCAGGGTCAGCGCCACATCCTGGCTGGATACGCCCAGTGCACGGGCGCGGGCCTGGTCGATCTCGACACGCACGGCCTTGACCCGATCATTCCAGTCGAAGTTCACATTGCGCAGGTTCGGATGGGCGCGCATCAGGGTCGATATGCTCTCCGCGTTTTCGCGCAAGGCGGCGAGGTCTTCGCCGAGGATGCGGAACTGCACCGGGTAGCCGACCGGCGGGCCGTTCTCCAGCCGCACCACGCGCAGGCGCAGGTGCGACCACGAACCGTCGACGGCATCGAAGGCGGCTTCGAGCCTTTGCTTCACGATTTCTCGCTCCGCCAGTCCCTTGGTGATGATCACCATCTGGCCAAAGTTGTCGGCGAACAGCTGCTGGTCGAGCGAAAGGAAGAAGCGCGGCGCGCCGTTGCCGATATAGGACGACCACGAGGCGATGTTTTCATCCTTGTCGAGCAGGGCTTCGACGCGCTTGACCTCGCGCTCGGTAGCCTTGAGGGACGCGCCCTGCGGCAGCCAGATGTCGATCATGATTTCGGGCCGGCTGGCAGGCGGAAAAAACTGCTTCTGCACGCCCTTGTTGAAGGCCACCAGCGACAGCGCAAAGAAGCCGACCGTGGCGAAGATCACCAGCCAGCGATGGCGCAGGCACCACACCACAATCGCCCGGAAGCCGCGGTAGAAGGGCGAATCGTAGATGTCGCCACCGTGCTTTTCGGCGATGGCGCGCAGCTTGACGGGGTCGAGCAGCTTGTAACCGAGCCAGGGCGTGAACACCACGGCGACGATCCAGGACACCAGCAGCGCGATGGTGACCACCTGAAAGATGGATATCGTGTACTCGCCGGCGCCCGACTTGGCGAAACCCACCGGCGTAAAGCCGGCCGCCGTGATCAGCGTGCCGGTCAGCATCGGGAACGCGGTCGAGGTATAGGCGTAGGTGGCGGCCTTGAAGCGGTCCCAGCCCTGCTCCATTTTCACCACCATCATTTCCACCGCGATGATCGCGTCATCGACCAGCAGGCCCAGCGAAATCACCAGGGCGCCGAGCGAAATGCGCTGCAGGTCGATGCCGAAAACCTTCATCAGGAGAAAGGTGATCGCCAGCACCAGCGGGATCGACAGCGCGACGACGGTGCCGGTGCGCCAGCCGAGGCTGAGGAAGGACACGGCGAGCACGATGACCATGGCTTCGCCCAGGGTGCGCACGAACAGGTTGAGCGAGGTCTTGACGATCTGCGGCTGGTCGAACACCACATGCACGTCCATGCCGACCGGCAGATCGCGCTGCAAACGCGTCATCGCCTGCGACAGGTTGTCGCCCAGATCGATCACGTTGCCGCCGCGGTCCATGACCACGCCGATCCCGATCGCGTCGCGTCCCGCCACGCGCATGCGCGGCTGCGGCGGATCGGCCAGACCGCGCGTGACCTTCGCGATGTCGCCCAGCCGGAACGCGCGTCCGCCCACCGCCAGGGTGCTTTCGCGCAGCGACGCAACGCTGTCGAATGGCCCGCTGACGCGCAGCCGCACCCGATCGGTCTCGGTTTCGACGTGGCCGGCCGGCGCCACGGCGTTCTGCCGTTGCAGCGCGTCGAACACCTGGGTCGGAACGAGTCCCATGGCGGCAAGGCGCGCCGGGCTGACGTCGATGTAGATCTTTTCGTCCTGCACGCCGATCAGTTCGATCTTCTTCACATCCGCAACACGGCGCAGCTCGCGCCCCAGCTTGTCGGCCTCGCGGCGCAGGTCGCCCATGGTGTAGCCGGCCTGGTCGTCCTTCGCCGTCAGGGCGAAGATCTTGATCTGCACATCGCCGAATTCGTCGTTGGGGAAAGGCCCCTGCACGCCCGCCGGCAGGGTGTGGCGGATGTCGTCGAGTTTCTTCCTGACCTGGCGCCAGGCTTCCGGCACCTCGGTTTTCGGCGTGTAGTCCTTGAGGATCACGATGGTCAGCGACTCACCCGGCTTGGATGCGGTGCGCAACACGTCAACCCAGGGCGTCTCGGCCAGCTTTTTCTCGATGCGCTCGGTCAGTTGCTGTTCGACCTGCGACGCGGAAGCGCCCGGCCACAGGGTGCGCACCACCATGACCTTGAAGGTGAAGTCCGGATCCTCGGCGCGGCCGAGCTTGAAGAAAGCCAGCACGCCGCCGACCATCAACACGATCATCAGGTAGAGCACCATCTGCTGGTGCCGCAGCGCCCATTCGGAAAGGTTGAGCTGCTTCATTGGCTGGTCGCCTGGGTCGCGACGCGCACTTTCTCGCCGGCCGTGAGCAGGTTGACGCCGGCCGCGACGATCCGCTCGCCACCGGTCAGTCCGGCCACCACGACCGCCCCGCTATCCGTGTAGGCCGCAACGGTCACCGCCTGCAAACTCACCGTGTCGCCAGCGCCGAGTTTCCATACCGCCGGTTGGTTGCCCTGCTGGAAAATCGCGGTCAGCGGCACGACCAGCCGGGTCGTACCCGGGGCTCCGCTCGCGAAGCGCACCGTCGCGGTCAATCCCATGGGCAACAGGGGATCGGCATCCTTGAGGCTGACGCGCGCGGCATAAGTGCGCGTCACCGGGTCGGCCACCGGCGAAATCTCGCGCAGGCGCCCCGCCAAAGGTTTCGCCGTCGCGCCCGATGTGGCCCAGAAGCTGACCTCCGCGGCCTGACCAAGCTTGAAGGCGCCGACTTCGCCTTCGGGAATTGCGATGGCCACTTCGCGCTCGCCATCCGGCACGAGGCGGACCACTGCCTGCCCGACGCTGACCACCTGGCCCGGCTCGGCCAGCACCTGGGCGATGACGCCGGCGCGGTCGGCGACGAGGCTGGTGTAAGCGGCCTGATTCTTCGCCAGGCTTGCCTGCGCCTCGGCGGCCTTGAAGGTCGTTTCTCTGGCATCGAGGGCGGAAGCGCTGATGTAGTTCTTCGCTTTCAGGTCACGAAAGCGCGCCAGTTCCGCTGCCGCCAGCGCACGCTGCGCCTCGGCTTGAGCTGCCTGCAACGCGGCATCGGTCGGATCGATTCGCGCCAGCACCTGGCCCGCCTTGACCGCCATTCCGGCATCGACCCGGCGCTCGATGATCTTGCCGGCGACGCGAAATCCCAGTGTGGTCTCGATGCGCGCTCTCACCTCGCCGCTGTAGCTGCGCTGGGTGCCGTCAACCGCCGTATCGCCAGCGCCGACTTTCAGGGTGCGCACCAGCTTGGGCGCGGCGGCCGGCGGCGGCGGTTCGCTGCAGGCAGCGAGGAACATGGCAAGCACCGCAAGGGAAATATGAATCTTCATCGGGCAACTCCGGAAAAACGACGCATGAACATCCAGTACAAAAGCGGCATCACGAACAGCGTGAGCACCGTCGAAAAACCCAGGCCCCAGACGATGGAGGCGGCCACCGGGCCCCACAGCAGCGACTTGCCGCCGAGTCCGACGGCCAGCGAAAACAGTCCGCCGATGGTGGTGACCGAGGTAATCAGGATCGGCACCACGCGGCGACGCGCGGCATACACGGCGGCATGCAGCACGCCCATGCCGGAAGCCAGGCGTTCGTTGGCGGCATCGATCAGCACGATGGCCGAATTCACCGCGATGCCGGTCAGCGCGATGACGCCGTAGAGCGTGTAGAGCGACAGCGGAATGCGCGCCACCAGCAAGCCGAGGATCACGCCGGTGAAGGCCAGCGGCACGGTGACCAGGATCAGCATCGGTTGCATGTAGCTCTTGAACTGCGCGGCGAGGATCAGGTAGATCAGGCCGACGCCCATGAGGAACAGCACACCCATCGCGTCGAGACTTTCCTGGATGTCGTCGAGCTCGCCGGAGAAGTCGATGTCGGTGTTGGGAAACTGCTTTGCGAGCTTCTGCCATTCGGCGGCGATGATCTTGTTGGCGGCGACGGTATCGGTCACGGTCTTGTCGAGATCGGCCTCGACGGTAATCGCGCGGCGCAGGTTGTAGTGCTTGATGACGCCCTTGCCGATGCGCGTTTCCTCGGTCACCAGCGCGCGCAGCGTGGTGGTGCCTCCGGCCGGGAGCGCGATCGGATCGTCGAGCAGGCCGGTGATGTCGGCGCCGACCGTGCCGGCCGAATTGCCGTTCTTGCCATTTCCTGCACCGTGCTTCGCGCGCACCCTCAGCTCGACCTTCTCGCCC
>CAYNGV010000027.1:0-4222 GCA_964397005.1 uncultured Sulfuritalea sp. | reverse complement strand
TCGATCAGGCTGATGGTCAGACCAAGCGTGACGACGAAGGGAATCACGAACATGAACTTGCCGACGATGCCGGGCAACAGCATCAGCGGCAGGAAGGCGGCGATGGTGGTCAGCACCGAGGCCGTCACCGGCGCGAAGACTTCGCGCACCCCCTCGATCGCGGCGGTATGCACCGGCTCGCCGCGCTGCATGCGGTAGTAGATGGTCTCGACCACGACCACGGCATCGTCGACCAGCATGCCGAGGACGATGACCACGCCGAGCAGCACCGAAATGTTCAGCGTGTAACCCAGCGCATGGAGGATGGCAAAGGTGCCGGCCAGCGCGAAGGGAATGCCGAGCGAAACCAGGATTGCGATGCGGGTGCCGAGGAACAGCCAGCAGATCGCCAGCACCAGCACCAGACCTTGCAGCGCGTTCTTCTCCATGGTGGTGATCGCCTCGCGCGTCGGCACCGTCTGGTCGTCAAGCAGTTGCAACTGCACGCCGTCGTTGGTGAAGCGCGGGTTCTGTTCGGCGATGTAGGTATTGAGCCGCTCGATCAGTTGCAGCGTATTGGTGCGGCTCTTCTTGGTCACGGCGAGGATTACCGCGCCCTTGCCCTGGTAGCTGGCCAGGCTGCCGGCCTTGGCGCGGCCGCGCGAAACCTCGGCAACGTTGCCCAGCGGCACCGGCTCCCTTCGCGCGGCATTGCTGACCGGAATGCGGGCGATTTCGTCGGGATCGGCGGTCTGGCCGACCACGCGCACCAGCCACGCCGTGCGTTCCTGCTCGCCGGCGGTTTCGACCTTGCCGGCGAAGGTGTCGCGGAACCAGGCCATGACATTGTCCGAGACGTCGGTAGCCGTCAGCCCACGGTTGGCCAGCGCCACCGGATCGAATTCGACCTGCAGTTCGGGATCGCGCATGCCGGTGGCGAACACCTGGTCCACGCCCGCAATGCGTTCGATGTCGTCCTTGAACTGTCGCGCCCGACTGCGCAGCAGTTCGTCGGCGGCCTGGCCGGTGACCAGCACCATGGCCGTCGGAAAGCCGTTCGAGGTGGTGATCTCGATGATGCGCGGGTCCTTGGCCTCGGCCGGCAGTTCGCTCTTCGCCTTGTTCTGGATTTCGCGGCGCAGATCGTTGATGCGCTTGTCGAAAACGCGCTCGTCGATGTCGCGGAAGCGCACCAGGATGGAGGCGATGTTCTCGCGCGACGAAGACATCACGAAGCGGATGTCGGCGACGCTCTTGATCGCATCCTCCAGCGGCTTGGTCACGCGCTTTTCGACATCCTCGGCCGAGGCCCCCGGCAGCACCGCCGTGACCATCACCCAGTTGAAATTGATCTCCGGGTCCTGCTCGCGCGGCATGGCCAGATAGGCCAGCGCGCCCATGACCAGCACCACCGCGAAGGCGATGTTGGCCAGCGGGTGGTTCTGGATCAGCCGTGCGTAGAAATTCATTTCGCGGCGGACGGTTTTTCGAAGGCAACCGTCATGCCGTCCTGCAGGGCATGGCGGCCGCGCGTAACGATCTGCGCGTCAGGCGAAAAGTCGGCGCTGGCGGGACGGCCTTCCTGGGCCTGCGGCAGCTCACGGAAGCTCGCCTTGCTGCCGTCGAGCACGAACACGCCGTAGCGGCCGTTGCGACGCAGGATGTAATCGGCCGGAATATGCGGACGCGGATCGCGCCAGACAAGGCGGCCTTCGGTTCCCGGGGCCGGCACGGCGCCGGTGAAGCGGAAGCGCGCCTCGACCGTGCGCGCCTCGCGGCTGATCGCGCCCGAGATGCGCAGCGGCGTCAGGGCGTGCGTCTGGCCAGCGGCGGCGAACTCGGCCTTTGCGGCGCCGGCCAGTCCTTCCGCATCGCGCGCCTGGACCTGGGCCACCAGTTGCAGATCGCTGGTGTCGGCCAGCGTCAGCAAAGCGGTGCCGGGCGCCGCGAGTTCGCCGACCTGGCCGCTGCGTGCGCGCACGATACCGCTGAAGGGAGCTGTGATGATGCACTTGTCGACCCCGCGCCGCGCCGAATCCCGGTTGGCGCGCGCCGACTGCACGTCGGCCTGGGCCGCGGCGAGTTCGGTCTCGCGCAGCGTCAACGCTTCGGCGGAGATGAAGTTCTTCTCGCGCAGTGATCGCGCCCGCGCCGTCTGCGCCTCTGACTGCGCCAGTCGTGCCGCGCTTTGGGCCAGACCGGCTTCGGCGCGCGCCAGCGCCAGCTCGGCATCCTTCGCATCGAGCCGCACCAGCACCTGCCCGGCCTTGACCGTGTCGCCGCTATCGACCGCGATTGCCATGATGCGCGCCGATACTTCCGCAGCCAGGCGGGTCTCGTTCTTGCCCAGCACGGTCGCCGGCGCCTCGCGCTCGGGATGGAAGCCGAGTTCGGCGAACGGGACCACGCCGACCATCGCGGGCCCCGGCGTGGCGGGTGGCGCCTCGGCGGGCTTGTCGCCGCACGCGGCGAGCGCCAGGACTGCGCTGAAGGCCATGGGAAGGAACAAGCGCTGGACGTTGGTCATGCCGGGCTCCGCGGTGCAATGAGGCCGTTCAAGGCCAGATCAAAGTGGGTTTGCAGATAGTCATGTGGATCGTGCGCAATGCCGCAGCAGGCGCCCAGCGAGTAGCGCCAGATCAGCATCATCAGCACCGGCGCGAAAATCACGTCGATCGCCGTCTCGACATCGACGCCGCGAAACTCGCCGGCGGCGATTCCCCGCCGCAGGACCCGCCGCATCAGCTCGCGCCCGGGCGCGATCACGGCGTCGTGATAGTAGATCGCCAGCTCGGGGAAGTTTCCGGCTTCGCTGATCATCAGCTTGGGCACGCCGGCCAGCGCCGTGCCGCCCATGCGTTGCCACCATTCGCTGATCAGCATCCGCAACAGATCGGCGGCACTGCCGGTGAAGCTGTCGACCATGCCGGCGCCGGCTTCCAGGATGGGCACGATGCCTTCCTGGATCACGGCCTTGAACAGGGCTTCCTTGCTGTCGAAATAGAGGTAAAGCGTGCCCTTGGAGACTCCGGCACGCGCCGCGACATCCTCCAGCCGGGTGCCGACGAAGCCTTTTTCGACGAAAAGCTCCAGCGCCGCCGCCAGGAGTTCGGCGGGACGGGCTTCCTTGCGACGCTGGCGGAGCGGATGGGAGACTTCCATGGCATCACTACTTACTGACCAGTCAGTTATTTTAATGATGCGGCAAGCCGTGTCAAGTGTTGCGTTCTGCTTGTGGCAAGTTCGGCGTCGACCGGTCCGCCCGATGCAAATTATTTATCCCGTCATCGTTAAACCACGCGACAGGAAGGGTTGTCGCGTGATAGCATCCAATGACAAAAGCGACACCAGCCCGCCGATTCGATCGACGGGCTGCCATCGAGGCCCAAAACCCGCCTCGCCTGTGAACCCGGTTAGCCTGCCCAGTGCACGGCGACCGACGAAACACGGAGCGAAACGCGGAGGGCCTGCGATGCCGATTGTTCCTGATCAGCTTTTGTCGTCCCCCTGAAACCATACGCGAACGAGCTCCGGCATCGAAGGCCGGCGCTCGTTCGCGTGCGAACCATTTCAAAGGAACCGCACGCATGAAGAATTTCACCGTGGCATCCCGTCTGGGCATCGGCTTTGGCGCGATTGTCCTGTTGCTGCTGATCGTTGCCGTGCTGGGCATCGATCGCATGGCAACGATCAACGCCTCGCTCGACGATATCGTCAGCAACAAATGGAAGAAAGTCGGCCTGCTGCAGGAAGGTCTCGCCGGCGTCAATGAGATCGGCCTCGGTGCGCGCGACATGGCGCTTGCCGACACCAGGGACTCCCGGCAGCAGGCCAGGGAACGCATCCTCGCCGGTCGCGCCGGCATCGGAAAGGCGTGGGAAGCGCTGAAACCGACGCTGGACCAGCCGCGCGGCAAGGAGCTGTTCCAGCAGATCCTCGACAGCCGGGCGCGCTTCATCGCCGACCAGGATCAGATCATCCGGCTGGTGGAGGAAAACAAAATGGAAGAGGCGCGCGCCTATATCGCCAGCAACTTCCGCAAGACGGCCGTGGAATACCGCCAGCACGTCGGCGCGCTGGTCGCCTTCCAGGTCGACTTGATGGACGAGGCCGGCAAATCGGCGGCGGCGCAATACCAGAGTGCGCGCGCCCTGATGATCGGTATCGTTGCCCTGGCGCTCTTGATCGCCGCCGTGCTGGCGGTCTGGGTGATTCGTTCCGTGACCGGCCCGCTGGGCGGCGA
>CAYNGV010000026.1:4438-19064 GCA_964397005.1 uncultured Sulfuritalea sp. | reverse complement strand
GCGCTGCTCGGCGAATCCGGCTGCGGCAAGTCGATGACGGCGCTGGGCATCATGCGCCTGTTGCCGGCGGCGGCGCAGGTGACGAGCGGTGCGGTCGACTTCGAGGGTGGCGACCTGCTGGCGCTGCCCGAATCGGGCATGCGCGACATTCGCGGTGGCGGCATCGGCATGATCTTTCAGGAGCCGGCGACCAGCCTCAACCCGGTGCTGACAGTCGGCCGCCAGATCGGTGAGGCGCTGGAACTGCATACGGGCTTGCGTGGTTCGGCGGCCCGCGCGCGCGCCGCCGAACTGCTCGACCAGGTCGGCATTCCCGATCCGCAGCGGCGGCTCGACGAATATCCCTTCCAGCTTTCCGGCGGCCTGCGCCAGCGCGTGATGATCGCCTGCGCCCTGGCCGGCGCGCCGCGCCTCTTGATCGCCGACGAGCCGACCACGGCGCTGGACGTGACGATCCAGGCCCAGGTGCTCGACCTGCTCGACGAGCTGCGGCGCAAGCAGGGCATGGCCTTGCTGTTGATCACGCACGACCTCGGCGTCGTCGCGCGCATGGCGGATCGCGTCGGCGTCATGTATGCCGGGCAACTGGTGGAGGAGGCGCCGCGGGCGCAATTCTTCGCGAAGCCGGCACACCCCTACTCGGTGCGCCTGTTCGCCGCGCTGCCCGACGCCGAGCGGCGCGGCGGCAGGTTGGCGACGATTCCCGGCAGCGTACCGGCGGCGGATGAGCGACATCCCGGCTGCCGATTCGCGGATCGGTGCAGCGAAGTCATGGCGACGTGTCGCAGTGCGCCGCCGCCCTGGCGCGACGTGGATCAATGCCAGCGCGTGCGCTGTTTTCTGCCCGGCGCCGCGCCGGCCGTTGCGGCAAAAGTCGGCGCTGGCGACACGGCGATTGCGGTCGGGTCGGCGCCGCTGCTGGAGGTGAAGGACCTGCAAGTGCACTTTCCGATCCGGCGCGGCATCCTGCAACGCGCCGTCGGCGCCGTGCGCGCGGTTGACGGGATGTCGCTGCGCCTGATGCCGGGGCGCACGCTGGCACTGGTCGGCGAGTCGGGCTGCGGCAAGACGACCGCCGGCAAAGCCATGCTGCAACTGATCCGGCCGACGGCCGGCAGCGTGCAACTTGATGGCGTGGAACTCACCACGCGCTCGGCCAATGAGCTACGGCCGCTGCGCGCAAAAATGCAAATGGTATTTCAGGACCCCTTCGCCTCGCTCAACCCGCGCCTGCGCATCGGCGACATCATCGCCGAAGGCATGCAGGCGTTAAGAGTCGGTGCTGGGGACACGGCGAAGGTCGGCCCGCTGCTGGAACAGGTCGGCCTGCGCGCCGACATGGCAACCCGCTATCCTCACGAGTTTTCCGGCGGCCAGCGCCAGCGCATCGCCATCGCCCGCGCCCTGGCCGTGAATCCGAACTTGCTGGTCTGCGACGAGCCGACCTCGGCGCTCGATGTGTCGGTGCAGGCGCAGATATTGAATCTCCTTTCCGATTTGCAGCGCGATTTGAAACTGACCTATCTGTTCATTACGCACAACATCGCCGTGGTGGATTACCTCGCCCACGAGGTGGCGGTGATGTATCTGGGGCGGGTGGTGGAACGAGGTACCGCGGACGAGGTCTTGCGCCAGCCGCGGCATCCCTATACGCAGGCATTGCTGTCCGCGGTGCCGCGCATCGACGGCCTCGGAACGGTGCTCAAGCTGGCAGGCGACATGCCCTCGCCGGCCAATTCACCCTCAGGGTGTCATTTCCATCCGCGCTGTCCGCTGGCGGACGAGGCTTGCCGCGAAATCTATCCGGACGAGACCGCGTTCGGTGCAACGCATGCGGTGCGTTGCTTCAAGGCGGTCTGAGTCAGGCGTATGCTCTGGCAGCGAGTTGAAGCGCGGCTGCTAGACGAGCAGGGTTGATTGCCCGGGCTCCCGTGGTGGTGCGTGCGAGACACCGGGGCAACCATGACAGGAGGAGAAATCATGATCATGCGCATTGTGCTTGCATTTGCGCTCGCATTCGCCGGGACGGCTCGTGCCGACCATGATTCGGCGGCAGTGATTCTGGGCTTTTGGGCCCGGGTTGCGCCGAGGCTTTACATCCTCCAGCCGGCGAAGACCGTGAGACCGCTTCCCGCGAGTGGCAACATGCAGGCCGCGGAGCGCGTCGCGGAGGACGCGAAGTCCTTTCTCGACAATACCCTGTCCGTGCTGCTGATAGAGAACGGCGAAGTTCTGTTCGAGGGCTATGCCAACGGCGCCACGAAGGAATCGCCTCTGCGGTCGTATTCGATGACCAAGAGCTTTACCGCGCTGGCAGTGGGCGAAGCTCTGTGCGCAGGAAAGATCAAGAGCCTGGACGACAAGGCGATGGCATATGTGCCGGCACTCGAGGGAACGGCGCACGGCGAGGCCAGCATTCGCAATCTGCTCAAGTACATGAGCGGGGCCGAGGATCCGGGTGGCGATGGCTATACGGGGACCCACAGCCAGGAAGACTTTCGCGCGATGCTGTTCCATAAGATCTCGCTGCTGGAGATGTTGAAGAAGCACAGCGCGACCGGCCCTTCCAGACAAGGCGAGAGATTCATTTACAACGGCCTGGATTCGCAGGCTCTGGGATTCGTGGTGCGTGGTGCGACGGGCATGCCGCTGCAACGCTGGTTCGAGGAAACCGTATGGCAGAAAGCCGGAGCGGAGTTCCGTGCCGGCTGGTTCATGGACCGCGAAGGCAACGGCGTTGCCGAGATTCTGCTGCTCGCGACGACCAGGGATTTCGCGCGTATCGGACTCTATGTGCAGGAACGCCTCGCGGGCAAGGCGGATGATGCGTGCGTGAGTGCGTTCCTGCGCGATGCGGCGACCCCGCATACGCGCAAGGGCTACTGGAACTCGGCGCCATTTTTCGGCATGGGAATCCACGTCGGCGCCGACGGCAACCCGTGGATCATGGGCCATGGCGCCCAGCGCATCGGCATCAACGTCAAGAACGCGCGGGTACTCGCGACAAGTGGTTTCAGGGAGTGGTCGCGCTCATACGACAACCAGGCGCAGAACCTGCTCGCGCGCTAGTTGCGGATACCGCCAGCCTGGCGGCGATAACTGAAATCTCAGCGCTTCGTCGGCTTCACCGCCGCCTTGGCGGGCGGCGATTTCCTGATCTTGACGTTGATCGCCTTGCCTTTGCCCTTGCCTTTCTTCCACTTGGTGGCGCGTGGCGGATTGGCCGGCGTCTGCGGCAGGCGGGCGGCGAGGGCCTCATGGCCGATGGCATCCTTGCCCGGCACCAGCAGGGCGAAGCCGGGCGTGATCTTGGTGCGCGCGTTGATGCCGTTCAACTGCTTCAGCCGCACCGCGCTGATGCCGTAGCGGGCGGCGACAGTTTCAAGCTTCTCGCCCTTCTTCAGGTTATGCGTGAGCCAGGCCGACAGCGGCTTGTCCTGCGCTTCGTGGCTTTGCAGGTTGTCGAGGAAGGTCTGCACCTTCTCCGCCGGCAGCACCAGCGGGCTGTTGGCGGCGTTGGGCATGACCGGCCGACTGTAGGCGGGGTTGAGCGCGATGAACTCCTCCACCGGGATTTCCGCGAGCCGCGCTGCGAGCGCAATGTCCATTTTCTCGCTGCGTTCCACGGTGCCGAAATACGGACGATTGGGGATCGGATCGAGCGTGATGCCGAACAGTTGCGGCTGGGCAATGATGTTCTTGATCGCCTGCAGTTTCGGCACGTAGTACGCCGTTTCCGCCGGCATCTTCAAGTGCAGGTAATCGGTCGGCAGGCCTTTGGCGCGGTTCTTCGCCACCGCGCGACCGACCGCGCCTTCGCCCCAGTTGTACGAGGCCAGCGCAAGATGCCAGTCGCCGTGCATTTCATAGATGTACTGCATGTAGTCGAGTGCCGCGCCGGTCGAGGCGACAATGTCGCGGCGCTGGTCGAACCACCAGTTCTGCTGCAGCTTGTAATTCTTGCCGGTGGAGGGAATGAACTGCCACATGCCAAGGGCGCGGGCCGAGGAGTAGGCCAGCGGATTGAAGGAGCTTTCGACGATCGGCAGCAGGGCCAGCTCGGTCGGCATGCCGCGCTTTTCCAGTTCGCCGACGATGTGGTGCAGGTAGCGGCGGCTGCGCTCGAAAATGCGCTTCAGCAGGTCGGGCCGGTTCAGGTACCAGGCCTGGCGGTCGGCCACCAGCGGGCTGTCGAGGTCGGGCATCGAAAAGCCGTTGCGCATGCGCTGCCACAGATCATCGGGCGGCGTGGTGAGGTCGATGGTGGGAATCGGCGGCAGGTCGTCCTTCACCTCCAGCGACGGGTCCGGCAGCGGCGGCAGCACGGACGGCGGCGGTGCAACATCGAACTTCAAGGCCGGCGCTGAAGTGAGCTCCGCGGTAAGTTGCAGCGCCTGCTCGGCATGTGCAGCGCCGATCAACAGCAGCAGGAGGGGCGGAACCAGGCGGCGAAACAGGAACATTGGCTGGGAAGGGGCACCATCAAAGGTGCTCGTGAGGGCGACGCATCTTAGCCAAGGCGGCCTGTGCGGTCAATGCAAAGCGTTTGTCGATGCTGGTGCGGCAGGCACTCAGCCAGCGCAGGTGCTCTTGATGGACAGCGTGCGGGCCCGTCCGCCGGTGTTCGGCAGGCAGGCCGATTCGACGATCTGCTGGCGCACGGCGACGAGTTCGTGTCTTTCGGTGGTGCCGAAGCGGCCCCATTTGTTCTTGGTCACAAATTCGCGCTTGATGCCGAAATTCAGTCCGGGAACCAGCCAGAACCTGGTCTCGAGACGCGCGCTGTCGGTGGTGTTCCAGCCTTCGCCTTCGATCCTGAAGGTATCGAACGTTCCTGCCGGAACGGTAATGATTTCCCGCTTCGCGATATGCAGGTCGTAGTAGGCGTTCGTGGTTCTGCCGTTCTGGGTTCGACGGAATGCGGCGGTCCACTTTTTGCCGACCTGAAACTCCGCCGGGACAAATTGAACCGGACTGTCGAACTCAACCGGCCCGGATTTGATGTTGTTGCCCATAAGGTCCGCGATGACCCTGCCATCGTTGAATTCGACCCGGTCTTCGTCGTAATCGATCCGTGTTACGCGCGCTGTGTAAATTCGCTCCTCGACGCCGGTCAGGATATCGGATTGCCTGACGGTTGCAGAATCCCCGACCGTGAAGATGCGCGCAAGCGGATAGCGTCCGGCGGAGAACGGATTGTCCGAAGGCGGGATCAACTGCGGCACCGGCAAGCCCGCGCGGATGTCGATCATCGGCGCGCCGGAGGGTGCCGCCGCCGGTACCGGCTTGGGTGCATGGCTTGGCGCGGCAGACGGTGCAGGTGCGGGTGAGGCCACCGTAACCGGATCGACCCTGGCCAGCGCCAGCTTCTGCTGCTCGACGCGCTTTTGCTCGGCCAGCAGCCTTTGCTCGTCCTGCTTCTTGCGTTCCTCTGCCTGCCTTTCGGCCTCGACGATGCGCTGACGTTCGCGCTCCAGGCGTTCCTGCTCCTGCTTGCGCTTGAGGTCGGCCGCCTGCTGCTCTTCCTGGCGCCGCCGGGTTTCCTGAAGCTGCTGCTCCTCGAGCTGTTTGCGTTCGGCAGCCAGTTTCTGCGCCTCGGCGAGACGGATCCGATCGCGCTCCCGGTGCTCATCTTCGAGACGCTTCAGTTCGCTCAGGCGCTTCTGTTCTTCCTTGTTCTTCAGTTCTTCCTTCTGTCGCTTCTCGGTTTCGAGCGCAAGGCGTTTATGCTCGGCCAGCTGGCGTTGCTCTTCCTGCTTCCTGCGTTCTTCGGCAAGGCGCTCGGCCTCTGCAATCCGCTGGCGCTCCCGGTCGAGCCGTTCCTGTTCCTGGCGACGCTTGGCTTCGATGGCTTTCTGCTCTTCCTCGCGCCGGCGTTTTTCATGCGCCTGCTGTTCTTCGAACTGCTTGCGTTCGGCGGCGAGACGCTGTGCTTCCGCAACGCGAATCCGCTCCTGCTCGATACGCTTCTGCTCTTCCTGCTGCCGCTTTTCTGCCGCAAGTTTGTCGGCCTTGGCGGCGTCCTGTTGCTGCTGTTCGACACGCTGCTTTTCGACATCCGCCAGCAGGCGGCTCAGGCGCATCTGGGCGATTTCGGCAAAGCGGCCGTTGGGGAAGGTGCGCAGGTAGCCCACCCAGTCGTCGATTTTCTTCGAGGACTTTATGCGCGTCCATTCGGTGACATCGGCCTCGACCAGTTGCTCCATCTCGGCATCGGAGAGCTTCTTCTGGCCCTCGTTGAAGATGAATACGTCGCCTTCAAGCGAGGTGGTCTCCCAAGGAATCTGTTCGCCTTTCGAGGCCAGGCGCACATTGAGCCGCACTCGCTTCAGGGCATCCTCGATGCGGGTCCCGCGCTTGCCCAGTTCGCGTACCAGGTTTTCGGTGTAGAGGCCGTTCTCGCCCTCGCCATCGGAGGCCACGTTGCCCGGCGAAGTGGCGTAGGCGAGCAGGCTGCCGACCGGCGCATCGAACTGCGACAGGCCTTTCTGCTCGGGACGGTAGGACTTGCCGAAGGGATTGTTGCGACAGGCATCGAGGATGACGACGAAGGTCTTGTCTTTCGCCGCGCTGAACTGGCCCAGCAGCAGGCTCAGGTCAACACAGCGCTCCTTCATGTGCTCCTGGCGCTCCACCACGGCATCGACCGGCAGCAGGTAGTTGCGCCAGTCGAGTTGCGCGCCGTGGCCGGCGTAATAGAACACCACCAGTTTGGCTTCGGACTTCTTGACCGCCGCGCCGAAGCGCTCGATGGCGGCCAGCATGTCGGCGCGCTTGGCGTTGAGGTGCGAATCGACCGTGAAGCCGGCCTGGGCGAACAGGCCGCCGATGGCCTTGGCGTCGTTGGCCGGATTGACCAGCGGCGCATCGTGGTAGCTGCTGTTGCCGATGATCAGGGCCAGCCGCGAGGGATCCGGCGCGGCCCACGCGCGCCTGAAGGCAAAGGCGGGAGGAATCGCGGCGAGGGTCTGGATGAAGCGGCGACGGCTGGTCATGGCGTGACTATGCCATCTCAGAAGCGGTTTTTCCACTCGCGGATGGCGGTGAAGGTTTCCACTGCATCGGTTGGAACATGCCCGAGGCGGCTCGCCGCTGCCGCGCGCACTTCGGGTGCATCCCAGCGCAGGAAGGGATTGGTTTCGAGTTCAGTCTGGATGCTGGTCGGGATCGTCGCCCGGCCCGCCGCACGGTCGTGCGCGACATGCTCGCTGCGTCGCTGCACGGCGATGCTGCCCGGCTCGACGGCCAGCGCGAAACGCAGGTTGCTCTGGGTGTATTCATGGGCGCAGTACACAAAAGTCGGCGCTGGCAACACGGCGAGTTTGGCCAGTGATTCCTGCATCTGCGCCGGGGTGCCCTCGAACAGCCGTCCGCAACCTGCGCCGAACAGCGTGTCGCCGCAGAACACCGCGCCGTCGTCAGCGAGACTTGGGCCATAATAGGCGATGTGGCCGCGGGTATGTCCGGGCACGGCGATGATGTCGAGGTGGAGGGCGAGTTCGGGCAGTTCGATGCGTTCGCCGCCGGCGAGCGGGTGGCTCACGCCGGGGATGTTCTCCAGCGCCGGGCCGAATACGGGAACGGGAAAACGGGCGAGAAGTTCCGCCAGGCCGCCGACGTGGTCGCCGTGATGATGGGTGACGAGAATGGCGCAGAGGCGGTCGCCGTTTTGCGCAAGGTAATCGAGCACGGGCGCGGCATCGCCGGGGTCGACCACCGCGACACAGCCCCGGCCGCGCAGCAGCCAGATGTAGTTGTCGTCGAAAGCGTGCAGGCCGAGTATTTCAGTCATTCGGGAATTTTCTCCAAACGGGACGCAATGTCAATTCAGGGATTCGAAGACTGGCTGGAAACGCCGGCCGGCCAGTATGTGCTCAATTGGGAGCAGCAGAAGCACGACCTGCTGGTGGCCGATATTTTCGGCTTCAATGCGGTCCAGCTTTCCCTGCCCACCCACGATTTCCTGCGCGCCAACCGCATGCCGCTGCGCTTCCGTTGCGACGACGGGCGCTATGCCGGCGCGTCGGAGGTGCGCTCCGATCTGCATTATCTGCCCTTTGCCGCCAACAGTATCGATCTTGTCGTGATGCCGCACACGCTGGAGTTCGATGCCAATCCGCACCAGGTGCTGCGCGAAGTCGAGCGTGTGCTGGTGCCCGAGGGCCATGTGATCGTCACCGGATTCAATCCCTTCAGCCTGTGGGGGGCCAGGCGCAAGCTGTCGCGGCGACAGGCGCTGCCGCCGTGGCGCGGCGCCTACCTCAGCGTGCCGCGTCTGAAAGACTGGTTCTCGCTGCTCGGCTTCGAGATGCAGGCCGGCGCCTTCGGCTGCTACGCGCCCGCCGTGACGCAGGATAAATGGCTGCGCCGCTTCCAGTTCATGGATGCGGCCGGCGATCGCTGGTGGCCGATCGCCGGGGCGGTGTATATCGTGCAGGCCGTCAAGCGCCAGCACGGCATGCGCCTCATCACCCCGACCTGGAGCGATCGCAAGGCGCGCGCCAAGGCCCTGGTAACCGTTACGCAGAGAGTGGATCAATGATCGACATATTTACCGACGGCGCCTGCAGCGGCAATCCCGGCCCCGGTGGCTGGGGTGCGATATTGCGCAAGGGCACGACCGAAAAGGAACTGTTCGGCGGCGAGGCCCTGACCACCAACAACCGCATGGAAATGATGGCTGTCATCGAAGCCTTGCGTGCCCTGAAGGAGCCGGTCGTGGCGCGCGTGCATACCGATTCGCAGTACGTTCAGAAGGGCATCAGCGAATGGATCCACGGCTGGAAACGGCGCGGCTGGAAAACCGCCGGCAAGGAGCCGGTCAAGAATGAGGATCTGTGGCGCGAACTGGATCGCCTGGCGGCGCAGCACTCGATTGAATGGTTCTGGGTCAAGGGCCATGCCGGCCACGTCGAGAACGAGCGCGCCGACGTGCTGGCGCGACGCGGCGTGGAGCTGGCTCGCAAAGGAGGCTGAATAGAGTGCGCAAGATAGTTCTCGATACCGAAACCACCGGCCTTGATTTCCGCACCGGTGACCGCATCGTCGAAATCGGCTGCATCGAGCTGAAGGGACGGCAGATCACCGGCCAGCGCTTCCACGCCTATCTCAACCCGGAACGCCTGGTGGCCGATTCGGAACGCATTCACGGGCTGTCCGACGAGTTCCTCGCCGACAAACCGAAATTCGCCGAGATCGCCGCCGACTTCATGGAGTTTGTTCGCGGCGCCGAATTGGTGATCCACAACGCGGCCTTCGACGTCGGCTTTCTCAATAACGAGCTGGGCCTGTTGCAGCACGAGAGCATCGACCAGCTTTGCAGCGATGTGACCGACACGCTGCGCATGGCGCGCGAGATGCGGCCGGGCAAGAAGAACAACCTCAACGCCCTGTGTTCCGAGTTCGGCGTGGACAATTCAGGCCGCCAGCTGCACGGTGCGCTGCTCGATGCCGAACTGTTGGCGGAGGTTTACCTGGCCATGACCCGTGGCCAGAATTCGCTGGAGATGGATTTCGCCAGTCCAGCTGTTGACTACTCGGCGGGCGGTACCCGCCAGCGCCCGCCGCTGGTGGTGCTGAGCGCCAGCGATGAAGAACTGGCCGACCACGCTCGTGTGTTGGGAGAGATCGCCAAGGAAAGCAAGGGGCATTGCCTCTGGAGCGATCTGGAGGCCGCGTCGCAGGCGTGAGTTGACGCGGAGCTTACCGAGGACCCTGGGTGCCAGGCCCTGCGAAGCTCTTCCCGCCCTTCTTTTCCGGCACGGGATTTTCCGGGTTTTCCGAAATATTGCCATCGACGGCGACGCCCGGGATCTTGCCGATCTCCTTCGCAAATTCATCGAGCGTCAGCTTGCGGTTGCCGGGCGGAGAGGCAACCGCCGCCTCCCTGATGGAGGTTTCGCCCCGCGCTGTGTTGGTCTGTGTTCTGGTGGCTGTTCCGGCAGTTGCCGTGTTGCCTTGCAACGGGGATTTCGCCGCCGGGGCACGTTTGGCCTCGAGAAACTGCCGATCGATTTCGGCAAAGCGTTCAGGGCGTTTCAAGCCCGCCTTGAGGCAGTCCTCCAGACCGTCGATGACTTCACAGCGCCGTTCCGCAATGACTTGCGCATAGTGTGAATTGCGCAGCTCGTCGAGCTGTTTCAGGGCGGCCTGCTTTTCGCCGGTCAGTGTTGCGATGGTCTTTTCCAGGCGCGAGATTTCCTCCTGACCGTGAAAACGCCCCATGGCGATGATGGCGGTTACGGTAAGCAACGAGGCTATGCCCGCGGTGGAGGCGAGCCAGATGAAGAACGCCTTTCTTTGAATGACAATCGGGCCGGCGCGAGCTGGCCCGGCGAGGTCTTCGTCGGTGAGTTCGGTGTCATCGACTCGAGAAGGCGGCTGGTCCGGTGTGTTCATGCGCGTAGCTTCAGCCTGCGGAATCCTGTTGCAACCAACTAGTTGTCATCCATCGGCACATGCGGCAAGGATACTACTTTCGACCTGATGGGGGGCTGCCCGTTATGCCTTCGGCGCCGGGCGGAACTGCATGGCCTTGAACTCGAGGAAATCTTCCAGGCCGTACTTGCCCAGCTCGCGGCCGTTGCCCGACTGCTTGTAGCCGCCGAAGGGCGCGTACAGGTTGAAGCTGCCGCCGTTGATTTCCACCTGGCCGGTTCGGATGCGCCGCGCAACCTGTTCGGCATGTTCGTCGGTGGCGGACCAGACGCCGCCGGCGAGGCCATACACCGTGCCGTTGGCGATGCGCACGGCATCGTCTTCATCCGTGTAGGTGATGATGGAGAGTACCGGGCCGAAGATTTCTTCCTGGGCGATGGTGGCATCGGGCCTGACCATGCCAAAGACGGTGGGCTTTACGTAGTAGCCGTTCGGATTCACGCCCTCGGGGAGATCGGCGCCGCCGGTGAGCAGCTCGCAGCCTTCGGAGATGCCCTTGCCGATGTAGTCGCGCACGCGGTCCTGCTGCATCTTCGAGGCCAGCGGGCCGAGCGTGATGCCCTCCGCCATGGGGTCGCCGACGCGATAGGCCTGCGCCGCTTCCACGGCAAGCTTCGCCGCTTCGGCGTAGCGTGCGGCCGGCACCAGCATGCGCGTGTGCGCGGTGCAGGTCTGGCCCGAGTTGAGGGTGCAGTTGCCGACCACGCCTTTCACCGCGACGCTGAAGTCGGCGTCGTCGAGGATGATCGCGGCCGACTTGCCGCCGAGTTCCAGCGCCACACGCTTGACCGTGGCCGAGGCAAGTTCCGAGACGCGGGTTCCGGCGCGGGTCGAGCCGGTGAAGGACACCATGTCCACTTCCTTGTGCGTGACAATGGCTTCGCCGACCACCGGGCCGTAGCCGGTGACGAGGTTGAAGACACCGGCCGGCACGCCGGCGGCATGGATGATCTCGGCCAGCAGGAATGCGTTGAGCGGCGCGACTTCGGAGGGCTTCAGCACCACCGTGCAGCCGGCCGCCAGCGCCGCGGCGACCTTGGCGGCGATCTGGTGCAGCGGGTAGTTCCACGGCGTGATGGCGGCGACCACGCCGACCGGCTCTCGCACCACTTTCGAATTGCCGACCTTTTCCTCAAAGGGAAAGTCCGCCAGCATTTTCGAGTACATGCCGAAGCTCGCCGTGGGCGAGCCGACCTGGATGCGCTGCGAGAACTTGTAGGGCATGCCCATTTCCAGCGTGATCGTTTTGGCGATTTCATCGGTGCGGGCCTTGAGGCCTTCCTGGATTTTCTTCAGATACGCGGCGCGCTCGGCGGCCGGCGTCACGCTCCAGGCGTCGAAGGCGCGCCGCGCGGCCATCACGGCCTTGTCGGCATCGGTCGCATCGCCCTGCGGCACGGTCGCCAGCAGGGCGCCGTCGGTGGGCGAGAAGACTTCGATGCGGCCCTGGCCGGCCGGGGAAACCCATTGGCCGTCGATGTAAAACTGGGTGCGCTGTTCCATGTTGTTCCTTGTGATCGAGTTGATGGCAAATGATTCGTCACCCCGGCGGAAGCCGGGGTCCAGGTTTTTGGCTGGCTGGATTCCGGCGTACGCCGGAATGACGGATGGGGGTGGTTCAGTGTTCGCTAGGCGTTGGGGGTAACGACGATCTTGCCCTTGACCTGGCGGTTGGCGATGCTCGCGATGGCATCCTTTGCGGCGGAGAGCGGAAAGCTCTCGCTGACGACGGGGCGAATCTTGCCGACGGCGAACCATTCGTGGAGCTGATGCAGGTTGGCGAGGTGGCCAGCCGGATCGTGTTTCGTCGAATCGCCCCAATACACGCCGACCAGCGAACGTTCCTTCAACAGTGCCAGGTTGAGCGGAATCTTCGGAATCTCGCCGGCGGCGAAGCCGATGATCAGCAGCCGCCCGCGCCAGGCCAGCGCACGCACGGCCGGCTCGGTGTAAGGGCCGCCGACCGGGTCGTACACGACATCGGCGCCCTTGCCCCCGGTGAGTTCGTTGATGCGGTCCTTGAGATTTTCCGTCGAGTAATTCACCGTATCGTCAGCGCCGACTTTCCGGCACAGCGCCAGCTTGTCGTCCGACGAGGCCGCCGCGATCACGCGCGCGCCCATGGCCTTGCCGATCTCGATCGCCGAGATGCCGACACCGCCGGCGGCGCCGAGCACCACCAGGGTTTCGCCGGCCTTCAGGTGGCCGCAATCCTTCAGCGCATGCAGCGAGGTGCAGTAAGTCAGCACCAGCGCCGCGCCGGTGTCGAAATCCATGCCCGGCGGCAGTGGCATCGCCTTTGCCGTTTCGACAACGCATTCCTCGGCGAAGCCGCCGGTACTGGTCAGCGCGATCACGCGGTCGCCGGCCTTGTAGTGCGTCACCTCGGTGCCGACGGCTTTGACGATGCCGGAAATCTCGGCGCCCGGCGTGAAGGGCAACGGTGGCTTGACCTGGTAGAGGCCTTGCACCATCAGCGCATCGGGGAAGTTCACGGCCGCGGAGCGGACTTCGACCAGCAGTTGTTTGGGCCCCGGCACGGGGGAGGGAATGTCCTTGACGACAAGATTGTCGATCGGACCGAAGGCTTCGCAGAGCAGGGCTTTCATTGGGGGATGTCCTTTTATTGTTTTGAAAATCAGCCCAGCGGCGTGGGATTGCGCAGGTTCATGATGTCTTCCATGCGCAACTGGATGGCGTTGTTGAGCTTGCGGTGCGGGATCACGTAGAAGCGGCCTTCCTGAACCGCCGCGAATACTTCGTTGGCGATGTCGGCGGCGGTCAGGCGGCCGGCCTTCACGGCCTGGCCCATGCGTTCTTCATAAGCGGCGGAGAGGCCGCCGGCCGGCTTGGGCTGGCCGAATTCCAGTTGCCGGTTGCGGGCGGACTGGTGGATGCCGGTGGGTACCCAGGCCGGGCAGAGCACCGAGACGCCGACATTCGCCCTGGCCGCCTGCAACTCGTGGTACATGGTTTCGGAGAGCGTCACCACGCCGTGCTTGGCGACGTTATAGGCGGCCATGCCGGGGGTCGAGGTGAGGCCGGCGGCGGACGCGGTGTTCACCACGTGGCCAGGCTCGGCCTGCTGCAGCATGCGCGGCACGAAATGCTGCACGCCGTGGATCACGCTGAACAGGTCTACACCGAGCACCCAGTTCCAGTCGGCGGTAGTGTGTTCCCAGGTGACACGCGTCAAGCCGACGCCGGCGTTGTTGCATAGCAGATGCACGCCGCCGAAACGCGCAAAGGCGGCATCGGCCAGCACCGCGATTTCGGCTTCGCGGCTGACGTCGGTCCGCTGCAGCAGCAGGCGCTCGGCGGGCAGGCCGAGCGTCGCCGCCGATTCTTCAAGGCGGGCATATTCGATGTCGGCCAGCACCAGGTTCATGCCTTCCGCGGCGGCGCGGCGCGCCAGTTCGAGGCCGATGCCGCTGGCGGCGCCGGTAATGACCGCGGTGCGGCCGTTGAATTGCTTCATTTGCGGGTCCTCCGTGGGTGATTGCGTGCGGGAGTGCGTGGCTTTGACGATACGGACGATGGGCGCAGGCCGATCATCTTGAACAGGGTGGCCGTCAGCCGCTTGACCAGATCATCGGGCGGCAGGCGGCCGTCAGGACGGTACCAGGTGTACATGAAGCCGACCACGCCGCCCATCGACATCGCGGTGACGGAGGTGTCGTCGAAGGACAGCGTGCCCTGGCGGCGGCCCTCTTCCATCAGTGCGCCGAGATCGGCATAGAAGTCGTTGGCCAGCGTGCGCAGTTCGGCGCGGAATTCGGGACGCAGCGAGGCCGTGACGCGAAACGCCAGCGTGCTGCCACGAAAGTGCTCGACGCAGGCCGCCACCCAGCGCTGCAAGCCTTCGGCCAGCTTGACATGCGCCGGCCGCTTGTCGTCGGCGGGAAACTTCATGGTCGACAGGCAGGCGACCGAGGCGCGCCACGCGATGGTCTCGACAATCTCGTGCTTGTCCTGGAAATAGTAATAAACGTAAGGCTTCGTCACGCCGAGTTCGGCGCAGATCATGTCCACCGTGGTGCCGGCAAAGCCGTGGCGATAGAACAGGTCCTCGGCCACTGCCAGGATGCGCTCGCGCTTGTCGATACAGGCCTGCGTTTCGGCGGGCCTGCCGGCGGCGGGTGTGGCGGCGGGTGCGGCAGCTTTGGCGGCTTTGCGGATGGCGGGCATG
>CAYNGV010000026.1:0-4338 GCA_964397005.1 uncultured Sulfuritalea sp. | reverse complement strand
GGCGGGTGTGGCGGCGGGTGCGGCAGCTTTGGCGGCTTTGCGGATGGCGGGCATGGGCAGGGGCGGCAACTGGTTTGCAACGTGGCGGGGAGCGGGATCAGGCACGGATTATACTGGGCGGTAGAAACTATTCTACCCGCTGGTAGCACCATGTGGCGAAGGGATCTTGGGCGGATACTGGGGCAGTCTCGGAGGCAATGACATGAGCAGGAAGAACCCGAAGGAATCAGGGATCGAAACCCTCAGCGGTGTCGACGGCGCTTTCCTCAATCTGGAAACCGCGGCGACGCCGATGCATGTCGGTTCGCTGCATCTGTTCGAGGTGCCCGCCGGCTACCAGGGCGATTTTTACAAGGCGGTGCGGCACATGATGGAGAGCCGCATGGTGCCGGTGCTGCGTCGTCGCCTGGCCTCCCTGCCACTGCATCTGGCCAATCCGGTCTGGCTGCAAGGCGAGGTCGATCTCGACCGGCACATCCGCCGCGTGCGCCTGCCGAAGCCGGGTACCTGGGCGCAACTCGAAGCCGTGGTGGCCGACCTGCACGCGGAACTGCTCGACCGTTCGCATCCGTTGTGGATGCTGTATGTGCTGGAGGGCCTGGCCAGCGGCGAGAAGGCCTACTACTTCAAGATTCACCACGCCATGCTCGACGGCCAGGCCGGCGTCGCGCTGGCCGGCGCGCTGTTCGACACCACGCCGGACGCCGCGCCGGTGCCGAAGCGCCGTTCGCGCCAGGCAGCCGCCGTCGCCAAAGCCGACGCCAAGCCGGGTGCGCTGGCGCTTGCCGCCGCGGCGTTTCGCCACGATGCCGCGCAATACGTCAAGCTGGTGCGCGAGCTGCCCGGCGTGGTGCGTACCCTGGCCGGCATCGTCAGGAGTTCCAGCGCGGGAACCGATCACGCCGCGGATTTCGGCGAACTGAAGCGCAGCATTTCCTTCGGGCCGCGCACCGCCTTCAACGTGGCGATTACGCCCGAGCGCGGCTTTGCCACGGCGACGGTGCCGCGCGCCGAACTGAAGGCCATCGCCGCCGCCAACGACGCCACGGTCAATGACGTCGTGCTGGCGCTGTGCAGCGGCGCGCTGCGGCGCTTCCTGAAGCGCAATGGCTCGATCCCGCGCAAGTCGCTGATCGCCTCGATGCCGATCTCGCTGCGCGAACAGGGCAACACCGAAATGCGCACCCAGGCCACGTTGAGCCTGGTCAATCTGGCGAGCAATGTCGCCGATCCGCTGAAGCGCCTGCGGGCGATCCGCGACTCGGCCGGGGCGACCAAGTCGGTGGCGCGCCAGGCCAAATCGGTGATACCGACCGATTTTCCGTTGTTCGGCGTGCCCTGGATACTCGGCGCGCTGGCCTCATTTTATGGCCGCAGCCGTGTGGTCGATACGCTGCCGGTGCTGGCCAACGTGCTGGTGTCGAATGTGCCGGGCCCCCCGGTGCCGCTGTATGTCGGCGGTTTGCGCATGACGGGTTACTGGCCGCTGTCCATCGTTGAGCATGGCGTTGGTCTCAACATTACCCTGATGAGCTATGCTGGTAATTTATGCATCGGATTTGTTGTTGCCCGCAACGCGGTGCCCGATGTTCACGAACTGGCAGTCGACTTTCTCGATGCCTTTGAGGAGATGAGGCAGCGCATGCAGAAACCACCGAAGGCAACACGCAAAGCCGCCGCCGCAGAATCTTGAAAGCGCACATGCACACTCGCCGCCCCGTCGTCCGCCACGCCCATACCGGCAAGCCGCGCGCCCTGAATTCGATTCTGGAGCCGCGTGCCCTGCTCGAAATGGCACTGCTGCCCGCTTCGTTGCCGCTGCTGATGCAAGCGCCGCGCGGCGACGGCCATCCGGTGCTGCTGCTGCCGGGTTTCATGGCCGACGAAAAATCGCTGATCGCCTTGAAACTCTTCCTGCAGAGCAAGGGCTACGAAGTGCACACCTGGGGCCTCGGCCGCAACCTGGGTTTCCGCAGCAAGCACGCCAGCGCCCTGCCGCAGAAGATCCGCTACCTGCACCACGTCAGCGGACGCAAGGTCAGCCTGGTCGGCTGGAGCCTCGGCGGCGTGTTCTCGCTCTATGGCGCCGAAAGCACGCTCGAATGCGTGCGCTCGATCATCACGCTGGGCAGCCCGGTCAGCGTCGATGCCGCCGGCAGCCAGTCGCCGCCCGCCGTGAAGGCGCTGTATCGCTTGATCTCGCATCGCCTGGGTGCCGCAGCCCACGTCATGCAGCCGCGCGCCAAGACGCTGCGCGAGCAGCGCCGCCTGGCGGTGCCGACCAGTTGCCTGTATTCGCTGGGCGACGGCGTCGTACCACCGCAAGAGGCTACCATCGACGGCGACCCGGCCATCCACGAGAACATCCAGGTGCCGGGCAGCCACCTCGGCCTCGGCTTCAACGGCATCGTGCTGGCCATCGTCGCCGACCGCCTGGCGCAGCCGGAAGGCGCCTGGCAGCCGTTTCAGCCGCAGGGCCTGCTCAAGCGCGTGTGGCACAAGACCGCGAGCCCGGCGCATGTCGATGCGCGCAATGACGCACAATCCCACGCCGTCTGAACCAAGGAATCGCATGCGACAACTCAGCGAACACGATGCCGCCTACGTCTATTCGGACAGTGCCCACGCCAATTCCAACGTCACGCTGCTGCACATC
The DNA here is from genome assembly GCA_964397005.1 of uncultured Sulfuritalea sp. Classification (GTDB taxonomy): domain Bacteria; phylum Pseudomonadota; class Gammaproteobacteria; order Burkholderiales; family Rhodocyclaceae; genus Sulfuritalea. The sequence goes on along the minus strand of CAYNGV010000026.1, from coordinate 1,682 downwards.
TACGACCAGTCCACCGCGCGCGGCGGCATGGTGCGCTTCAAGCAGATCCTGGCGCATGTCGAGAGCCGCCTCGGCCGCATGCCGATCTTTCGCCAGAAGATACTGCGCGTGCCGCTGGACATCGACTACCCCTACTGGATCGAGGACGAGAACTTCGACATCGAATACCACGTGCGCCACATCGCGCTGCCCAAGCCCGGCGACTGGCGGCAGTTCTGCATCCAGGCCGCGCGCATCCACGCCCGCCCGCTCGACCTGCAGCGCCCGCTGTGGGAAATGTACGTGATCGAAGGGCTGGACAGCTTCCTCGACCTGCCGGTGGGCAGCTTCGCCGTGCTGCTGAAGATCCATCACGCCGCGATCGATGTCGAGCACCACAACGAAATCACCGCGCTGCTGCATGACATCTCGCCCGATTCGCCGCCGCCCGCGCCGCCCGAGCCGTGGTTTCCCGAGGATGCGCCGGGTAGCCTGAACCTGCTGGTGCGCGCCGGCATCAACGTCGCCACCTTTCCCTTGCGCATGGCACAGCCGCTGGCGCGCAGCTGGAGCACGCTGAAGTCCGCCACGCGCACCTTCGTCGGCGAATTTCTCGGCCGGCCGCACGAGTTCCCCATGACGCGCTTCAATACCGAAGTGTCGCCGCATCGCGTGTTCGAAACCCGCCGGTTTGCGTTGAAGGATTTCAAGGCCATTCGCCGTTTGGCGCCCGGCGCCACGGTCAATGACGCGGTGCTCGCCGTATGCGCCGGCGGCTTGCGGCGCTACCTCGACCAGCAGGGCGAACTGCCGGACGACAGCCTGGTCGCGGCGACGCCGATTGCCGTGCGCGCAAGGAATGGCAAGGAAGGCGCCGAGGAGGGGCAGCCGAGTTTTTCCTGGGTGCGCCTGGAACTCGGCACCGATATCGCCGATCCGGTCGAGCGCCTGGCCGCGATTCTGGCCACGGGTTCATCGTCGGACATCATGGCGCAGGCCATCAGCGCGCGCGAACTGGTCGACCTCGCCGAACATGCGCCGTCGGCCGCGATTGCCGCCACCAGCAAGATGCTGCGTTCCGCCTCGGCCCTGCTCGGCGACTGGGTGCCGCTCGCCAACTGCGCCATCGCCAATGTGCCCGGACCGCAGGTGCCGCTCTACTTGCAGGGTGCGCGCCTGACCTATCTGTCGGCGATCATGCCGATTTCCGACGGCATGGGCCTGGTGTTTTCGGTGACCAGCTACAACGACATGATGATCATTTCATTCACCGCCTGCTACGAGCAGGTGCCCGATCCGCAAGTCTTCGCCCAGTGCCTGCGCGACAGCTTCCAGGAATACCTGGCGCTGGCGCGGCCGGTGGCGCGACGCAAGGCGCGTGCTCCGGCTGGAAAGGCTGCGCGCCTCGCCGCGGTTGCCACGCCGAAGCCCCCGCGCCGCAAGCCCGTCGCCCGCGTCGCGGCGCACTGAGCGATGAGCGACGCGCCGCTGCACATCGAATACGAATCGTTCGGCGACCCGTCGCATCCCGCCATCGTGCTCATCATGGGCCTCGGCATGCAGTTGATGGCCTGGCCCGATTCCTTCTGCCAGGCGCTGGTGGCGCGCGGCTACCGCGTGATCCGTTTCGACAATCGCGATTGCGGCCTGTCCGGCCGGGCGCCGGGGAAGAAGCGCGCCAACCTGATGCTGGCCATGGCGGC
>CAYNGV010000025.1:10058-19271 GCA_964397005.1 uncultured Sulfuritalea sp. | reverse complement strand
GCACCGTGTGGGGCATCATGCACGCCTTCCGCGGCCTGGCCAACATGAGCACGGCCACGTTGTCCGCCGTCGCGCCCGGCATTGCCGAGGCGCTGGTCGCCACCGCCATCGGCCTCTTCGCCGCGATTCCGGCGGTGATCGCCTACAACCGCTTCGCCCACGACGTGGATCGCGTTGCGGTGCGCTTCGAGAGCTTCATGGAAGAGTTCTCCAACATCCTGCAGCGGCAGACACGATGAGAAAGCGGAGGCTCATGAACGAGATCAACGTCGTGCCGTATATCGACGTGATGCTGGTCCTGCTCGTCATCTTCATGGTTACCGCGCCGATGATCCAGCCCGGCAGCATTGATCTGCCCAGCGTGGGGAAAAGCAGCCTGCCGCCAGTTGCACCGCTCGAAGTCATCATCAAGGCTGATTCCTCGCTGGCCCTGCGCGATCGCGCCAAAGGCAGCACGGAACAAGCCGTGACACGCGCCGACCTGGCCGGTCGGCTCAAGGCAGCGCAGGCGGCCAATCCACAGCAGGCGGTGCTGATCGCCGGCGACCGCAGCGTAAAATACGAAGTGGTGCTGGGCGTGATGGACGAGTTGCAACGTCAGCAGGTGGCAAAGATCGGTCTACTGGTGCAACCGGTGGCTGCGGGCAAGTGAGCACGGATTCACCGATACTGCCGCCCGCCAACAAGGCCGGCAAGCGCATTTCGATCGCGCTCGCCATCGCGGTGCATCTGCTGCTGGCCGGCTTCCTGTTCTACGGGGTGCGCTGGCAGACCAAGGCCACCGATGTGGTCGAAGTCGAACTGGTGCGTGCCACGCCGGAGCCAGTCGTTGCTACCCCGCCGCCGCCCGTCGCCGTACCGCCAGCGCCGACTTTTTCACCACCTCCAGCGCCGAAGCCGGAGCCAGCACCTGCGCCACCCAAACCCGACATCGCCATCAAGGACAAGGAAAAGCCCAAGCCGCCGCCGAAGGTGGAAGCGCCCCGGCCGCGCGTTGATCCGTTCCAGGAGCAGCTCAGGCGCGAGGCCGATCGGGAAGTCACGCAGCGCAAGCAGGCCGACACCGCCGCGCAGGAGCTTTCGCAAATGAAGGCGGCACAAGCAGCCTCGGCGCGCAACAAGGCCATGACCGACTATCTCGGTCGCATCCGCGGCAAGATTCGCGGCAACATCGTGGTGCCGCCGGAAGTGAAGGGCAATCCGGAAGCCGTGTTCGATGTCACGCAATTGCCGAGCGGTGAAATCGTCACCGTGCGCCTCAAGCGCTCATCCGGCCATGCGACACTCGACGCCGCCATCGAGCGCGCCATTCTCAAGTCCAACCCGCTGCCCAAACCCGAGCCGGCCGACTTGTTCTCGCGCTCGCTGGAATTGCGCTTCAAGCCGCTGGACGAGTAAATCCCGATAGGGCAATCCCGTAGCACAGGGGATTTATCGGCCTATTCCGGGTTCAAGGCAGCCGGGACCGAGGCGTTATAATCGGCGCGATGAGATTCCAACGTCTTGTACTTGCCTGCGCCACCGGCCTGACTCTGTATTCCGTCGCCGCCCATGCGCAACTCACGGTCGAAATCACCGGCGCCGGCGCCAACCGCCTGCCCGTGGCCATTGCCGACTTCACCGGCGAGCGCATCGTCGCCCAGGCCCTCACCTCGGTGGTCCGCGCCGATCTCGAACGCAGCGGCCTGTTCCGCCTGGTCGATGCAGGCAGTCCGCTGGCCGACAGCGCCACGCCCGCCTTCGAGGATCTCAAGACGCGCGGCGCCGACGCCGTGGCCGGCGGTACCGTGGCAACGGCGGCCGATGGCCGCTACGAGACCCGCGTGCGCCTGTCCGACGTGCCCAAGCAGGCCGCGCTGGGCAATCCGGCCTACCTGCACACGGGGGCGCAGTTGCGCGCGACGGCGCATCGCATTGCCGATTTCATCTACGAGAAGCTCACCGGCGAACCGGGCGTATTCTCGACGCGCATCGCCTATGTGGTGAAGAGCACCGGGCGCTTCGAGCTGAAAATCGCCGATGCCGATGGCAGCAACGATCAGGCCGCACTGGCCTCGCGCGAGCCGATCATCTCGCCGGCGTGGTCGCCCGATGGCGGCAAGCTGGCCTACGTGTCGTTCGAGGCGAAGAAGCCGGTGGTCTATGTGCACGACCTCGCCAGCGGGCGCCGCCATGTCGCCGCCAACTTCAAGGGATCGAACTCGGCGCCGGCCTGGTCGCCCGACGGCAAGCAACTGGCCGTGGTGCTGACCAAGGATGGTTCGTCGCAACTGTATGTGGTCAATGCCGACGGCAGCGGCGCGACGCGCATCGCCACATCGTCCGGCATCGACACCGAGCCGCGCTGGTCGCCGGACGGCGGGTTCATCTACTTCACGTCGGACCGCGGCGGCAGCCCGCAGATCTACCGCATCGCCACCTCGGGCGCAGGCGTGGGAAACCCGGCTGAGCGAGTCACCTTCGAGGGCAGCTACAACGTCACGCCGCGCCTCTCGCCGGACGGCAAGAGCCTCGCCTTCATTGCCAGGAACGGCGGCCGCTTCCAGCTGGCGCTGATGGACCTGGCCACCAAACAGACGCAGATTCTCACCGACTCCGCCAAGGACGAATCCCCGAGTTTCGCGCCCAACGGCCGCATGATCCTGTATGCCACGGAGATAGGCGGGCGCGGCGTACTGGCGGCTGTCTCCAGCGACGGTCGCGTCAAGCAAAAACTCTCCGTGCAGGCCGCCGACGTGCGGGAACCCGCCTGGGGTCCGCTGGTCAGATAAAACAACCGAATTCACCAAGGAAAGCCATCATGCGCGCACTTCTCCTCGTTTCCCTCCCCGCCCTGACCCTGCTGCTGGCCGCCTGCGGCTCGCAGCCGCCGGCGCCCGAACAGAATCCTGCCGGCGTCGAATCGCGCACCCCCGGCGCGATCAAGGTCGACACCACTCCGGTCGCCAAGGTGCAGCCCGACACCTTCGATCCCGGCAGCATCGCCGCCCTGAAAGACCCGCGCAGCCCCCTGTCGAAACGTAGTATCTATTTCGATTACGACAGCTATATCGTCAAGGACGAATTCCAGGCACTGCTGACGGCTCACGGCAAGTTCCTCGCGGCCAACCCGAAAATGAAAATGCTGATCCAGGGCAACGCCGATGAACGCGGCAGCCGCGAATACAACCTGGCATTGGGTCAGAAGCGCGCCGACGCGGCAAGAAAAGCCCTGGTTCTTCTGGGCGCCAGGGAAGACCAGCTCGAAGCGGTGAGTCTTGGCGAAGAAAAGCCTGCCTGCACCGAATCCACTGAAGAGTGCTGGGGCAAGAATCGTCGCGGCGACATGCTCTACTCGGGCGAGTTCTGAACATGCGTGTCGGCTTGTTCTCCCGGCTGGCGGCAGCGATGCTCCTGCTGCTCGCGGGAGTGCTGCCCATGCCGGCCCAGGCCGGAATGTTCGACGACGACGAAGCGCGCAGCCGGATCGAACAGCTACGAGTGGAAATGACCGATATCGGCAAGCGCGCCGATACGGTCAGTCGCAACCAGATTGATTTCGCCAACCAGATCGAGGCCATCAAGACCGACATCGCCAAGCTGCGCGGCCAGATCGAAGTCCTGACCTACGAACTCGAAGCCGCGCAGAAAAGGCAGAAGGATTTTTACGTCGACCTCGACAATCGGCTGAGGAAACTCGAACAGCCGCCCGCCGAAGCCAAGGCCGAAGCCCCCAAGGTGGATCCTGCACAGGAAACCCGTGATTACGAGGCGGCGCTGGCCGGTCTCAAAGACTCGAAGTTCAAGGAGGCGGGCGCTTCCTTCCTCGCTTTCATCAAGACCTACCCGAACAGCAGCCTGGCTGCCTCGGCCCATTACTGGGGCGGCTACGCCCACGCCCAGGCCAAGGATCACGCCGTCGCCGCCGAACTCTTCGGCAAGTTTGCCGCGACCTGGCCCAACGACGAACGGGCCCCGAGTGCCATGGAAAGCCGCGTCGCCAACCTCGAAGCCGGCAGGGATTTCAAGGCTGCCAAGGCCGGCCTCGAACAACTGGCCGAGCGCTACCCCAACAGCGAAGCCGGCAAGAGGGCCAAGCTCAGGCTGAAGAAGAAGTAGTGCCTGCCGCAAATGACGCGACCTTGCGCGTCACCGAAATCTTCCACTCCATCCAGGGCGAATCCAGCCGCGTCGGCCTGCCCACGGTTTTCGTACGACTCACCGGCTGCCCCTTGCGCTGTGTCTGGTGCGATACCGACTACGCCTTCAGCGGGGGCGAGTCCCTGACTCTTGGCGACATCCTGCAGCACGTTGGCGCAATTGACTGCAGCACGGTCTGCGTCACCGGCGGCGAACCACTCGCACAAAAAAACTGTCTGCCGCTGCTCATCGCCCTGTGCGACGCGGGCTATTCAGTATCGCTTGAAACCAGCGGTGCGCTGGATATCGGCGACGTCGATCCGCGCGTGGCGCGCATCGTCGACCTCAAGGCGCCCGGCTCGGGAGAGTCGGCGAAAAACCGCTGGGAGAATCTCGACCTGCTGACGCCCGAGGACGAATTGAAGTTCGTTCTCGCCTCGCGCGAGGACTATGACTGGGCCGTAGCGGCGTGTCGCCGGCGCCGAGTTTTCGAGCGCTGCCCGGTGCTGTTCTCGCCCGTGCAGGGCCGGCTCGATCCGGCACAACTCGCGCAGTGGATTCTCGACGACCGCCTGCCGGTGCGCTTCCAGCTGCAACTGCACAAGCTGCTGTGGGACGACGTCAAGGGGCGTTGAGGTGGAGCGCGCCTAGCCTTGCAACGGCGGACAGGGTGGCCGTTTCGCCGATATCACCCGGGTATTCACACCGGCGAAGTTGAGGCCGCCAAACAGCCGTGCGTACTCTATCTTGACGCAGCGATCCATGACCACGTCGAGCCCGGCGGCGGACGCCTTGTCGGCCGCCTCCCGGTTGATCACGCCCAATTGCAACCAGAGGCAGCCGGCCCCGATCCGGATAGCCTCGTCGGCGATCGGCATCACGTCCCCGGGCTTGCGAAACACATCCACCATGTCGACCTTGACCGGAATCGACGCGAGATCCGGATAGCATTTCTGGCCGAGGATTTCCGCCGGGCCGGGATTCACCGGGATGATGGTGTAACCATGCTCCAGCATGTACTTGGCAGCGAAATGGCTGGGGCGGTTCCAGTTGGCCGACAAGCCGACCACGGCGATCACGCGACTAACTTGCAGCACGCGGCGCAGACCCGCGACATCCTCGACAATCATGGCTGGCTTCCTTTGAAACGGGATCTGATTATCTCACTCGCCAGTGTTCCACAAGCCGTCGGCGCGGGCCGGCCCGCGCGGCACGCGGACGAGCCGCCAATTTGCGCATGCCCACGCCCAGATTTCGGCCACTGTGGCGCGGGACAACTCCGGCGGCGGTCGCTGGCCGAGAAAATCCAGCGCCGCAAATAGTGCCGGACCGGGTCGTGAAATATCCACCGGCGCCGCACGCGTCTGTTTCGACAGCTTTTCGCCCGCGGCATTGACCGCCACCGGCAAATGCGCGTAGCCCGGCGTCGGCAGGCCGAGACACTGTTGCAGAAATATCTGGCGCGGGGTCGAGGCCAGCAGGTCGGCGCCGCGCACCACATGCGTGATGCCGGCCTCGGCATCGTCGACCACCATCGCCAGTTGATAGGCGTAAAAACCGTCGGCGCGCAGCAGGATGAAGTCGCCTGCCTCGCTGGCCAGATCGCTGACGACGCGGCCCTGAATTGCGTCATCGAAACTGATCCGGACATCCCCAACGGCAATGCGCCAGGCCCGCGGCGCACGTCCCTCCGGCAACCCCTGACGGCAGGTACCCGGATAGATGGCCGCGCCATCGGGTGCGATCGCCGAGTCGGCGAGTTCGCGGCGTGTGCAGCCGCAGGGAAATACCCGACCGGCCGCCTTCAACCGTTCCAGCGCTGCTGCATAGGCTTCGGTACGGCGGCTCTGCCAGACCACCTCGCCATCCCAGGCAAAACCAAGAGCCTCCAGCGCACGGATAATTTCGCCGGCAGCGGCCATCGAGCAGCGCGGTTGATCGACATCCTCCATGCGCAAGAGCCACTCACCACCTCGCGTCCTCGCCTCCAGAAAGGAGCCGGCGGCGGCCACCAGCGAGCCGAAATGCAGGGGCCCGCTGGGGGATGGGGCAAAGCGCCCGCGATAAGCGGATTTGGCGGTTGTCATCGGCCAGAGTGATAGCACGCCACGCGACAAAACGGTAGCATTCCGTGCATCTCTATCAAGGAGCCGTCCATGGCCACGCTGGAACTCAATGCCGACAATTTTCAACAGACCATCAATGAACACGCCAATGTGATCATAGACTTCTGGGCGCCCTGGTGTGCGCCCTGCCGCGCCTTCGCGCCGACCTTTGAAGCGGCGTCGGAGAAGCGGTCCGACGTGGTTTTCGCCAAGGTGAATACCGAGGAGCAGCAGGAAATCGCCGGCGCCTTCAATATCCGCTCGATTCCCACCCTGATGGTTTTTCGCGACCAGATCATCATCTATTCGGAGGCAGGCTCGCTGCCCGCCAGCGCCTTCGAACAACTGATCGAGCAAGCCATGGCACTCGACATGGATACGGTACGCGCCGAAATTGCGGGGCAGGAGTAAGGATTGAACTGGTGCACTATGGCGTTATGATTGTCATTCCCAGCAAAGCCCGGCGATGAAAACCCCCTTTTCCAGAAAACTCAGCGGCGACGCGGAAGTTCGACGCATCGAAATGCTGTACGAGCGTCTGCCATCAGGCGCCGTGGCGGCATCGATAGGCGTTTTCCTGTGTTTTGTCGTTCTCTTCGACACCATCGGGCTGGGCATCCTGAAGGCATGGACTGCCTATATGTTCTCCGTGCTGGCCGTGCGCATCTGGATCTGGCACATGTTCGGCAAGGCCGACCGGCAGAGCAGCCACATTCGTCGCTGGGAGTGGGTGTTTGCCGTGGGTGCGCTGCTTACCAGCACGGGCTGGGGAGCGCTGTTCGGGCCGCTCTATCCTCCGGCGACCAATCCCGACGCGCAGATATTCATCGTGTTGTCGGTGATCGTCATCAGCTTTTCAGGTGCGGTCTTCCTCGCTCTGAGCAGCATGACCTTCTACCTTTATACCATTCCCGTCCTGCTTCCCGCCTTTGCGCACTACGCCTCCGGCGCGGGCCAGATGGCGCCATGGGCACTCACCGCGGCGGCAGGCTGCATTGCGGTATTGATCCTGGTGCAGCGCACGCTTTACCGCTCGGCAACCGACAACCTGCAGCGCAGCACGGAAGCCGAGTCGCTGCTTGAAGAGCAGCAGGCGATCTTCGAGTCGTCGCCGCTGGGAATTGCGGTGATCGACAACAAGCAGGTGGTCAAGTGCAACGCGCGGCTCGGCGACATGCTGGGCCGTCGCATCCAGGAACTCACGACCGCCTCCCTTCAGGAACATTTTGTCAGCGTCGAGGAAGCCAACCAGTTTCTCACCGACAGGGCCAACGCCTTTGACAGGGGACATCTGGCGCAAGGCATGTACCGCCTGCGCCGCGCCGACGGCAGTCAATTCTGGGCGGAGTTCTCGGGGCGCAAGATGGCAGGCGGCCCGGCCCATAGCGTCTGGATGATCGCCGACGTCACCTTGCGCGTTGCCAACGAGCAGCGCACACAACCACGCGACCAGGCGTCAACTACACGTTGAACAGGAAGTTCAGCACGTCGCCATCCTTGACGACGTAGTCCTTGCCTTCAGCCCGCATCTTGCCGGCTTCCCTGGCGCCGGCTTCGCCCTTGTAAGCAATGAAGTCATCGAAGGCGATGGTCTGGGCGCGGATGAAGCCCCTCTCGAAATCGGTATGAATCACGCCCGCCGCCTGAGGCGCGGTATCGCCCGCATGAATGGTCCAGGCGCGCACTTCCTTGACGCCGGCAGTGAAGTAGGTTTGCAGGCCGAGCAGCTTGTAGCCGGCATGGATCAGGCGGTTCAGGCCCGGCTCGGTCAGCCCCAGGTCGGCCAGGAACATCTGTTTTTCATCGTCGTCCAGATCGGCGATTTCGGATTCGATGGCGGCGCAAACGGTGACCACCTCGGCCTTTTCCTGCGCGGCGTGGCTGCGTACGGCCTCGACGTGGGGATTGTTCTCGAAGCCGCCTTCCTTGACGTTGGCGACATACAGCACCGGTTTGGCCGTGATCAGGTAGAAGGGTTTGAGCAGCGCCCATTCTTCTTTGGAGAAATCCAGCGCACGGATGGCCTTGGCCTGATTCAGCTGGACCAGGCAGCGCTCCAGCACCGGTACCAGCAATTTGGCATCCTTGTCGCCGCCTGACTTGGCCAACTTCGAGTAGCGATTCAATGCGCGCTCCACCGCGGTCATGTCGGCCAATGCCAACTCCGTATCGATGACTTCAATATCGGACAGCGGATCGATCTTCCCCGCCACATGTATCACGTTGTCGTCGCTGAAGCAGCGCACCACATGAACGATGGCATCGGTTTCGCGGATGTTGGCGAGGAACTGGTTGCCGAGGCCCTCGCCCTTGCTGGCGCCGGCCACCAGGCCGGCAATATCGACGAACTCCACGATGGCGGGCTGGATTTTCTGCGGTTTGACGATGGCGGACAGCGCAGCCAGCCGCGGGTCCGGCACTTCGACAATGCCGACGTTCGGCTCGATGGTGCAAAAGGGGTAATTCTCCGCCGCAATGCCCGACTTGGTCAGCGCGTTGAAGAGGGTGGATTTGCCGACGTTGGGCAGGCCAACGATGCCGCATTTGAGACTCATTGATTTTCTTTCTTCGCTTCTTCTGTTTTTGGTGGCGCCGGCTTTGAATTAATACGCTGCGTGGCGGCACCGAAATCCCCCCGGGCCAGGGTAGGCCATGCGAGCAAGGCGCGATCGAGAGCCGCATCGATCTCTCCCCGCTCCTCCTTGCGCGGCGGCTTCAGCACATAGTCGACGACCTCGTTCCTGTCGCCGGGATGGCCGATGCCGATGCGCAGTCGCCAGTAGTCCTGGGTGCCCAAGTGCGCGGTGATGTCCTTGAGGCCGTTATGACCGCCCAGCCCGCCGCCGAACTTGAGCCGCATCTGGCCCGGCGGCAGATCCAGTTCGTCATGCATGACCAGCATTTCGGCGGGCTCGATGCGGTAGAACTGGGTTAGCGCGCGCACCGACTGGCCGCAGCGGTTCATGAAGGTCTGCGGCAGGAGGAACCA
>CAYNGV010000025.1:2426-9958 GCA_964397005.1 uncultured Sulfuritalea sp. | reverse complement strand
GCGCGCGCCAACCCGGCCAAGCCGTGAAAGCGCGACTCGCGACCCGGATTGACGCCAAGTTCGCGTGCCAGACGCTCACAAAGCCAAAACCCGGCGTTGTGCCGGGTTTCAGCGTATTCGGCCCCGGGGTTACCGAGGCCGACGATCAGACGCAGTGAAGCCTGCAAGGATTATCTCTTGTCAGTCTTCTCGGACTTCTTCTCGGCCTTCTTCTCCAGCGGGGCCGCCACGACAGGCGCCGCCTCGACTGCGGCAACTTCCTCTTCCGCCTTGCCGCCGCGAACGATAACGGTCGCCACCACGGGGTCTTCACCCTTGTGCAGCACGGCTTCGACACCGGCCGGCAGCTTGATGTGCGAGACGTGCAGCGAATGGCCCGAAACCATGTCCTTCAGATCGACTTCAATGAAGGCCGGCAGGTCCTTGGCCAGGCAACGCACATCCAGATCGGACATGACGTGCTGAACCATGCCGCCGGAGAGCTTGACGCCCGGCGAGACATCGGCATTGATGAAGTGCAGCGGCACCTTCTGATGCAGCTTGTGGGTGGCATCGACGCGCTGGAAATCCGCGTGCAGGATCACCGGACGGTAAGGATGGCGCTGCACATCACGCAACAGACACATTTCCCTGGTGCCGTCGAAGTTGACGTTGAGCACGGAGGAATAGAAAGCCTCCTTGCGCAGCAGCTGAAACAGCTCGTTGTGGTCGATGTCGATGGATTGCGGCGCGGCGCCACCACCGTAGAGGATGCCGGGAACCCGGCCGGTGCGACGCAGGCGGCGGCTCGCTCCGGTGCCCTGTCCATCGCGCTTGTTAGCATTGAATTCAAGTTGCATGATTAACTCCAGTAGGTACTGCGGTGAAATCCCTCGCCCGCGACCAGGCAAGGGGGTAAAGAACTTAACGTGAAACAACTCGTTCGGAGCGACGTGTGATAGCCGAGCGAAGCGAGCAGATCAGAAGCCTCCCCGCGAGGGGAGGATGGGAGGGGCGGGCCTTCAATTCGCATTTCGCGTGTTTCATCATCAGGGGCGCTCGATACTGCTGCATAAGTGTCAGTCCATGAACAGCGAGGAGACCGACGACTCGTTGCTGATGCGCAACATGGTCTCGGCCATCAACTCGGCGATTGAAATCTGGCGGATGCGCTTGCAGGCACGGGCTTCGTCAGACAACGGGATGGTATCGGTGACCACCAGTTCGTCGAGCTCGGACTCCAATATCCGTGACACGGCGCTGCCCGACAACACCGGATGGGTACAGTAGGCCAGCACGCTCTTGGCGCCATGTTCCTTGAGTGCCTGAGCCGCCTTGCACAGGGTTCCGGCGGTGTCGACCATGTCATCCATGATGACGCAGGTGCGGCCCTCGACTTCGCCGATGATGTTCATGACTTCCGACACATTGGCCTTCGGCCGACGCTTGTCGATGATGGCCAGGTCCGACTCCAGGCGCTTGGCCAGGGCGCGGGCGCGCACCACGCCGCCGACGTCGGGCGACACCACCAGCAAATCCTCGTAGCGCTGCTTCCAGATGTCGCCCAGCAGGATCGGCGCCGCATAGACGTTGTCGACCGGAATGTCGAAGAAACCCTGGATCTGGTCGGCATGCAGATCGACGGTCAGCACGCGCTGCACGCCGGCCGTCTGCAACATGTTGGCGACCAGCTTGGCCGTGATGGCAACCCGCGCTGAACGCGTCCGGCGATCCTGCCGTGCGTAGCCAAAGTACGGAATGGCGGCGGTGATGCGTCCGGCGGAGGCCCGCTTCAGGGCATCCACCATGACCAGCAGTTCCATCAGGTTGTCGTTGGTCGGAAAACAGGTCGACTGCAGGACGAAAACGTCGTGGCCGCGCACATGCTCCAGAATTTCGCAACTCACCTCGCCATCGGAAAACCGCCCGACATCGGCGCGGCCCAACGAAATGTGCAGGCGTTTGACGACATCGGCCGCCAGCTTGCGGTTGGCGTTGCCGGTAAACACCATCAGGCTGTCGTAGGCCATGTCGGTCTGCTCAAGTGAAGCGGGCGGGCGAAACTGTCAAAGCCGCTCTGTCCGCTACCATTCCGTGAAAAGGTTGGCTGGGGAGGAAGGATTCGAACCTTCGCATGCTGGAATCAAAATCCAGTGCCTTAACCAACTTGGCGACTCCCCAACATCGGCACCCCACCTTGAGAGCGGAGGTCGAAAGGACGCGCATTTTCGGGGTTTTCGCCCCCGCTGTCAAATCATGGCGAGGGGATGTCGATCCTGTCCGGCGGCAACAAAGCCCCGCATGTCGGCGGGCAATGCAGCCAGGGCGGCCCGTGCCGCCGACTCCCGGTCAAACTCGACAAAACAGCAGGCGCCCGAACCGCTCATGCGTGCGTCGCCGAAGCGTCGCAGCCAGTCGAGATGCCGCCTCACTTCGGGATAGAGCGCACAGGCCACGCCTTCGAGGTCGTTGTGACCGAAACCCGGAGTCCAGTTGCCGGCGGCAATGGCGGGGGTGTCGCGGCGCAAATGTGTCGAACGAAAAATCTCCGCGGTCGGCACGGCCACATCGGGCACCAGCAGCAGATACCAGGCGGGCGCCGGCAGAAGATCGGTGAAGCGTTCGCCCACTCCTTCGGCGAAGGCGGTGTGGCCATGAATGAAGATCGGCACGTCGGCACCCAGCGCAAGGCCGATCCGTTGCAATTCCGCCGGCTCAAGGCCGGTTTGCCACAAGCGATTCAGCGCGATCAGCGTCGTCGCCGCATCCGAACTGCCGCCCCCCAGTCCGCCGCCCATCGGCAATCGCTTGTCGACATGCAGGGTGACTCCGACCGTGGCGCCGGTAGCCGCGCGCAGCGCGGTGGCCGCGCGAACGGTCAAGTCCGTTTCGGGCGGCACCCCGGGCAGCGGGGTTGCGGTCACGATGCGGCCGTCGCCGCGCGGCTCGCAACGGATCGTGTCGCCGAAATCCAGGAAGCGGAACACGGTTTGCAGCAAATGGTAGCCATCGGCGCGCCGTCCGACGACATGCAGGAACAGGTTGATCTTGGCCGGAGCCGGCCAGTCGCGCCGCCAGTCGTTGATCGGCACGGCACTCATTCCGGCGCATCCCAGTCATCGACAATGAGCTTGAATTCGACGTCCTCGCGACGGGCTTCCATGACGCGCAAAAGTCGGCGCTGGCGATACGCCGATGTCTCGCTGATCACCACGCGCCAGCCATCCACTTCGCCGCTCAACTCCGGACGGGCGCCGCGCAGCCAGTCAGCCATGGCCTCCAGCGGCAGTGGTGTGCCGAGGACGCGCTGTGCCAGTTGCGGCAAGGTATCGGCGGTGATGGTTGCCTGATTCGGCTGCGTCAGCCGCGCACCATTCCGGTCGCGCGTCAGTTCGGCGAGGCCCTGTCCCAGCGGCGACATGAGCAGGACGACATCGCTCCCCGGTGCGTGATCCCAGCGAAAGCGCAGATGGTCGCGACGCTCGCCCTGGCGCAGAGAAATACGTCCTTCGGCGCTGACGCTCTGTAGCGGCGGTCCCAGACCGGGTGAAACATCGGATGACGGCGGGAATTCAGCGCATGCTGCCAGCAACAGGGCGGCCCAGCAAGCAAGCCACGATCTCAAGGGACGAATCGCTTGATGGTGGCGGCCAGCACTTCATTGGTCGGATGGGCCTTGGTCGCCTCGCGCCAGACAGCCAATGCCTCGCCGGAACGGCCAAGCGCCCACAGGACCTCGCCGATATGGGCGGCGATCTCGGCATCGGGCTTTTGCGCATAGGCCTTCTGCAGCGCTTCCAGCGCGGCAGCCGGCTTGCCCTGACGGAACAGGACCCAGCCCTTGCTGTCAAGAATGAAGGGGTCATCCGGTGTCAGCGACAGCGCCTTGTCGATCAGTTGCCCGGCTTCGTCAAGGCGCAGATTGCGGTCAGCCAGCGAATAGCCGAGCGCGTTGTAGGCCTGCGCCGAATCCGGCTTGATCGCGATCAGGCGGCGCAGGTGGCGCTCCATCACCTCCACGTAGCCGAGCTTCTCCGCCGTCAAGGCGGTCTCGTAGAGCAAGTCCGGCTGATCCGGCTGCACTTCCAGCATTTTGGCGAGGAAGGCAAACGCATCAGCGTGACGCCCGGCATCACGCAACAACTGCGCTTCCGCCACCACCAGCCGACTGTCGCCTGGCGTACCACTGGCCCGTGCCGCGGCCAAGCGCTCGCGCGCTTCGTCAAGCTTGTTCTGGCGCAGCAGCACCTGGGCGGCGCGCACCTTCGCCGGCATGGCGTGTTCGCCGGCGGCCACCTGGTCGTACCAGCGCAAGGCGTCCTCGGGACGTCCGGCCTGGTCGGCCATCTGCCCCAGATAGAAGCGGGCCGGATCCATGTCGCCACGCCCGATTTCGACGAAACGCTTGAGGTGCTGCTCGGCTTCGGTGGCGTCATTGACTTGCAGCGAGAGTATCCCGACGGCGTAGAGCATGTCCGGATTGTCCGGGCTTGCCGACAGCAGACGACGGAACTCGACCCGCGCGTCTTCGTAGCGCTTTTCGCTCACCAGACCCCGGGCATATCCCAGGCGCACATCCAGCCCGTCGGGATTTGCCGCCAGCCAGGTTTTCAGAAAATCGAGTTGCGCCGCTCCCTTGGGCAGCAGCTCCGCCTTGAACAAGGCCGCAAGCTCCCAAGCCGGACGCAGCTCCAGTGCCCGGTTGATCTCGCTGCGCGCGCGGTCGGCATCGCCCACGCCAACCGCAGCCTGGGCAAGCACCAGATGGGCTTCGGCAAGATCGGGATAGGGCTGTGTCAGTCGCTCGAACAGGCGCTGAACCGCCAGCTTGTCGGGATAGCGGGCGAAGGCCCGCACCATGCGGATCAGGGCGTCACCCACGCGCGGAGCCTCCGCTGCCAGATCACGGGCCAGGCTGCCCGCCAGTTCCTCTATGCGTCCGCTGGCAAGCAGCAGGGTCGATAACATCTGCCGTGCCTGTTGGGACTCCGGCTCAAGGCTCAACCACAGCCGGGCCGCTTCCAGCGCGGAATCGTACTGTCGCGCATGGAAGGCGACCTCGGCGGCGCGGCGCACAATTCGCGGATCGCGCGTGCTCATCGCCAGATCAAGATAGGCGCCGGCCGAAAGTGCGAACTGGCCGCGCTGCGCGGCAATTTCGGCGAGCAGGAACTGATAAAGAATCTGCCCGGTCAGCTCCTGCTTCGGCAGTCGATCCTCGGCTTTCGCCGGCACCGGGGCAGGCGGCGCGGCAGGCGCCTGAGCCCAGGCGCAGGCACTCGCCAGCGTTAGCAAGAGCGCAAAGACGGATGACAATAAGTTCATGGGCCGGTACCTGGGCGGAACGCTGCTGGCAAACGCAGCCGTCACATACAATGCGGTGATGTTAGCAGTTTCGCCCGCAATTTCGTTCGAGTCCAGGCATGCCTGAGCTGCCCGAAGTCGAGGTTACCCGTCGCGGCATTGCTCCGGTTCTGACGGGGGGCCGGGTCTCCGGCGTCGTTGTCCGAACGCCGGCACTGCGCTATCCGCTGCCTCCGGATTTGCAGCGGACGCTCGCCGGGTCCCGCCTGTCGGAGGTCAGCCGCCGCGGCAAATACCTGTTGCTGGACTTCGGCCACGGCCATTTGCTGATCCATCTGGGCATGTCCGGCAGCTTGCGGCTGGTCCCCGCCACCCTTGCCGCCGAAAAACATGACCATTTCGATCTTGTGTTCGCCCTCAAGAGAAAGTCCGTGGCCTTGCGCCTGCGGGATCCCCGCCGTTTCGGCGCGATTCTCTGGCTGGAAGGCGACCCGTTGACGCATCCGCTGCTGGCCGTGCTCGGTGTCGAACCGCTGACGGAGGAGTTCAGCGCCGCGTGGCTCAGGAAGGAATTCACCGGGCTCTCGGCGGCGATCAAGCCGACCCTGATGGATAGCCATCGCGTCGTCGGCATCGGCAACATCTACGCTTCGGAAAGCCTGTTTCGCGCCGGGATAGATCCCCGCACCGCTGCCGGGCGGATTTCCCTGAAACGCCTGGAGCGCCTGGCGCCCGCGATCAAGGCAACGCTCGCTGCCGCGATCGACGCCGGCGGCAGCAGCCTGCGCGACTTCATTCATTCCGACGGCAGCTCGGGCTATTTCCAGCAGCAGTATTTCGTCTACGGTCGCACCGGCGAGGCCTGCCACGTCTGTGGCCAGCCGATCAGGGACCTGCGGCAGGGGCAGCGCGCGACGTTCTTTTGCGCACGCTGCCAGCGCTAGCGGCGGCTTCTACTTTGCGGTCAGCTGAAGGAACTTGGCCATCAGCTGGTCTTTCGATTCCGCATGATCGGGGTCGTCCGGAATGCAATCGACCGGGCAGACTTCGCGGCACTGCGGCGTGTCGAAGTGCCCGACGCACTCGGTACATTTGTTGGGATCGATGATGTAGATTTCATCGCCCTGCGAAATCGCGTTGTTCGGGCACTCGGGCTCGCAAACATCGCAGTTGATGCATTCATCGGTGATCATCAGGGACATGACTTTTTCCTTTGGACGTTCTCTGAAATTTCAGTTGCGGTGCTGAATCTTTGCGGCAAGGCGTTTCTGAACCTGAGGCGGCACGAACTTGGAAACGTCGCCGCCCAGCGAGGCGATTTCCCTTACCATCGTCGCGGAGACGAACATGTACTGGTCCGACGGCGTGAGGAACACGGTTTCGACATCGGGATAGAGATTGCGGTTCATGCCCGCCATCTGAAACTCGTACTCGAAATCGGACACGGCGCGCAAGCCGCGCATGATCACGCTGGCGCCATGCTGGCGCATGAAATCCATGAGCAGGCAGTCGAAGCCGTGGATCTCTACATTGGAATAGCCCGTCAGCACCTCGCGGGCAATGTCGACGCGTTCGACCAGCGAAAACATGGGGTTCTTGGTGCGGCTTTCGGCAACGCCGATGATGACGCGCTCGAACAGGCTTGACGCGCGCTTCACGAGATCCTCGTGACCGCTGGTGAGGGGATCGAAGGTCCCCGGATATACGGCAATGCTTTTGCTCATGCCTGCTCCAGCAGGTGAAAGAAAACCTGGCCGGCTCGCCCGTGCTTCACCACCGACCAGCGGCCCAGCCGCTCCAGAGGCGCCTCGGCCTCGGCGTACAGCCTCGCGCCCGGTACTGCCAGTTCATCCAGCCGGGGCTCGATTCGCCCCAGCCAGCCCTGTCCATACGGCGGATCGAGAAACACCAGATCGAAACGCCGACCAGACAAGGGGGCGAATTTTAGCGCATCGCAGCAAAATAGTTCCAGTCGCGGACACTCGAAGCCATCGGCATGTTTCTTCAGCGCCGTGAATGCCGGACGCGAGCGCTCGACCAGGGCGACATAGTCCGCGCCGCGCGAAGCCGCCTCGAAACCGAGAATCCCGCTGCCGGCGAATAGGTCGAGGCACGCAAGTCCGCTCAGATCCTGGCCAAGCCAATTGAACAAGGTCTCGCGCACACTGTCGGGTGTCGGCCGCAATCCCGGAGCGTCGGGTACTTGAACCAGACGACTGCGCCATTCACCGCCGGTGATGCGGATGCGG
>CAYNGV010000025.1:0-2326 GCA_964397005.1 uncultured Sulfuritalea sp. | reverse complement strand
CGGGCGAAGGCGGCTTTGACCTGCTCGGCCGTGACGGCTTTCACCTTCGCCGGAAAATCGTCGAGATAGGTCAGCGGCAAGCCATAGAAGCCGATCGCGGAGAGATAGCCGAGCAACTTGGCGTTGCTGTCCATGCGCAGCGCCAGGCCATCGACCATGTTCTTCTTTGCCGCCGCCAGTTCCTTTGGCGTCGGGCCTTTGGCGATGTAGTCGGTGAGCACTTCATCGACGACTTTCAGAGCATCCGGAACCTGCTCGCGCCTGGTTTGCAGACCGATCTCGAACGGGCCCTCGAGCTTGCGCGGCGCGAAGTAGGAATACACGCTGTAGGCATAGCCGCGCTTTTCGCGAACTTCCTTCATCAGCCGCGAAACGAAACCGCCGCCGCCCAAGGTGTAGTTGCCTACCAGCAGCGGGAAATAGTCCGCGTCGCTGCGGCGGATGGCCGGCAATCCAATGTGGATATGGCTTTGCGCGGCGGGATGGGCAATCTTGATCGTGCCGCGCAGCGGCTTCTTCACCGCCGGCGGGACGAGGTCGCCGCCCCCCGCGGGAAGCGCTTCGGTGAGGCGCTGGGCGATGGCCTCGGCCTCGGCCCGCGACACGTCGCCGATGATGGAGACGACCGCACCCTTGGCGCCGTAGTGCTGGCGGTGAAATGCCACGATATCCTCGCGCGTCACCGCGCCCACGCTCTCCACCGTGGGAATGACGCCATAAGGATGATCGGGATAGATCGCCGCCGCGAAACGCTTGCCGGCGATGGCATCGGGCCGCGTCTCTGCTTCGCGAATGCTGGCGATGGTACGCCCCCTTTCGCGCTCCAGCACCGATTGCGGAAAAGTCGGCGCTGACAGGACGGCGCGCATCAGATCCAGCGCCGCCTCGCGCTCGGGTTTGGTCGACAAGGTGCGCACGCTCATGCTGGCCCGGTCGGTGTCGGCACCGCCGCCCATCCGCGCACCGATGTCGACCAGGCGCCCGGCAATCTGTTCCTCATCCAGATCGGCGGCACCAGTTTCCAGCAGGCCCTGCGTCAGGCTGGCCAGACCGGACTTGCCTGCGGGAACAAAGGCCGTGCCCGCCGCAAAATCGATCTGCACGTCGAGGATGGGCAGCACCCGCGTCTCGACGAAATACACCTTCGCCCCGGAAGGCGCGATCCAGTGCTCGATCTTGACCCCGGCCAGGGCGAATGTCGACGTCAGGGACGCCAGCAGAATGAACGTCAGGGTACGCATCAGTGCCTCACTGCCCCGGAGGGCTTCTTCGGTTTGCTTTGATCGACGGGTTGCGGATCGAGCACGGCGATGCTCAGCGTGTCGTCCTTGAAATATTTCTTCGCCACGGCCTGCACCTCTTCGGCGGTCACGCTCTTGATTTTCTCCAGCAGGGTGTCGATGTCGCGCCAGGACTGCCCCGCGGCCTCCGCGCCGCCAATTTCCATGGCCTGTGCCATCAACGAATCGCGCTTGTAGACCTGCGCGGCGACGGACTGGATCTTGACCCGGTTGAGTTCCTCCGCCGACACGCCCTCGTCCTGAATGCGCTTGATCTCGCCCCGCAGCGCGGCTTCCAGTTCGGCAATGGTCTTGCCTTCGGCCGGCTGCCCGTCGAGGATAAAGCTCGCTTCGCCACGCAGCGTCGGGTCGTAGCCGGCACCAGCCGACTGCGCGACGCGACTGCCGCGCACCAGATTCTTGGCAAAGCGCGAAGCGTCGTGGCCATCGAGCACCGTCGCCAGCACGTCCAATGCATACGGGTCACGATCCTTCTGTACATCGCGCAGTTTGGGTGCCTTCCACGCCATGGCGAGGTAGGGCAACTTGGCCGGCGCCTTGACGCTCACGCGGCGGATGCCGGCCTGCTCCGGTTCGTTCTGCGGCTTACGTTCCGGCAATGCATGCGCCTTGTGCGGCCCGTAATATTTCTGCGCCAGACGAAACACCTCGCGATGATCGACGTCGCCCACCACCACGACATAGGCATTGTTCGGCGCGTACCACAGCTTGTACCAGTCGCGCGCGTCCTGCCAGGTCATGTGCTCAAGGTCATCCATCCAGCCGATGATCGGACGCCGGTAGGGATGCGCCTGGAATATCGTCGAATTCAATGCTTCATACACCAGGGCATGCGGATTGTCGTCGGTGCGCAGCCGCCGCTCCTCCATCACGACCTTGATCTCGGCGGCGAACTCCTTGGCGTCCAGGGTCAGGTTCGCCATGCGATCGGATTCGAGTTTCATCATCTCCGGCAACGCGGCCTTCGGCACGATCTGGAAATACGCCGTGTAGTCGCGGCTGGTGAAGGCGTTGTCGCGGCCGCC
>CAYNGV010000024.1:0-19708 GCA_964397005.1 uncultured Sulfuritalea sp. | reverse complement strand
TCGCCCAGATGTCGGAGGAGAACAGCGCCGCCACGCGCGAGGCGGCCGATACCGCGCATCGCCTGGAAGAACTGGCGACGCGCACCCGCGCCGCGGTTTCGGCGTTCCGGGTCTGATGCCACGCGGCCCCGGCGGACGGCACGCTCGCCGTATCGCCGGCGCCGACTTTTAATCCTGCCCGGCACCGGACCCGCAGAGGGCCCGCTGCGGCTGCCTGATCAGTCCTTGAGCGACTCCACCAGTTCGATGTAGCGCTTCATCGCATCATCATTCGTGATGCCCTTGACGGCGACCCACGCGTCGTATTTGGCACGACCCACCATGTCGGTGAAGCCGGGGCGCTTGCCCTCGACGTCGCCGTCCGTGGCCTGTTTGTAAAGCGCGTAGAGTTGCAACAGCACGTCGTTCGAGGGCCGCTCCGGCAGTTTCTTGGAATCGGCCACCGCTGCTTCGAATGTCTTGTTGAGTTTGCTCATATCGCCTTTCGTCGCACTAAATGTGGTCGCCAGGATTTGGCTGAACTATTATATGTCTCCGCAGGATGCGGAGACGGTATCCATGCGATATGTCTCCGCTAGACGCGGGGACGATATCCTGGCGATATGCCGTCAACTTAGAGGACACGCGCAATGCTCCAACGTGAACGAATGTCACCCGTCGATACGGCGTGGCTGCGAATGGACCGCCCGACCAATCTGATGATGATCGTCGGCGTCATGGTGTTCAAGCAGCGGATGGACTTCAAGCGGCTGCGCAATACGATCGAAGCCCGCCTGGTAGGTCGTTACCGCCGCTTTCGCCAATGCGCGGTGGAAGAAGTCGCCGGCGCATGGTGGCAGGACGATCCCGATTTCGATATCGACGCGCACCTGAGACGCCGCGCCCTGCCGGCCGGCGCCGGCAAGAAGGAACTGCAAAAACTGGCCAGCGAGTTGGCCGTGCAACCCCTCAACCCCGGCAAGCCGCTGTGGCGCTTCGACCTGATCGAGGACTACGAGGGCGGTTCGGCGATGGTTGTGCGCATCCATCACAGCATTGCGGACGGCATCGCGCTGGTGGGGGTCATCCTCTCGCTCACCGATCTTTCGCCGCACGCTCCCGCCCAAAAGCATGTCACCCCGGAACCGGAAGAAACGGACGCCGACGATGTTCCCGTCGGCCTGCTGGAAACCCTGGCCGAAACACTCGCTTCCGCCCTCGGCGCGGGCGCCGATCTGGGCAGCAAGGCCTACGATCTGGCGTCGGACCGCGATCGCCTCGCCACCTATGGCCGGCACGGCATCGGCCTGCTCACCGAGCTCGCCAAACTTCTGGCGATGCCGCCGGATTCGCCCACCCGGCTCAAGGGCAAGACCAGCACGGTCAAGCGCGTGGCATGGTCCGACCCGATCCCGCTGGGCGAGGTCAAGGCGCTGGGCAAGGCGCTCGGATGCTCGGTCAATGACATTCTGCTGTCGGCGGTCGCCGGTGCATTGCGCGCCTATTTCCTGCAGAAGGGCGAAACCGTGCGCGATGTGGAAGTGCGCGCCATGATTCCGGTCAACCTGCGCACGAGCCGGGATGAAGGTACGCTGGGCAACCGCTTCGGCCTGGGCACGCTGTCGCTGCCGCTGCACGAAGGCAATCCGTTCGCGCGACTGTTCATCGTGCGGCAACGCATGAACGAACTCAAGAGCTCGTACCAGCCGCCGCTGACGCTCGGCATACTCGCCGCCGTCGGCGTCGCCCCGAAAATAATCCAGCAGCAGTTTCTCGACATCCTCGCCGCCAAGGCAAGCACCGTGATGACCAACGTGCCCGGGCCGAAGCAGCCCCTCTATCTCGCGGGAACATGCCTCGACCAGTGCATGTTCTGGGTGCCCCAGTCCGGCGACATCGGCATCGGCGTTTCTATCCTGAGTTACAACGACAATGTCCAGTTCAGCCTCATCACCGACCACCATTTCGTTCCCGATCCGGAAACCATCGTGCCGCTGTTCGCCGCCGAATTCGACAAGATGATGCTGGCGCTGCTGATGCTGGAATGGGACAAACCCATTGATCCGGCGCGGGTCGAACAGCTGTTGTTCTCCGCGCGGATGCCGCCGCCGCTCGTGGCGGGAAAAGTCAGGGAGCGGAAGCCGGTGGCCGGGGCTGCGCGCAACGCGACAAAACCCCGCAAGCCCGTCCGGTAGGGCCTAGTCTTCGAGTTCCGCCTTGGCCAGTTCCACGTCAAGGTATTCCATGGCTTCGGCCGGTGTTGCTGCCGCGGCTTTTTCGTAAAGCTTGACGGCGTCATCCATGCGCTTGTCGCCGAACAGCATGACCATCGCATTGGCATATTCGATGCGGGCGATCGCCGAATCCGGCGCGAGTTTCAGAGCCGACTCGAAGTGCTTCACGGCCAGCTCCCGGCTCGCACCGTAGGTCAGCTTGCCGATCAACGCGCCGACCTTGTCGACGACTTCGGCATGGTACGCGCCGAGCGCGATGTGGGCCTCGGCATGCTTCGGCGCCAGCTTCAGGGCAGCATCCAGCGCCGCCTTGATCCTGCCGCCCAGACCCTGCGTCAGCGCGTTGAGCACCGAGATGCCCTGGCTGTAGCGGCCCAGCGCATAGGCCTGGAAGTACCAAGCGTTGGCATTGTCCGGTTGCATCCGCTGCAGTTCCTCACAGCGCACGGAAATCGACTGGAATAGTTCCAGCTTGCGTTGGTCGTCGTCTTCGAGATAGGTGGCGTAAATCATGACGGCCTTGTTGGCGGCGTTATAGCCGTCCAGGCCGGCAGCGAGGCCTGCCTCACAGGCCTTGTTGAATTCGCCCTGATGATAGAGGCGCCATGCCTCCTGAACCGCGGCGTCCGCGGGAAAGGGTTCGCAATCGCCGCAATGCAGGCGTTCCCAGTTCTTCTTCAGTGCGGCACCCGCGTATACGAATGCCTTGTCTGCATGTGGAAACTTTTTCCAGGCCGGTTTTGCCATGATGGATATCTTTTCGTTCTCAATCAGTCAAGTAATTTTTCGATACTTCCTCGAACAGCTTGCGCGAGCGCCCCACCAGGTAGGGCGCGGCAAGCGCCATGACCTGAAACGCGCCGCGCGACAAGCTTTTGCCGTCAATTTTTTTTCGTGGATCGCTGACAAACTCGAACGACAGCCAGTAGGTTGCAACCACGGTCATGTTGACTGCCAGTGCCTGAATTTCGGCGGGTGTCGCCTTCATGTCGCCGGTCGCCACCAGCCCCTTGCAGATCAGGTTCGCGGTATTTATCTTGTGCGCGACGATACGCTTGAAATGCGTTTCGAGTATCCGGTTGCGCGACAGCAATTCGTTGATGTCACGGTAGAGGAAGCGAAACTTCCAGATGCTCTCGAACAGCAGGTGCAGAAACAGCCAGATATCCTCGACATTGGGCGGACGCCGCACGGGCGCCGTCAGGGTCTCGTCTATGCCGCGTTCGAAATCGGCGAACAGGGACTCGATGATCTCGTCCTTGTTGTGGAAATGGTAGTAAAGATTGCCCGGACTGATCCCCATCTCGTCGGAGATCAACTGCGTGGTGACATTCGGTTCGCCGAAATCATTGAACAGCACCAGAGCAGTTTCCAGGATGCGTTCCCGCGTACGGCGCTTCGGTTTTCTCTCCATCAATTTTCGGGCTCCACTATTCGCTTGAGGATAGCAGAAACCATTGCGCCCACCGCATGGTCAGGCAGCCTGGCGCTGTCTGCGCCGCAGGCGCTTGAGACCCTGCGCCAGATCGTCCAGCGTGTCGGACAGGCGCAACGCCGTCAGCCCCATGGCGCGGGCGCGGCGACGTCTCAGTTGCCCCATGCGGCGGGCCAGCGAGCGGTGCGGATCGTCGAGTACCGTCCGGTTGATCGACACCCCATGGCGGGCCAGTTTCGGCGCCAGTTCATCGTAGCGCCGCAGCAGTTCTTCGCGGGTCTTGCGGTAGGCCTGCTCGGACAATCGCTTGCGGTCCGCATAGCTGAACATGTTGGTGAAGAACATGTCGGCATCGTCCCGATGCGGCTCGAACAGGATCACGTCGGCGTCCTTGTACTCGATGTCGTATTTCGCCAGCCCGGTCTCCATCCGCGAGTGGATGATGGAGCGGAAGGTCTGCGCCAGCACCACGGGCAGACCGCCGGCGACCAGCTGGCGACGCTTGAGGTGCCTCTCATGTGACGCCAGTTTGGCATCGAAAGGAACCAGCGGATTGATGCAGATGACAAGCCTGGCGCCTTCCCTCAGCGCCACCGATGCATGCAGTGTCTTCTTCAACGCTCCATCGACAAACCAGCGACCGTCGATCTCCACCGGCGGAAACAATCCCGGCAATGCCGAACTGGCCTGGATCGCCGTGGCGATGGGAACATGGTCATGTCCCCTGGACCCGAAGGCGACTGACGCTCCCGAGTCGAGGTCCGTCGCAACCAGGAACAGCCGCCGCTTGAGCTGGCGGAAGTCGTTGGTCAAGCCGGGCAGCGCAAACAGCCGCTGCATGAAATCACTGACCCCGACGTTATCGAAAATCCCGGTGGGGATCGCTTGCGACAGGCGCTGAAAGGAAGCGACGAAACCCTGTCGAAAGGGCCGCCGCAGATACTCGCGCAAGGACTCGAGCAGCAGTGCCGGCACGGTCGCCGCGCGCCGTCCATACTCGCCGAAGGCCGGCTTGAGCAACATCCCCGGCTCGAAAGGAACCTCGGCGGATTCGCTGTCGATGAACATTCGGTACATGTAATCCGGGCTCAGGCCATTGGCCAAGCCGGCGGCGATGAACCCCCCGGCGCTGACGCCGACATAGGCATCGAGGTCGTTGAAATCGAAACCGTCCAAGGCCTCCGACAAGGCCATCAACGTCCCGATTTCGTAAATTGCGCCGAGCGGACCGCCTCCCGCCAACGCCAATGCCATGCACGGCTGCCGGTCGGTCGGTTTCATCTCAAACCACTCCGCCGGCAGCCATCAGGCCTTGTCAAAGCGTTCTTGCGTCAGGCCGCTGCCTTGGGTGCTGCCTTGGCCTTGGGCGCCGCGCGTCGAACCGGTTTGGCTGCCGCACTCTTGGGTTTGGCGACCTTGGGCGCGTTACCGTTGAGCTTATCCACCGCTGCCTTCAGTTCCGCGACACGCTTGCTGAGCGCTGCGACGTCATCCTTGGTCGGCACGCCGAGACTGTTCAACGACCGCGCGACGCGGGTCTCGAATACCTGCTCGAGCTTGTCCCAGGTTCCCGTCGCCTTGGCCGCCATTTCGGTGACCTTGTCCTCGGCCACCTTGCGGGTCGTCTTCTGGATCGACTCGCCCTGGCGAACCAGCGCGTCAAACACCTTGTTGCCTTCCTGCTGCGCCTTGGCGAAGGCGCCAAGCCCGGCCAGCCATATCTGCTGGGCCGATTCGCGAATGGTGGCGGAAAGCTGACTGTCTTCGCGGATGGCCTTCAGTTTCTTTACCATGAGTTTCTTTACCATAACAATCTCCTGATTTGAGTAATCCCGGTTGCCTCGATTCAAGGCCCGGCAGACGCTCCGCCTGCCACGAGGACAAGTCTATCGACTCGGATTAGAGAGGTCACACTAATGACCTTGGGGAGCAATCCCCCGGCGTTTCGACCAGGAATGAATCTATGCCGCTGCCTTCTTCCTCGCAATCGTCTTGCCTGCCGTCTTCTTCACCGGCGCTTGTTTTGCGGCGGGCTTCTTCGGCGCAACCGCAACTTTGACGGGAACCTTCGTCACCGCCTTCCTCGTCACGGTCTTCTTCACCGGAGCCTTCTTCTCCGCAGCCTTCTTCACCGGAGCCTTCTTCACCGTGGTCTTCACAGTCGGAGCGCTGCTCGACCCCTTCCAGGTCAGACGCGCTTTTTTCGCGAGCGCCACCACCTTGGCAATGTCTTCGTCCGAATACACGCCCTTGACCCCGGAAATCGCCGACAATTTCATGCCGTGCTTGATGCCGAGCTTGTAGATCTCCTTGACCTTCTCCCATTCGGTGTCGCGGCCGATGGTGAATACCTCGAAGCGGCCTTCCAGCGCCAGCACGATGGTCTCTGCCAGGCAGGCGTAGATAACGTTCTTCGGCAGGCCGATCGACTTCATGCCCTTGACCGGCGTCGGCAGTTCGATCTCTCCCGACTCGATCACCAGCACGTCCGGACGCTTGGCGACTTCCGAAGGCGGCAGGTCGAGCGGGCGTGCGACGTCGGTGATCACGCAACCAGGCTTGACCTTGGTGATGTCGAGGATCTTCTTGCCGGCCCCCGAGGTCGAGGTGACGATCATGTCCATGTCGCCCAGCAGGCTGTCGTAATCAGTGGACGAAGTCACTTTGGCGTCCGGCGTGTCCTGCAGGATCGAATCGCGCAGCTCGTTGAGCTTCTTGATGTCGCGCCCGGCGATCACGACTTCGTCGAAGGCCATGGCCAGCAGGCGGGCGCTGACCGAGCCGATGGAACCCGTGGCGCCGATCACCATGGTCTTGGCCGGCACCCGTTTCGAACCCCGGGTCGGCTTGATCAGTCCCATGCGGCGCATGGCGTCGGCCGCCGCCCACAGCGCTCCGGAGGCAGAGTAGCTGTTGCCGGTGGTGATCGGAATGCTGGCGCGCCGGGCCACGGTGATGCCGGCATCGCCGACCACCTTGGTGAATGCGCCGAGACCCATGATCTGGGCGCCAAGGCCTTCGGCAATCTTGGCCGCATGAAGCAGGCGCCGGTAGGTGAACTCGGGACTGTGCGAGAGCATCTCCCTGGGCGTGCCGCCCACCGAGATCAGCCAGCCTTCAGCCTCGGCACCGCTCGGCGAGACGATGTTGCTCATCTTGCAATACACCATCGGCGGCATGTAGGCGGCGAGGGTCTCCACCTTGTCCATGATGAACTTGGGCGTGCCCCTGGGCAGCGGGAAGCCCTTCTTGATGTATTCTTGGCTCAGCGGATGGACGACGAAAGCAAAGCGGCGGATGTTCCGGAAATGCCCGGTGGGATGCAGCAGGCGCGGCTTGATGTCGAGCTCGTGCAGGATCTCCTCGAAATCGTGGTCGGTGAGCTCCGATTCCGCTTTTCCGGTCGCAGCCAGAATCATCGCGGTGATGGTGCTGATGCCCACCACCTGGTCGAAAAGTTTCGGAGTGACGTCCACCGCCAGGTTGACCTTGTGCCTGGCGAAGAAGGCCAAAGCCTCGTCATCGACGGCCGAAGTGATCAGGGTCTTGCCTTCCAGGTTGCCGCCGGAAGCCACCGCCTGGATCTCGCGGAAGGTGCCGACGATGACATGCGATTTGGCCACGGCATTGGCCACGATCTTGTTCTTCAGGGTGCCGAGGACGGACTTCAGGAATTCTCCGGGCACGCCGTCGGGAAGCAGCTCCTTGCCCTTGGCGAACAGCTCGAGCTGGTCCAGCGAACTCAGCAGCACCGGTGACGCCGCATGGAATACCGGATCGGCGAAACTCAAATTCCTGGTGTAGTCGGACAGCGCGACCGCCATGTCGTAATTTCGCATGCCGGAGAGGAACAGGACCAGGTTGTTGTTGAAGTAGTGGCCCAGTTCCTTCTGCACATGGCGCACGGCACGCACCTGCAGCAGGCGGCGCAGGCTGGCGCCGGTGGTCACCGGCACGCGCGTGACGACCTGCATCAGGTGCTGCGACTTCTTGTTGATGACCGTGCGCAAGCCGACGT
The DNA here is from genome assembly GCA_964397005.1 of uncultured Sulfuritalea sp. GTDB lineage: Bacteria > Pseudomonadota > Gammaproteobacteria > Burkholderiales > Rhodocyclaceae > Sulfuritalea. The sequence goes on along the minus strand of CAYNGV010000024.1, from coordinate 12,042 downwards.
GATAGTGGTCCGGCATGTCGCTCAGGGCGATGGCATCGGCATTGGCCTGCTGGCGCCGCATCAGCTCCCAGGCCTTGCTGCTGTCCTTGTCGGCGCCGAAGCGCCGCACCTGGAATTCCTGGCCGAGAAACTTCGTCTTGAACTCGAAATCCTTCTTGGAAGAGCCCAGGGTCACGGTAACGACTTTTTTCATTGCATCAATCCTCGCTTGTTTTTTCGACCGGCTATTCGTGACTGCACCGGGAATGGATAGGGACTAGCCGGGCTTGCTCTCGCGCCGGGCGGGCTTTCTTGGCGCCGAAGCAGGTTTTTTTGGCGCTGCGGCGGCTTTGCCCGGCGCCACGGCCGGCTTCTTCGGCGCAGCGGAAGGCTTCTTTTCCCCGGCGTCCGGCGGCAATACCTGCCGGATCAGGTCCTCGCACTGCGCCTGGGTCATGTAGCGCGGCACCGGATAGCCGGTGTGGGCCTCGCGGCAAGCGGCTTCGGCCAGTTGCGGTATGTCCGCTTTCTTCAGGGCAGCGAGGAAGGTCGGTATTCCGAGGTCGCAATTGAGTTGCACGACAGCAGCGAGAAACTTGTCAGCGAGGGCGTCTTCGCCTTCGCTTTCCTTGCCGAGCCTGGCGCGCACCGCCAGCAGGGCCAGCCGTTCGGTGATGGCCGGCAGCGAATACTTCAGAACCAGGGGCAGCATGATCGCATTGGCCAGGCCATGGGGGGTGTGGTACTTACCGCCGAACTGGTGCGCAATGGCATGTACATAGCCTACGTTGGCGCGGGTAAAGGCAAATCCTGCGTAGGTGGCCGCCAGGGACATCTTCTCTCGTGCGTCGAGGTTCTTTCCATCGCTGTACGCCACTCGCAGGTTATCGAATATCAGCCCGACCGCCGACAAGGCCATGTCATCCGTGTAGGGATTGGCCCAGTGCCCGACAAAGGCTTCAATGGCGTGGGTCAGTGCATCAATGCCTGTCGCCGCGGTGATATGGGGAGGCAGCCCGGTCATCAGGCAGGGATCGAGCGCCGCCATCTTCGGCACCAGGCGCGTATCGACGATCACCAGCTTGGTATGGCTTTTCGGATCCGAGATGACGGCGGCAACGGTCACCTCCGAGCCGGTGCCGGCGGTGGTGGGAACCGCATAGATCTTGACCGGCGTTTGCAGACCCTTGAAATAGCCGGCCAGCTCGCGCAGCGACTTGCCGGGATTCGATACCGCCGCCGCAATGGCTTTGGAGGCATCCATCGAGGACCCGCCGCCGAACGCCACGATGGCATCGCAGCCATGTTCCCAATAGAAATCGATCCCTTGTTCAATCAATGGTATCGGTGCGTCGGGCGTGATGGCATCAAATACCACGTACTCGGCCCCCCCCGCTGTCAGGGCCTTGGTCAGGTCGTCGAGCAAGCCGAGCTTGGAGATGATGCTGTCGGTGACGATTAGGATCTTTTCGTGACCGAACCCGGCAATGGTTTGTCCCAGTCTGCCGCTGGAGCCCGGCCCGACCAGGATCGTTGGCTGCGGTATGGGCAGGAAGCGCACGGCCTTTCCTGCGCCGCGCATGGCAGCACTCAGTGCCGTGGTGCGAAGCGACTCGCTCAGAAATTCGGATATCACAGGAATTCTCCTTTACCTTCGCGTAATTTCAACTGTATCACCCAACATCCGGCTGCGCTCGAATTGCCGCTTCTGCCTGGCCTGGGCCGGCTTGCACCGCGCCAATGGCATCAGCGGGCATCAGCGGGCTTCGGCGCGAATCATCTCGGCGGCCTTCTCGCCGATCATCAGTGTCGGCGCGGTGGTATTGCCGCCGATCAGCGTCGGCATGATCGAGGCATCGACCACGCGCAGGCCTTCGAGGCCATGCACGCGCAAGCGCGAGTCGACCACCGCCATCGCGTCGGAACCCATCTTGCAGGTGCCGACCGGGTGATAGATGGTGTCGGATCGATTCTTGAGTTCCTCGCGAATCGCATCGTCGGAATGAATCCCCGCGGTGTACACCTCGCCGGTGCGGATGCCTGCGAGAACCGGCGCATCCATGATTTTCCGGGTGAGCTTGAAGCCATCGACCATGGCGTCGAGATCGTCGGGATGGTCGAAAAACTTCGGATCGATGCTGGGCGCCGCATAGGGATCGGCGCTGGCGAGACCAAGCCTGCCGACGCTCTTCGGCCGCAACAGGCAGATGTGGCAGGAATAGCCGTGGCCCATGTGCAGCTTGCGCGCATGGCTGTCGATCATGCCGACCACGAAGTGCAGCTGGAATTCCGGCGCCGGCGAATCCGGGAAGCGCCGCAGGAAGCCGCCGCCCTCGGCGCCGTTCGAGGTCATCATGCCGGTGCGCTCGCGCCGGTAGCGGCCGATCTCCTTCATCATTTGCAGCGAGCCGCCCAATGAGATGCCGAGCAGGTCGAGGGACTTGGCCCGGTAGTTGAAGACATAGTCGGGATGGTCCTGCAGGTTCTTGCCCACACCGGGCAGCTCATGCACCACGGAGATGCCGAACTGCTGCAACTCGGCGCCGGCGCCGACGCCGGAGAGCATCAGCAGCTGGGGCGATTGCAGCGCACCGGCGGCCAGGATCACCTCGCGCTTCGCCTGGAAGGTCTGGACTGCGCCGCCCTGCAGGAATTCCACCGCGCTGGCGCGTTTGCCGGTGAACAGGATTCGTCGCGCCCGCGCCTGCGTGATGACCGTCAGGTTGGGGCGGCTGGCCAGATGCGGGGCCAAATAGGCGCGCGCCGCATTCCATCGTTCGCCGTTCTTCTGCATCACCTGATAGATGCCGATGCCTTCCTGGTCGGCGCCGTTGAAGTCGTCGATCAGCTTGAATCCGGTCTGGCGTGCCGCCTCGCGATAGATTTCCTGGAAGGGATTCATCGAGCGCAGATGCGCGACGTTGAGCGGCCCGCCCTGCCCGTGATACTCGCCGTTGAAATTCTCGTTGTGCTCCGATTTTCTGAAATACGGCAACACGTCCTGCCAGGACCAGCCTGCGTTGCCCAGCGCCGCCCAGTGGTCGTAATCCCAGGGATGGCCGCGCGTATAGACCATCGCATTGATGGACGTCGAGCCGCCCAATGCCTTGCCGCGAGGGACGTAACCGCGGCGGCCGTTGAGGCCCGGCTGCGGAACGGTTTCGAAGGCCCAGTTGTTGATCGGCGTGGGCAGCATCAGCGCGGTGCAGAAGGGCACCTTGATCAGCAACTGGTCGTCGCTCTTGCCCGCTTCCAGAATGCATACGCTGACGGCCGGATCTTCCGAAAGCCGCCCGGCCACGGCGCAGCCCCCGGCGCCGCCGCCTACCACGATGTAGTCGAATTCCTTCATCACTTTTCCGATCAATTGAAAATCAAACCGATGGTTCGAGCGCTTCGATCAAGTTGCCCAGCAACCGCGGCGAAAAGGCCATGCCCAGATGGCTGACGCCGCCGATGGCGACGTTGTTCGCACCTTCCAGCGTCGAGCAGGCCTGCTGCGGAAACACGTAGTTGTCGTGGCAACTGTAGATCGACACCGAAGCCGGCGGCAGCGGCGCCGCCAGCGCGCTCAACCAGGGGCTGCCGATCCGCATCTGCCGCGCGTTCGGGCCGAGACCCAGTGACGCCAGCAGGGTGCCGTGATGCGGCGTGCCCAGCGTAATCAAACGCGCCACCTTCACGGCGCCATGGCGTCGCAGGTAGGCACGCGACGCCAGGCCGCCCATGCTGTGGCCGACCAGGATCAGCCGCGGCGCACCGGTAGCGGCCAGTACCTCGTCGATCCGCCGGGCGATGCCTTCAGCATAGGCGTCGATGTCCGAAAACACCGGCTCCAGGCTGTGCGTCGCCACGGTCCAGCCGGCAGCTTCGAGCCGCGGCCGCAGCCAGAACCAGAAGCCGCGATTGCACTGGTAGCCGTGGATAAGCAGCACCGGCAGGCGCCCGGCAGCGGGTTTCACCAGACGATCCGGGCCCAGCCAGAAGGATTCAAAGGGCTGGATCAATGAGAACAGCACGACAAAGCCGAGATATTCCTCGAGCACCATGCGCAAGGCGCCGAAGGGGCCGATGCGCAGTTCCGCCGGCACGACCCCGCGACCCTGCAGCATGAGAACGAAGGTCAACCCCACGATGAACAATCGCCCGGCGAAGAAGCCCGCCAAGGCCAGGCTGCCCGCCTGCAGTGGCGTCCAGCCGGCACCCGTCACCAGCCAATAGCCGAGCAGGAAGTAGCCCAGCAGTTCACCGAGCAGAAGCCAGCGGAATTGCCGTGCCGCCATCGCCGACTTTTCAGCGAATCAGGAACTTGGTGAGGCGCTCGAACAGCGCGCCATACGGCGGATTGAACAGCGACATGCCGTTCAGCCACGACTGGTAGAACACCGCCTTCTGCTTGGTGAAGGTCTTGAAGCCTTCGATGCCGTGGTAATGCCCCATGCCGCTGGGGCCGACGCCACCGAAGGGCAGCTCTTCCTGCGCGATGTGCAGGATGGTGTCGTTGATGGTCACGCCGCCGGCCACGGTTTCGTTCAGCACGCGGTCGCGGCGATCGGCATCGTTCTCGAAACAGTACAGTGCCAGCGGACGCGGATGCTGGTTCACGTAGGCGATCGCCGCGTCGAGATTTGCGTAGGGCAGCACCGGCAGCAGCGGGCCGAAGATTTCGTCCTGCATCACGCGCATGTCGTCGTCGACATTCAGCAGCGCCAGCGGCGGCAAACGGCGAGTGGCGTCGTCCGCTGTCGCCGCGGACAGCGGCTCGATCTTCGCGCCGCGCGCCTCCGCATCTGCGACATAGCCTTGCAGGCGCTGGTAGTGGCGGTCATTGACGATGGCCGTATAGTCCGGCGTGGTCGCCATGGCCGGGAAGCACTTCGTCACCACCGCGCGCGCCGCGTCGATGAAGGCCTGCTCCTGCCCGGCCGGAACCAGCACGTAGTCGGGCGCGATGCAGGTCTGCCCGGCGTTGAGCAGCTTGCCAACCATGATGCGTTCGGCCGCCTTGGCCATTGGATAGTCGGGCCCGACGATGGCCGGCGATTTGCCGCCGAGTTCCAGCGTCACCGGCGTCAGGTTGTCCGCCGCCATGCGCATGATGTCGTGGCCGACCTTGGTCGAGCCGGTGAACAGCAGGTGGTCGAAAGGCAGGCGGGCAAAATCGGCGCCGACCGATGCATCGCCCAGCACGACGGCGACATCGTCCGCGGAGAAATACTTCGCCACCAATTCGGCCAGCAGTTCGCCGGTGCGCGGCGTGAATTCCGACATCTTGATCATCACCCGGTTGCCGGCCGCCAGCGCCGCCGCGAGCGGCGACACGGCGAGGAACAGCGGGTAGTTCCACGGCACGATGATGCCGACCACGCCCAGCGGCTGCGGAATGATCCGCGCCCGCCCCGGACGGAACCAGATCGACGCGGACTTGCGCTGCGGCTTCATCCAGGCGCCGAAGTGCGAACGGGTATGGCGGATCGATTCGAGGCTGGGAAAGAGTTCCAGCAGCCGGGTTTCATGCGCCGAGCGATGGCCGAAGTCGACCGAGATCGCTGTGACGAAACGCTCGGCATTGTCATGCACCAGCGCCGTCAGCGAGTCCAGCCGCGCCTGACGGGCCGCGCGTTCGACCTGCGCGCTACGCCGCGTCGTGGCATGCATGCGCTCGAACACGTTCTTGAATGTTTCCGCCTCAACCAGTTGACGGACTACCGATTCGTTTGCGTTCATTCCAGGCTCCTCCTGCATGGTCACAGCGTATTTTGCCAGTCTATGCGCCCCTGGCCCCATGGATTAGGCAAGGCACTCTAACGAGTCCGTATTGGCAGGATGGATAATCCGCCCCTATGGACGAGGAACTCAACAAGGAAACCATCGGCCACGAACTGGCGGCCTGCATCGCCGAGGCGAGGGAACTGCGCGCTGCGCGGGCCAGCGATCCCGAACCCGACGACTTTCCCAGGCTCAAGGAGTGGCAGGCCGCGCGCCTCGCCCGCAGCTATGGCGACCTGCTGGCGAGCAAGCGCTACAACCCGGCAGCGGAATTCTTCCTCAGCGACCTCTACGGCCCCAAGGATTTCCGCACCCGCGACGAGGAACTGGCGCGCGTCGTACCGATCATGGTGCACATACTGCCGGCCAAGGCGCTGCTCACCCTGCTCGAAGCCGTGAAGATGGACACCCTCTCCGAATCGCTCGACAGCGCCATGGTGCTGGCCCTGCGCAAGCTCGGACGCAGCCGCGACATCGACTGGCCCGCCTACGTCGCCGCCTATCGCGCCTGCGACAGGAAGAAAGACCGCGAACTGCAGATCGCCCTGATCGACAAGATCGGCAAAACGCTGGACCGCCTGACGCGCATGCCGCTGATCCGCGTTTCCCTCAAGCTGATGAACGGCCCCGCGCACCTGGCCGGGCTGGGCGCCCTGCACTCCTTCCTGCAACGCGGCTTCGACGCCTTCAGCGAGATGAAGGGCGCCGACGAGTTCCTCGCCATCGTCACCGAGCGCGAGACGGCGCTGATGAAGGAGATGTTCGCCAGTCCGGATGCACGGGGTCCCGAGTAGGGATCGCGCATCAAGCTGCGATCAACTAGCCTGCGTGGTGCGCCGCTTCGAGGGGCGGCTGCCGGTTTGCTTTGCGCCTTGCCCGGAAGGTTCAGCCAGCCGACCGGTAACGTACTTGTGTAGAACGCTTGCGATGAGCGTCTGGTAGGGAACACCTTCCTCCAGCGCCTTGACCTGGATATCGCTCAGATCGCCAGACGACAAGCGAATATTGACCCGGCGATCCTTGATCGCGGTAGCGCGGGCCGCCGCCTTGAACTTCGCAAGCTCCGCCTTGGTCGCAACGGACTTGAGCTGGCCCTTCTCATAGGCATTGAGGATTTCGAGTTCGTAGTCGTCAATCTTCGGCATCTGCTTCACCTTTGTTCAAATAGTCCCGGGTCGCCTTGCGACTGGGGATCACGGTCTTGAGGAAGAAGTAGTCATCCTCCTCGACGAAGGGCACCAAGTAGGCGTAGCTATCGCAAGCGACAACAAGCACACGCTGCCTTGGATACTTCTGCTGGTTCGGGTGGCCCATGATGTCGAGAAGACCACCGGACTCGACAGCGACCACAATGCTCTCGAACGAAATGCCCCGATCAGTTTTGAGGGCTTCACTCTTCTCCGGATTCCAGCGGAAGGGCTTCATGGCGACATCCTACGCCAATGTGTGCCTTTTGTCACCACACGATCCCGCACCGCGTTGCAGTCAATGAGACGGGGAAGTCGGCGCTGGCGGTACGGCGATCGGGGCCGCCGGACCAGTGGGCACCTCAACCAGCACCCGCTGCGCGATGGCGTAGAACTTCTTGCGCTCATCCATGCCGTTGTAGCCGCCGTTGATGGTGATGCCGATGTACTCCACCGGCGAGACGTCGATGATCTGGCGCCGGTACTTCTTCTTCAGCACGTCGCTGTCGGCATGGTTGGCCACGTCGTTGAGGCCCCGCGTCCGCCAGTACTCGCAGGCGCTCCACACCGCAAACTCCGGTTGTTCGAGCAGTTCCGGGTTGTTGATGAAGAGGTCGCGCCGACCCTTCCTGATGCCCAACTGCAAATAGTTGGCGCGCCCGGTGGTCTGGAAGATGCCGCGCCCCTTGAAGCGCACCCCGTCGCCGGGCTGTGTGTTGCCGAGGTCGGCGCGCCCCTCGTAGGCGCGGCCCGACGCATATTCACGCAGAGTTTTGAAATGGTCCGTCTCGTGGCAGGCCTGGGCCAGGAAGTGGCAGTACTCCTGATGCGTGTCGATCTCGTAGAGCGGACAGGTGGCGTTCAGCCACTCAGCCAGGCCAGTCATAAGCCGCGTCGATTTCCCGGCGATGACGGCGAGGTGCTCGGGAGTGATCTGGTAGGGCATGCTCGCTCCAGGATGGCTACTTGAAAGTCGGCGCAGGCCGGCCCGCGAAGCGGAATTCCCGGCAGACAGAGTCCGGGACGGCGATTGGTGCGATCGCAGGGCGGACTCCGCTTCCCAACCGCGACATTCCGACCGAATCAAACTACCCAATCGAAATTAGACGCCTCATTCCGATCTACGACAAGCGCTAGCCGCCCTTGAGTTCCAGCGGCAAGCCCGCCGCGACGAAAGTCACTCGTTGCGCGATGCGGGCGATGGACTGGTTCAGCCGCCCGGCGTCATCGACATAGAGGCGCGTCGTGGCGCCGAGCGGCACCACGCCTAGCCCGACCTCGTTGCTGACGAAAATCACCCGGCCGGGCAGATGCGGCAGGCAGTCGAGCAGCGCGGCGGTTTCGAAGGCCAGCAGCGGGCAATCCACGTCCTCGCCGGCCTCGGCCTGGCGCGCGGCGTCGCCGGCATACAGCAGGTTGGTCAGCCAGAGGGTCAGGCATTCCACCAGCAGGCAGCGATCGGGCGCGGCGTGCGCGCTGAGCGCGGCGGCGAGGTGCAGCGGCTCTTCGACCAGCGCCCAGTGCGGCGCACGGCGCGACTGGTGGTGAGCGATGCGGCGCGCCATTTCCGCGTCGCCGGCTTGCGCGGTGGCGATGTAGGTGACGGCCAGGCCGGACTCCGCCGCGCGCTGTTCCGCCAGTGCGCTCTTGCCCGAGCGGGCGCCGCCAAGGATGAGCTCGATCATGGAGTGTCGCCGCTCAGGCCACCGCCACCCGGTCATCGAAACGGCAGACGTCGATATCCACCGTCAGCCGATGGATCGCAACTTCCGGCACCTTGGCTTTGCCGGTGCCGGGCTTCAATCGCACGAAGCCGCCGGCGACCAGCCTGCTCAGTGTGCGGCTGACGTTCGACTCGGCGCGGCCAACCAGCCGTGCGAGGTCGGCAACCGATGCCGGCTTGCTGTTCTCGATCACGGCGAGCAGTTGCCGGTTGTCCGGGGTCAGCAAGCGCATCACCGCCTCGACAGAATCGAATGACATCTGCGCGGCATCGGCGGGAGGCTGGCGCTTGCCCTTGGCGACCGCCATCATTTCCGCCTTGAGTTGTTTCATCGACTGAATCTTGAGTCCCATGTTCAATCCTCCTGTTCGTGCACAATTTCGAAGGCCACACCCTGCTCGTTGCCATCGCAGTCCACCAGGAGTTCCAGCGCGTATTCGGGCAGATCCATCCGTGCATCCTATCATCGCTAGATATGATGCGCAATCAGCGGCTCGGCGCTGACTGAGCCGACGAATCGGCGACGGACGATTGCAGACTCGCCCGCGAGACCGCATAATTCGCCCCGATTCGGTGGAGGCGCTTTCGGCAGCACGGCCTCCAGGGAACACGGTGCGGGGCAACCCAATTCCGTGGCGGGCCCGCCGCTGTAACCGGGGACAACGCTTGCACGAAGCCACTGGGCGCATTTGAGTCAATGCCCGGGAAGGCGCAAGCGAAGGACGATCCGGAAGCCAGAAGACCGACCGATGATTTTCAACAGCCCGTGGCGCGGGCTTGTTTCGCGTTTGGACGCGCGAGACAAGGCCGCGTTGCGCTTGAAAGGATGAATCGGATGCATTCCTCGCAAAGTAATTCCCGCTTTGAAATCGCCGCGCTGGATCGCGGCATGGCCGTCGACTTGCAGCACAAGATCGACCAGAAAACCAAGCCGCTGGGCGCGCTCGGCCGCCTCGAAGCCCTCGCGCTGCAGCTCGGCCTGGTCCAGCGCAGCCTCGCGCCGCGCATCGTCAATCCGCACGTACTGGTTTGCGCCGGCGACCACGGCGCGGCGAAGGCCGGCGTCTCGGCCTTTCCGCAGGAAGTCACCTGGCAGATGGTGGAGAACTTCCTCGCCGGCGGCGCGGCGATCAACGTGCTGGCGAAGCAGGCCGGCATGACACTGGTGGTGGCCGATGCCGGCGTGGCGCATGAGTTCGGCGCGCGCCCGAATCTGGTCGATGCAAAAGTCGGCGCTGGCGGTACGGCGAATTATCTCGACGGCGCGGCCATGAGCGCGGCGCAATGCACCGAGGCGATGGCGAATGGCGCGAAGCTGGCGCGCGAGTTCGCCGCCGCCGGTTGCAACGTGCTGGCTTTCGGCGAGATGGGCATCGGCAACACCGCGTCGGCCTCGCTGATCACCCACTGCATCACCGGCCTGCCGCTGGCGGACTGCGTCGGGCGCGGCACCGGGCTCGACGATGCCGGGTTGGAACGCAAGCGCGTGCTGCTGACGCAGGCGCTTGCGGCGTGGGCGGAGCGGCCCGCGCCTCGTGCCTCATCAGGCGACGATGCACTGCGCGTGCTGGCACGCTTTGGTGGCTTTGAAATTGCGATGCTGGCCGGCGCGATGCTGGCCGCGGCGGAGGTGCGCATGACGCTGCTGATCGACGGCTTCATCGTCACCAGCGCGCTGCTGGTGGCGGCGCAGGTGTCGCCGGCGATCCTCGATTACTGCGTGTATGCGCACTGCTCGAACGAAGCCGGCCACCGCCGCCAGCTCGACTGGCTCAAGGGCCGGCCGCTGCTCGACCTCGGCCTGCGCCTGGGCGAAGGCACCGGCGCGGCACTCGCCCTGCCGCTGCTGAAATCCGCCTGCGCCTTCATGAACGAGATGGCGAGCTTCGAGTCGGCCGGCGTCAGTGAGAAGACCGGATGAAGCGCGAGCTGGAATATTTCTTCGCCGCGCTGCGCTTCTTCACGCGGCTGCCGGTGCCGCGCTGGGTGGGGCACACGCAGGACCAGCTCGACCACGCGGCGCGCTACTTTCCGCTGATCGGCATCCTCATCGGCGCGATCGGCGCCGGCATGACGGAGGCGGCGGCGCTGGCCCTGCCGATTGGCGTGGCGGTGCTGCTCGGCATGGCGGCGACGATACTCGCCACCGGCGCCTTCCACGAGGACGGCTTCGCCGATTCCTGCGACGGCTTCGGCGGCGGCTGGGACAAGGCGCAGGTGCTGGCGATCATGAAGGATTCGCGCGTCGGCAGCTACGCCACGATCGGCGTCGGCCTGATCCTGCTCACCAAGTGGAACGCACTGGTGGAACTGGATGCCGCATTCGGCCCGCCGCTGCTGGCCATCGCACTGGTCGCCGGACATGCGGTGTCGCGCCTGGCGTCGACGCTGCTGATCTACTTCCTCACCTACGTGCGCGACGACGACAGCTCGAAATCGAAACCGCTGGCGCAGCGCATGGCCTGGCACGAACTTGCCATCGCCGTGGTGATCGGCCTCGCGCCCTGCCTGCTGCTGCCACCCGTCGACGCGCTGGTCGCGCTCGCCACCGTGGCGCTGACCACGCTTCTCGCCGCGCGATATTTCGTGCGCCGCATCGGTGGCTATACCGGCGATGCCCTCGGCGCCACGCAGCAGGTCAGCGAGCTGGCTTTCTACCTGGGTCTGCTGTGCAGCTTTACCTGATCCGCCACCCGGCGCCGCAGGTTGCCGCCGGCGTCTGCTACGGCCGCACCGATCTGCCGCTGGCGGAGGACGTCGCCGCGGCGGCGGCGCGCATCGCGCCGCAACTGCCGCCGGATTTGCCGGTCTTCACCAGCCCGCTGCAGCGCTGCCGACAACTCGCCAACGCTCTACACCCCGCGCCGCGCAGCGATCCGCGCCTGCAGGAAATGAATTTCGGCATGTGGGAAATGACTCCATGGGACCGGATACAGCGCGAGGCTCTGGATGGCTGGGCAGCCGATCCCTTGGGCTATGCCCCGCCGCAGGGCGAATCGGTCGGCCGGATGCAGGAGCGCGTGCAGAGCTTCGTCACCGAGACCCGGCGCCAGGGCCTGGAGCGCGCCGCGCTGGTGATCCACGCCGGCGTGATGAAAGTCATCGTCGGCCACGCACGGGAGCTGCCCGCGCGGAAATGGATGGCGCTCAAGTTCGACTATGAAAGCGTGGTCTGCGTGAATATCGCAAACCCGTAAACAAGAACGGGTGCCTGAAATCAGGCACCCGTTCTTGTTTGATGCTGGCGACCCCACCGGGATTCGAACCCGGGTTCATACCGTGAAAGGGTATTGTCCTAGGCCTCTAGACGATAGGGTCAATACTGTTACTTGGTGGAGGTACGCGGGATCGAACCGCGGACCTCTTGCATGCCATGCAAGCGCT
>CAYNGV010000023.1:6012-19723 GCA_964397005.1 uncultured Sulfuritalea sp. | reverse complement strand
TGTTCTTGAAGCGATCCATGTCGATGAACATCAGGGCCAGATGGTCGCCGTCCCGCCGTGCCGTGGCCAGTGCCTGACCGAGCCGCCCCTGCAGGTTGTAACGGTTGGGCAGGCCGGTCAGCGTGTCGTGCAGCGCCAGATGACTGATGCGCTCCTGCGCCACCTTGCGCTCGGTCATGTCGGTGAAGCTGCCGATGTAGTACTCGATGTCCCCCGCATTGCTTCTGACGGCGGAAATGGTGAGCCATTTGGGATAGAAGCTGCCATCCTTGCGCTTGTCCCACACCTCGCCCTGCCAGAAGCTCTCGTTGTTGATGGCCTGCCACATGGCCTTGAACTCATCGGCCGTGGTGCGCCCGGAGGACAGGATGCGCGGGTTCTGTCCGCGTACCTCGTCCGCGCTGTAGCCGGTGAGGCGCGTAAAGGCCTGGTTCACTTCGAGGATGCGGTTGTCGTGGTCGCTGATGACGATCGCCTCGCCGCTGCGCTCGAAAACGCTGGCCAGCAGGCGCAGCTTGTGTTCGGCTTCCTGCCGTTCGGTAATGTCGCGCCACAGGGTGTGCAGGATTATTTCGCCGCCCATGGTGATGGGTGTCAGCGTCACTTCCACCGGGACGTCGGATCCGTCGGCGCGCCGGTGCATCCAGTCAAACCGGTGGTAGCCGACGCGCAAGGCGGTGGCGATCATTTCCGCCGCCTTGTCCGCGGACGAGCGCCCGTCCGGCTGGAATTCCGGAGAGATCTCTGCGGGCCGGTGGTTGAGAAAGCGTTCCTTGCTGTCGTAGCGGAGCAGCTTCAGGGTGGCCGCGTTGCAGTCGACGAAGCTGCCGTCCCGGATCAGCAGAATCGGATCGTTCATGTCTTCGAACAGATGACGGAATACTTCGACGCTTTCCGTCTTTTCCGCGACCAAATTCTGTTCCCGAATTTGCAGGCGCCCCAGGCGCAGCGACAGCGTGCCCAGCAAAGCAAGCAGCAGCAGCCCCGAGGCACCGACCGCCGTGGCGCGCAGTTGCCAGCCGGCCAGCACATCATCGCGCGCCAGGGCGGCAACGACGAAGAAAGGATAGTGGCTCAGTTTGCGGTAGCTGAAGGTGCGCACGATGCCATCCACCGCACCGGCACGCGGCGCGCTCGTGTTCATTCTTCCGCCGCTGATGATGATCCGCACGGGATTGTCCGGCGGTAGCGCCTTGTTGATCTCGCTGTCCAGTCGTGGCCAGCGCACCACCAGGGTGAAGTTGTCGCTGCGGCGGATGGCCATCAGGCCCTGGGGACCGATATTCAGCGACCCGAACAGCTCATGAAAAGACTCGAGCTCCAGCCCGGTGGTGACGATGCCGCGAAAGCGACCCTGATCGTCGCGCAGTGCTCTGGCAATCGCCATGGTTTGCCGGCCGGTGGCGCGGGAGACCAGCACTTCGGAAAACACCAGCCCGGCCCGCGGCTCATCGCGCAAAGTCTGGAAGTAGGCGCGATCGGCGACATTGATGCGTTGTGTGGTCGTATCGTCCGAGCTGTAGAGCATATCTCCGTTGGCAGCGAATACCCGGAAGCCGGATATTTCGTCGAAATGCAAGCGGCGGGCAGTCAAGTCGGCATTGATCTTGTCGGCGTAAGCGGGAACCGACTGCGGGCTCAAGGCCGCGTCAGGCACGGCCTGTGTCAGCATCAGCAAGACCGCATCGCAGCGGCGCAACGTGGCATCGAGCCGCGCTTCGAACATCGAGGCGTAGTTGTACGCAGTGGTCTCGGCTTCGCGCAGCGCTTCCTGGCGCGCGTTCCAGATCATGGTGCCCATGATCAGGATCACGCCGAACACTACCAGGCCCAGCAGCGCGATCAGCCTTCGGCGATGGCTGCGATCAACAAGAGGCAGTGCGGGACTCATGTAGACATTGTGCAATGCCTTGGACTGGCTGGCAAATCGATCTATGTCGAAAGTAGGGGGTTTGGAGCGGGCGGCTTCACGCCCGCCAGCGCTTCTCGAATTCGATGACGACCATCGCCAGCAGCGCAATGGCGGCAATTTCGCCCCAGGCGCGGGCATCGATCGGCGCGGTGGAGAACGCCGTATTCATCGGCGCCCAGTAGGTGATCGCCATTTGCAGCGCCAGTTGCAGGCCGACGCCGGCCCAGATCCAGGGATTGGAAAACGCGGCGACGGCGGTGACCGGCAGGCGCAGCGAACGGCAGTTGAACAGATAGACGATCTCGATGGCGACGAAGACGTTCATCGCGATGGTGCGCGCCTCGGCCATGCTCTGGCCGCGTTCCCCGGCCAGCAGGAACATGCCGAAGGACCCCGCCAGCATCAGGATGCCGACCAGCACCACGCGCTCGATCAGCACGGCATCCAGCACCGGCGCTCCGGGCGGGCGCGGCGGGCGATGCATGATGCCGCGCTCGGCCGGTTCGAAGGCCAGCGGCAGGCCGAGCAGCACGGCGGTGGTCATGTTGATCCAGAGGATTTGCAGCGGCGTGATCGGCAAGGTCACACCGGCGACGATGGCGGCGAGGATCACCAGGCCCTCGCCGAAGTTGGTCGGCAGGGTCCAGGTGATGAACTTCACCAGGTTGTCGTAGATGCCGCGTCCCTCTTCGATGGCGGCTTCGATGGTGGCGAAGTTGTCATCCGTGAGCACCATCGCCGCCGCTTCCTTGGCCACGTCGGTACCGCCCAGACCCATGGCGATGCCGATGTCGGCCTGCTTCAGGGCCGGCGCATCGTTAACGCCATCGCCGGTCATTGCCACCACCTCGCCCTGCGCCTGCAGCGCGCGCACCAGGCGCAGTTTCTGTTCCGGTTCGACGCGGGCGAAGACATCCACGTTGCGCGCAGCCGCCTTGAGCGCTTCGTCGTCGAGTCGCGCCAGTTCGCGCCCGGTCAGTACGGTGACTGCATCACCCTCCTTGACGATGCCGATCTGCCCGGCGATGGCCCGCGCCGTTTCGGCGTGGTCGCCGGTGATCATCTTCACCCGGATGCCCGCCGCATGACAGGTGCGCACCGCGCCGATGGCGCGCGCGCGCGGCGGATCGATCATGCCGACCAGGCCCAGCAGCACCATGTCGGTGGTGATCGCGGCTTCGGTCAACTCGTCGCCGGCAGCCAGTTGTCGCCGCGCCAGCGCCAGTACGCGCAGGCCGCGAGTCGCCATCAGCGCCGCCGTGGCCTCCACCGCCGCGGCATCGAGCGGGGCTTCGCCGTCGGCGGCGGCGA
Source organism: uncultured Sulfuritalea sp. (assembly GCA_964397005.1). Classification (GTDB taxonomy): domain Bacteria; phylum Pseudomonadota; class Gammaproteobacteria; order Burkholderiales; family Rhodocyclaceae; genus Sulfuritalea. The sequence continues at coordinate 16,500 of CAYNGV010000023.1, read as the reverse complement.
GCATGCCGCGGCATGCCGGCAACAGCTTTTCTATCGCGCCCTTGGCATACGCCATCGAGCGGCCTTCCACGTCATGCAGGGTGGCCATGGTCTGTCGCGCCGAATCGAAGGGCAGTTCATCCCGGCGTGGAAAGACGTTGCGCAGCGTGGTTTCGTCCAGTCCGCCCTTGCGCGCCACGACCAGCAGCGCCGCCTCCGTCGGGTCGCCGGTGATCTGCCATTGGCGGTGCTCGTGGTAGAGCGCCGCGTCGTTGCACAAGGCGCCGGCGAGCAGGGTTTCCCGCAGAAAAGTCGGCGCTGGCGAGGCGGCGTCTTTGCCCCGAATCTGTAACTCGCCCTCCGGCTTGTAGCCCTGCCCCGTGACGCTGAAGATTTCACCACCGGTCCATACTTCGGTGACGGTCATCGCGTTCTCGGTCAGGGTGCCGGTCTTGTCAGAGCAGATCACCGTGGTGCTGCCCAGCGATTCCACCGCCGGCAGATGGCGGATGATGGCGCGGCGTTTGGCCATGCGGCTGACACCGATCGCCAGCGTGATGCTCATCGCCGCCGGCAGGCCCTCGGGAATCGCGCCGACCGCCAGCGCCACGGCAGCCACCAGCATGGCCGCCATCGATTCGCCGCGCCAGACGCCGATGACGAAGGTGAGGGCGGCCAGTCCCAGGATCACCCAGAGCAGCAGGCCGGCAAACTCCCCCATCTTTTTTGTCAGGGGCGTTGCGATTTCGGGCGCGCTGGCGATCAGGCCGGAAATGCGGCCGGTTTCCGTGGCATCGGCGGTGGCGATGACCAATCCCCGGCCTTGCCCGGCCACCACCGTGGTGCCGGCAAAGGCCATGTTGCGGCGGTCGGCGAGTGCGGTGTCGGCCGCAAGGGTATCGAAGTGCTTGTCGGTCGGCGCGGCTTCGCCGGTGAGCGCGGCCTCCACGGTGCGCAGCTGCTTGCCCGAGAGCAGCCGCAGGTCCGCCGGGACCTTGTCGCCGGGGCAAAGCCAGACCACATCGCCCGGCACCAGATGCACGGCGTCCATCCGTCGGCGGCGGCCGTCGCGCAGCACGGTGACTTCGGTCGCCACCGCCCGCGCCAGCGCCGCCAGCGCCGCCTCGGCCTTGCCCTCCTGCAAATAGCCGATCACGGCGTTGACGATCACCACGCCGAAGATCACCGAGCTGTCGATCCATTCGCCGAGGGCGGCGGTGACCATCCCGGAGCCGATCAGTACCAGCACCAGCGGCTCGGTCAACTGGCTCAGGAAACGTTGCAGTGCGCTGCGCCCGGGCTGCACGCTCAGCCGGTTGGGGCCGTCGCGTTCCAGCCGCGCCGCCGCCTCTTCCTGCGTCAGTCCGTGATCCGGGTCAACACCATGGCAGGCAAGCGCGTCGCCGACGGGCAGTGCATGCCATGGCGGATTGCCGTTCTCGTCCTGTGGGGAACCGGGTGTTGTCATGCCCGGATTATGCAATGAAGTCCGCACCGGACGCGCGCCGGAGTCGCGCGCGATGGCGACGGCTAACTGACGGCCAGAGGCAGCCTGACCCGCAGCGAAACACCTTTGCCGGAGCGCGCCGCGGCCATGTCCAGCGTGCCGCCATGCAGTTCGGTGATGCGTTTGACGATGGACAAGCCGAGCCCGCTGCCCGAGGCGTCCTGCATCGCCGTGTCGCCGGCGCCGACTTTCATGTCGACGCCTGCGCCGCGATGGAAGCGTTGCTGCACGCGGTCGCGCTCCTGATGCGGAATGCCGCGGCCATTGTCGGTGACGGCCAGAACGGCGTGGCCGTCATGCTGCGCGATGGAGACTTCGATCAGGGTGCCGCCGCTGTGGCGCAGGGCGTTGTCGATCAGGTTGCGCAGCAGAACTTCCAGCAGCAGTGCATCGCCGCGGACTTCGGCATCGCCGTCTTGCAGCACCAGATCGCAGTTGCGCCGGATGGCCTCGCCGGCGCTGATGGCCAGAACCTGTTCGGCAATGGGACGCAGCGCAAGCTTCTGCAACGGGTCGGCGGTGCGCGCATCGAGCCGCGCCAGCGTCAGCAGCTGCGCCACCAGATGCGTGGCGCGGTCGCAGCCGGCAAGAATCTGGTTCAGTGCGTGCTGCCGTTCCGCGGCGTCGACCGACGCCAGTGCGACCTGGGCCTGCGCCTTGAGCGCGGCCAGCGGCGTGCGCAGTTCATGGGCCGCGTCGGCGGTAAAGCGGCGTTCGTTTTCGAGGGCTCGCATGATGTCGGCGAACAGGCTGTTGAGCCTCGCCACCAACGGCTTGACTTCCGCAGGCAGGGTTTCGATGGGCAGCGGATCGAGCCGGTCCGGGGCGCGCTCGGCCAGCTCGCGCGCAAGCTGGCGCAAGGGCGCCAGGGCGAAGCCGATGGCAACCGCCAGCAGCAGCGCCAGCGCGGGCAGGGCGAACAGCATCGGCTTCAGCAGTTGCTCGGCGATTTCGGCGGCCACTTCTTCGCGTTCCTCGGCAAAGTGCGCGGCGCTGGTACTCGGCGGATGGGCCAGCAACTCGACGAGTTCGTGATGCGCTTCGCGCCAGGTGACGAAGGCCGTCAGCAGCCACACGCTGGCCACGGCCAGCAGCGCCAATCCGACCAGGCGGGTGCGCAGGGAAAGCGGTCGTTTCATGATCGTGTCCCCGTCCTCGTTACGACATAGCCGATGCCGCGCAGGGTGCGGATCACCTCGGTGCCCAGCTTGCGCCGCAGGTGGTGGATATATACCTCGACCGCGTTGCTGCCGATTTCATCGCCCCACGCGTAGAGATGCTGTTCCAGCTGGGCGCGGGACAGGGCGCGACCCGGTTGCTGCATCAGGGCGTGCAGCAGGGCGTACTCCTTGGCCGACAACTCGACCTCCTTGCCGCCGCATTCCACACGGCGCGTGGCCGGGTCGAGCGTGACACCGGCGGCCGTGAGTACCGGCGCAGACTGTCCTCCGGCCCGGCGCAGCAGGGCACGCAGCCGGGCGGCCAGCTCACCCAGGTCGAAGGGCTTGACCAGGTAGTCGTCCGCGCCGGCGTCGAGACCCCGGATGCGGTCATCGACGGTGTCGCGGGCGGTGAGGATCAGCACTGGCAACGACTTCTTCTTCCCCCGAAGGCGACGCAGTACTTCCAGTCCGTCCAGTCGCGGCAGGCCGAGATCGAGCACCACCGCGGCGTAGTCTTCGGTCGTCAGCGCCGTCTCGGCGCTGACGCCGTCCCGAACCCAGTCGACCGCGTAGTCGGCCTGACGCAGGCCGACCTGCAGCGCGTCGCCGAGCAGGGCATCGTCTTCAACCAGCAGGATTCTCATGGGTGTCGGATCGCAGACTCTTCCAGCCGGTAATCATGGCGAGCACCAGATTCTCGTGGTGCAGCCAGCTGCTGACAATGACGCCGGCAATGTGGATGACAACAATCGCCATCATGCCATTGGAGGCGCCTTCGTGCAGTTCTTCCATGAAGTGTCCGCCCATGTCCTGGTACGTGGCCCAGCCGCTGGCGGCGGCGACGACGCCGAAGCCGAGCAGCAGAAAGATCGCCACGGCCCCGGCCGGATTGTGACCTACATAATGCCGGGGCTTTCCGTTCATCAGGGACTTGATGTAGTCGAAAAGCTTCAGCGGCGTCGGCAGGAATTCGGCAAAGCGCGAATAGCCGCCGCCGACGAAGCCCCACAGCAGGCGAAAGGCGATCAGCCCGGCCAGCGTGTAGCCGGCGACGACATGGATGTCACGCCACTTTTCGGATTCCGCGGTGGCAAAGGCGATGACGAAACTGGTGACCAGCGACCAGTGGAAGATGCGTGTCGGCAGATCCCAGACACGGATGGGCTTGGTGTCGATGTTCATGGCGGTCCTCATTTCGGAATGCGGATGGAGCGTTCGTTGTAGTCGCCTGCCGCTGCCTGCGCATGACAGGCGGTGCAGTTGGCCGGACTCTTGATCGAGGCGCGCTGCCAGGTGGCGGCGGCAACTTCCCGATGCTCCTTCTTGAAGTAGGTGGTATCCGTAATGCGCAGCAGTGGCTTGCCTTGCGCATCGGTGGTGACGCCCGTCTTGCGCCCGCCGGAATTCGCGACCAAAAAGTCGGCGATGGCGATACGGCGTTTTTCGTCGATGCTGGCATCGGAGCCGAAGTGTTTCGACAAGCCGTCCATCATGGCGCGCCATGAACTGGCATCGAGCATCTGCGGCGGAAAGGCCATGTGGCAGGAGGCGCATTCCTCCTCGAAGGCGGCATGCTTCGGCACGCGGTAGTTGTCGGCGTGGGCCGGCAGGGCGAGCGCAACCAAAAGGACGGGTAGTGCAATGCGGATGGTCATGAGAATCTCCTGGTTATCTGAGGCTCAGCAGCCAGGCCATCACGTCGGCTTTTTCCTGGGCGCTGCAGGCTCGATTGAGTGTGTCGTTGCAGTTACGGCGGAACCATTTGTCCACCTTCGCCGCATCGGTAAAGCGCTCGGCATTGGCTGACGGCGCCAGCGGCGTAATGGCCTTGTCGGTCTTGGCGTGGCGGCCGGCCTGCGTCGGGCGCTCGGTGTGGCAGGAAGCGCAGCTCCATTCGCCGCCCTGCTTGGCGGTGAAGAAGCGCGCGCCGCGTTCGGCGGAAGCCGCTGCGCCGGCTTCCTTTTCGAAGCGCGACTGAAAATCGCGCGGTACTTCGGCCTGGGCGCTTGTGGCAAAGAGTGCTGCGGTAATGATGAGGATGCGTCGCATGGGTATCTCCACGAGTGTTGTGTGAAGCGAATCATGGAGAGCGCCGCTTAAACGGCGCTTAAGCGCCACAATCGCCCCGGCTTGTCATGGCCACGGACTTCGTCGTTATCTCGTATGCTTGAACCAGTCATCCCGGACAAGACAGTAATGCCATCACCTTCCCTGACACGCTACGCATGGCTTTCCATCGCCGCGGCCATCGCCACCATCCTGCTCAAGGGCGTGGCCTGGTGGCTGACCGGGTCGGTCGGGCTGTTGTCCGATGCGATCGAATCCTTCGTCAATCTGGCCGGGGCATTGATGGCGTTGTGGATGCTGACGCTCGCGGCACTGCCGGCCGACGACGATCACGCTCACGGGCACGGCAAGGCCGAGTACTTTTCAAGCGCCTTCGAGGGCTTCCTGATCCTGCTCGCGGCGGTCAGCATCGGCTACACCGCGATCGATCGCCTGCTGCATCCCCAACCGCTTGAAGCCGTGGCGGCCGGCCTGCTGGTTTCCGTGGTGGCCTCGGTAATCAACTTCGCCACGGCGCGCATATTGATGCGGGTGGGGCGCGCGCAGCATTCGATCACCCTGGAAGCCGATGCGCACCACCTGATGACCGATGTGTGGACCTCGGTCGGCGTGATCGGCGGCGTCGGCCTGGTCTGGCTGACCGGCTGGCTCTGGCTCGATCCGGCCATCGCGCTGCTGGTTGCGGCGAACATTGTCTGGACCGGGTGGCAACTGATGCAGCGCTCGGCCGCCGGCTTGATGGATGTCTCCTTGCCGGCCGAACAGATCGAACAGGTCGAGGCGCTGTTGGCAGGCTACCGTGCGCAGGGGCTGGATTTTCATGCCTTGCGTACCCGTCAGGCGGGCAGCCGCATCTTCGTCAGCCTGCATGTCCTGGTGCCCGGCACCTGGACGGTGCAACAAGCTCATGACTGCTCGGAACGCATCGAGGCGGATATCCGCAACGCCTTGCCGAACGCCCATGTCACGACCCATCTGGAACCCATCGAAGACCCGGTTTCCATGGTCGATCAGGGTCTGGATCGGCGATCGGGTTAAGGCCCCGCAACGGCGGCCCGGAGGCGGCGGGCCGCTCCTATTTCTTCGGCGGCTCGTAGAACTCGCGCAGCGATGCATAGCGCGCGGCTCGCGCGGCGCGGACATGAAGGATGGCTTTCTTCATCGGGATGCCGGCCTGCACCAGGGTTTCGGCGGCGATCAACAGGCTGCTTTCCAGTACTTCCGGGATCACCTCGGTGGCGCCGGCGGCCTTGAGCCGGGCGACGTCCTTGTCGTCAGTAGTGCGTACCACGACGGCTATGTCGGGCCGCGTGCTGCGCACAATGCGCAGCACGCGCTCCGCAGAGTGGGCGTCGGGGTAGCTGACGACCACGGCCCGGGCCCGGTCGATGCCCGCCGCCTGCAAGACCTCGGGCCGGTCGGCATTGCCGAAAACGACATTGATGCCCTGGGCGCGGGCGTCGGCGATGCGCTGCGGATCGACGTCGAGGGCGATGAAGGGGATGTCCTCGATGGTCAGGAATTCCGCGATGCGCTCGCCGGTGCGGCCATAACCGCAAATCACCACGTGCTGGCCGAGGTCGAGGCTGTGCACGGCAATGGTGTGAATCACCGTGGCCTTGTGCGCCCAGTCGCCGCGCCCAAGGTCCCCGGAAAGCCTGGCGGCGCGGGCGATCAGGAAGGGTGCGATGAACATCGACAGCAGCATGGCAGACAGCGTGATCTGGAAGGCGTTGGCGCCGATCAGCCGCAACTCGTGGGCGAGTTCGATCAGCACCAGGCCGAACTCGCCGCCCTGCGCCAACTGGGCAGACGTGCGCAGGCTGGCGACCAGCGGCGTCTTCGCCGCGCGGGTGACGATCAGCATGACGACCGCCTTGCCGCCGATCAGCAGCATCACGGCCAACAGCAGCTTGTGCACATTGGCGAGCACATACTGGAGGTCCAGCATCATGCCGACCGTGACGAAGAAGAGGCCGAGCAGGATGTCGCGAAACGGCCGGATGTCTGCCTCGACGTGATGGCGATACACCGTTTCCGAGATCAGCATGCCGCCGACGAAGGCGCCCAGCGCCAGCGACAGTCCGCTCTGCGCGGTGAGGAAGGAGAGGCCGACGACGATCCACAGCGTGGTCAGCACCAGCAATTCGTTCGAGCGTATCCTTGCCGCGGCATCGAAGATGCGCGCCATCAATTGCTGCCCCACCCAGATCAGCAGCGCCAGGACAATGAAAGTCTGCGCTGCGGCCACGGCCAGCGAGCGCCACAGATCGTCGCCGGAGGCGGCCAGTGCCGGCAGCAGGATCAGGCAGGGGGCCACGGCCAGGTCCTGAAACAGCAGCACGCCCATGGTTTGCCGTCCGGAACGCGAGTGGAGCTCGAAACGGTCGGAGAGCATCCTGGCGACGATGGCGGTGGACGACATGGCGACCGCCAGGCCGACCGCGATGCCGCTGCGCCATCCCTGGTCGTAGGCCAGCGCCGTTACCAGCCCGGTGCCCAGCGCGGTCAGCGCCATCTGCGCCGAGCCGAAACCGAATACCAGGCTGCGCATTGCCTGCAGGCGCTTCAGGCTGAATTCCAGGCCGATCGAAAACATCAGGAAGACGACGCCGAATTCGGCGAAGCTGTGGACATCGACGCTCTCGCTCAGCAACGCCAGCCCGTGCGGCCCCAATGCAATGCCGATCACCAGGTAAGCCAGCATCGAGGGCAGCCTGAAGCGGCGCGCGACCGCGACGCTGAAGACGGCGGCGCTGAGCAGCAGCAGGATCGAGAACAGATGGGAGTGCATGGCGGGATGATACCGGCGCAACGGAATGTTGCAGCAGGTAGAATCGCCGCATCCGAAAAAGTCGGCGCTGGCGACACGGCGCCTTGTCTACCGAACCATGATTTCCGACGGCAACACCGACGAGGTTTTTCGCCGCGCACGCTTGTCGATCGGCATTGCGCTGATTGCCTTTGCCGCGGTGATGGGCGCCGGCACGGTCGGCTACAAGCACCTCGGCGGCGCCGAAACCGGCTGGACCGATGCCCTCTACATGACCTTCCTGATGGTCGCCACGATCGGCTACGGCGCCGGCGTGGAGATCTGGCACCGGCCGGACGCGCAAATCTTCACCATGGCGATTGCCTTTTCCGGCATCGCGGTGATGACCTATTTCTTTTCAAGCGTGACGGCCATCGTTCTGGCCAGCGATTTCGACAAGTCGATGCGGAGACGGCGGATGGACAAGATGATGAAAAAGCTGCACGGGCACTACATTGTTTGCGGCTTCGGCCGGGTCGGCCGCAATGTCGCCCAGGAGCTCGACGCCACCGGCCGCCACTACGTCGCCATCGAAGAGAAGCTGGAACAGGTCGAGGCGCAGGCCGAAAAGCGACCCGGCCTGCTCTACATCCACGGTGACGCCGTCGACGACGACGTGCTGATCGAGGCGAACATCGCCGATGCCCACGGCGTTTTCGCCGTGACCGGCGACGACAGCCGCAACCTGATGATCGCGCTGACCGCCAAGCAACTGGCGCCCGGCGTGCGCGTCGTCGCCCGCTGCAACGAAATGCGCAATGTCGAGAAGATGAAGAAGGCGGGCGCCGATGCCATCGTGTCGCCCAACTTCACCGGCGGCATGCGCATCGCCTCGGCGATGATCCGGCCGCACGTGGTGTCCTTCCTCGACGAGATGCTGCGCACCGAACACAAGCTGCGCGTCGAGGAAGTGGTCGTGCCGAAGAGCTTCGTACCGAAGGCCCTGGGCCAACTCGGACTCAAGGGGACGACCTACATCCTTCTCGCGGTGCGCACGCGCGGCGACTGGACTTTCAATCCGCCGGCCGATTTCATCCTCGAACCCGGGCACACCCTGATCGCAATGGCCTCGCCGCACGGCCGCTTCGAAATGGAATCGGCGTTGTTTCTGATGGACGCGGACTGAGCTTTGCCAGCGCTCAGCGGGTCTGGATCGGGCGCGCCGTGGTGACGAACAGCAGGGTGCGCGCTTCGCGGATGTCGGCGTGCAAGGCCTCCACCAGCGGTGGATTGACCGGTTTGTCGGCGACCCAGTCGATGATGAAGTTGGCACCCGAGCCGCCCGACGAATCCGAGCGCGGCACGTAAAGCTCATAGGTGCCGAGCGGCGGGATGGCCTGCGGCTTCGGCAGAAACTCGCGCAGCAGTTTGCCGTCGGTGTTGTAGTAGCGCGCGCTGACGATCTTCAGGCCGGCGGCGGGGTCGGTGTTGCGAATGCTGACATGGGTGGACACCAGCGTTTCCGAGGGCTTTCCGGTCCGCGGGTTCACGTCGCCGTGGTAGAGGTGCGAATAGATCGGCAGGTAGAGTGACTGGCCGGCAAAGCGCTGCGGCATCTCCTGTGCCATGGCTACCCATGCTCCCATGCAGAGCATCACGCCGGCAATTCGGCGCAACATTCTTGCCATGTGCGTCACGGGATGGGTATCGCCGGCCACGGAGCGGTAGGCAGTAACCAGCGCTACTTCACTACGGTAACGGGACAGCCGGCCAGGCGGATCACTTCCGCCGCGACAGACCCCATGAGCGCGCTTCTGAGCGCGCCTGCGCCGTGGGTGCCGATCACGATCGCGTCGCAGTCGCTTTCGGCGGCCCTGCGGGCGATGGTTTCGGCCACCGGACCGAGCGCTACCTCGGGCGCGTAGGCGACGCCGGCCGTGTCGAGCAGGACCCGCGCCGAAGCCATCGCATCGCCGCCGCGGGTTTCCTGCATCGCTTCGATCTCGCGCACGGGCATGTGGCCGAGGACTTCCGGGGCGTCGATCGGCGCCTGGACATTGAGCAGGGTTACCTGAAAGTCGGCGCAGCCCTGCACAAGGCGGACGACATGCCTGGCGACGCGATTTGAATGATCGGAGCCGTCAACCGCTAGCAATATTTTCATGGCGGAACTTTCATTTTTCAGGATGGGCAAGTCTATCGCATTATTCCCGATTGCCTCCCGGCGGCGGTTGGTATGCGGCGGGCTGATACAATCCGCCGACAAAAAATCGACTGGAGCGGCAGATGATGTCTTCGCATCGAAGCAATGTGTCCTGGGGCAGGATGGGGGGACTGCTGGCGACAGCAGGAGTATTGCTGGCGGCGCCGCTGGCCCACGCGGCCGATGCGACGGCCAGCTCGCCGGCCCTGTTCGGCATTCCCGTCGATTTCATCCTGTTCGCGGCGACCCTGCTCGGCGTGGCGCTGTTCCATCATTACGTGCTGCAGGTGGCGCTGACCGGTTTGGTCACGATCACCACCTATAAAGTCTTGTTCACCGGCTTCAAGACCGGCGCCGGCATCGCCGGTTTCGGCGCGCACATGGCGCACGAATGGGTGCTGCTGGCCAATCTGCTCGGCCTGCTGGTCGGCTTTGCGCTGCTGGCGCGGCATTTCGAGGACAGCGGGGTGCCCGAGGTGCTGCCGAAGTTGCTGCCCGAGGGCTGGCTGGGGCCGTTCATGCTGCTGGTCATCATCTTCGTCCTCTCCGGCTTCCTCGACAACATCGCAGCCGCCCTGATCGGCGCCACGGTGGCGGCCAGCGTGTTCAAGCGCAAGGTGCATATCGGCTATCTCGCGGCCATCGTGGCTGCGTCGAACGGCGGCGGCGCCGGCTCGGTGGTCGGCGACACGACGACCACCATGATGTGGCTCGACGGCGTCAGCCCGCTCGATGTGGTGGAAGCTTATATTGCGTCGGCCGTGGCGCTGGTGGTGTTCGGCATTCCGGCGGCCCTGCTGCAGCACAAGCACATGGC
>CAYNGV010000023.1:0-5912 GCA_964397005.1 uncultured Sulfuritalea sp. | reverse complement strand
ATTCCGCTCACCGCGCTGGCCTTGAAGCAGGGCGGCTACGACTGGGGCTTCCTGGCTTACGCCGTGGGTTTCGGCGGCTCGATGCTGTGGTTCGGTTCCTCGGCCGGCGTTGCGGTCGCCAATCTGTTCCCCGAGGCCAAATCGGTGGGACAGTGGTTGCGCCATGGCTGGTTCATACCGGTCGGCTACGTCGTAGGCTTCTTTGCCCTGCTCGCGCTGCTGGGTTGGCACCCGCACGAAAAGCACAAGGACGGCGCGCCGGCGGCCGTTCAGGTGCAACAGGCCAAACCAGTCGCCGTGTCGCCAGCGCCGACTTCTTCGGCGGGGTCACCGGGCTACCAGTAGTCAGCCCACCGGCTGGCCCCAGGCCACCGGCGCGTTGCGGATCGCTTCCACCGCCGGATGGCGGATGCGCCGTTCGTTGGAAATCGCGTAGTAGCGTTCCCTCACATCGGCCAGCACGCCAACGGGTTCGGCGCCGAGTTGCGCCGCGATGTCCTCGCCCAGTACCGAGGGCGCCGGGAACAGCCCCAGTCCGGCGCGGCCGAAGGTGGTCAGGAGCGCGCTGTCCTCGAATTCGCCGACGACCAGCGGCGCCAGGTCGTGGCTTTCCAGCCAGCGCTCGATTTGTCCGCGCAGGGCGTTGCCGCGTGTCGGCAGCAGCATCGGGGCGCCACCGAGGTTGGCGGGAAAGCCCTTGCGGTAACGCTTGGCCAGTCCCGGCGCGCCGAACAGGGTGATTTCGAACGCGCCGAGCGGATGGCTGAATACTTTCAGGTTGCCGCCGTGCGGGGCGGGCCGGTCGGTGAGCACTACGTCGAGCCGATGCAGCGCCAGTTCCGCCAGCAGGGTGTCGAACTCGCCTTCGCGGCAGACCAGCCGCACTTGCTGCGGCAGATGGAACACCACTTCCATGAGGCGAAAGGCGATGAGCTTCGGCAGCGCATCCGAAATGCCGACGGCGAGGCGCAGCGTGTTGCCGGCATCCGTTTCGCGCAGCGCGGCGCCCATGTGCTCGCCGAGCTGGAAGATCTGGTCGGCGTAGGCCAGCGCCAGGCGCCCGGCCTCCGTCGGCACCAGCCGCCGCCCCTGCGGCGCCAGCAAGGCTTTGCCCAGCGATTGTTCGAGCTGCGCGATCTGCACGCTGATGGTCTGTACCGCGACGCTGAGGCGCCGGGCAGCCCGCGTCACGCTGCCTTCCTGGGCGACGACCCAGAAGTAGCGCAAGTGGTGATAGTTGAGCACGGTGGATTTCATCTTTCGTATTTTACGAAGAAATAGTCATGTTTTATTCGGTTTGTCGGAAACTTGAATTTCCGTAAAATCGCCGCATCTTGTTTTCCGCATGGAGGACAATGGGCGCTGCCGCCTGTTGCCGACCGACGTGCGAAACAGGGAACACAGTCTTTTTCGGGAGAACCGTAATGAAACGCATCGTGCTGTTTTTGGTCACCAACCTTGCCGTGCTGCTGGTGCTGTCTGTCGCCGCCAGCGTGCTGGGGGTGAATCGCTACCTGACCGCCAACGGCCTCAACCTGGGCATGCTGCTGGTGTTCGCCGGCATCATGGGCTTCGGCGGCGCCTTCATTTCGCTCATGATGTCGAAGATGATGGCCAAGTGGTCGACGGGCGCGCGCATCATCGACAGCCCGGAGACCTCCACCGAGTTCTGGCTGGTCGAAACCGTGCGCAAGCAGGCGCAGAAAGCCGGCATCGCGATGCCCGAAGTCGCCATCTACGAAGGCGAGCCCAACGCCTTCGCCACCGGGCCCTCCAAGAACAATTCGCTGGTCGCCGTGTCCACCGGCCTGTTGCAGGGGATGAGCAAGGAAGAAGTCGAGGCCGTGCTGGCGCACGAGGTCAGCCACGTCGCCAACGGCGACATGGTGACGCTGACGCTGATCCAGGGCGTGGTCAATACCTTCGTCATCTTCCTCTCGCGCATCGTCGGCTACCTGGTCGACAGTTTCCTGCGTCGCGGCGACAGCCAGTCGTCCGGGCCCGGCATCGGCTACACGATCACCGTGATCGTTTGCGACATCCTGTTCGGCGTGCTCGCCAGCATCGTCGTCGCCTGGTTCTCGCGTCAGCGCGAGTTCCGCGCCGACGCCGGCGCCGCCAGCCTGATGGGCTCGCCGCGACCGATGATGGCGGCATTGCAGCGCCTCGGCGGCATGGCGGTGGAGCCCTTGCCGAAGAGCCTGGCGAGTTCCGGCATCGCCGGTGGCCAGGGGTTCATGTCGCTGTTCGCCAGCCATCCGAGCATGGAAGAGCGTATCGCCGCGCTGGCCGCGCAGGGTCGGTGACCCGCGCTTCCCGGCCTCGCACCGGACGGCTCCCGCGTTGGGCGGGGGCCGTTTTGCTTTGCTTCGCCGCCGCGCCGGCGTGGGCCGCGGGTTCCGGTGTGGTCGGCGCCAACCTGCTGTGGCTGGCACTGATCCTGATCAGCGCCCGCTTGTTTGCGCCGCTGGCGCAGCGCCTGGGCTTCCCGGCGGTGCTGGGCGAGTTGCTGCTCGGTGTGCTGTTCGGCAACCTTGCGCTGCTGGGCTTCAGTGGTTTCGAATCGATCGCCCGCGATCCGGCGGTGGCCTTCATCGCCGAACTCGGCGTGATCGTCCTGCTGCTGCAGATCGGGCTGGAGACGCGGCTGGCCGATCTGGTCAAGGTCGGCCCGCGCGCCTTCGCCGTCGGCAGCGTCGGCATCGTTGCGCCCTTCGCGCTGGGCGCCTGGGTGGTCGGGCCGTGGCTGCTGCCGGGTCTTTCAAACAACGCTTACCTGTTCCTCGGCGCGACGCTGTCGGCCACCTCGGTCGGCATCACCGGTCGCGTCTTCCGCGACCTCGGCAAGCTCGATACGCCGGCGGCGCGCATCGTGCTCGGCGCGGCGGTGATCGACGACGTGCTGGGGCTGGTGATTCTCGCCGTGGTCTCCAGCCTGGTGCAGGCCGGTTCGGTCAGCATCGGCCAGGTCGGCGGCATCATTGCCCAAGCGGTGATCTTCCTCGCCGGCTCGATCTGGATCGGGCGCCTGATCGCGCCGCATTCCAGCCGCTGGCTGGCGCAGCTCGACGCCGGCCCCTCGATGCTGTTCGCCCAGGTGCTGGCCACCGGGCTGTTCCTCGCCTGGCTGGCGCATGCCATCGGCCTGGCGCCGATCATCGGCGCCTTCGCCGCCGGCCTGTTGTTCGAGCCGGTCTTTCTGCGCGACTTCGACCGCCCGGCCATCGTGCGCGAGATCGAACCCCTGCTGCCAAAAGGCGAGCCTGGCCTGGCCGAGCGCCTGCGGCCAATCCTGGTCAAGCATGGCGGCCATCAGCACGAGCACATGATCGAACCCATCGGCTATTTTTTCGTGCCGGTGTTCTTTGTCCTTACCGGCATGCAGGTCGATCTGAAAACCCTGGCAGATCCGGCGGTGCTGACGGTCGGCGCCGGCGTCACGGTGGCGGCGGTGGCCGGCAAGCTCGCCGCCGGCCTCGCCGCCGGGCCCTCGGGCAAATGGCTGGTGGGCTGGGGCATGGTGCCGCGCGGCGAAGTCGGGCTGATCTTCGCCATGGTCGGCAAGCAGCTCGGCGTGATGAACGAGGCGATGTTCTCGGTGATCGTGTTGATGGTCATCCTGACCACCCTGATTACGCCACCGGTGCTGACCTTCCTGCTCAGGCGCGGCGAGGCCGGCGCGGGCGGCCCACTATAATCGGTCGCTTTTGCCGACGACTCCCGCCGTGTCCGACCGCCTTGCCGTACTGCTTCAGTATCTCCTGCCCAAACAGGCGCTGACCGCGCTGGCCGGCCGGTTTGCCGGCGCCCGTGCCGGTGCGTTGACGACGGCGGTGATCCGCTGGTTTGTCGGTCGTTATGGCGTCAATATGAGCGAGGCGGCCGATCCGGACATTGCCGGTTATGCCACCTTCAACGAGTTCTTCACGCGGCCATTGAAGTCCGGCGCGCGGCCATTGGCGCAGGCTGATTTCATTTGCCCGGTGGATGGCGCGATCAGCCAGTTCGGTGCCATCGAGCGCGACCGGATATTCCAGGCCAAGGGACATTCCTACTCGACGACGGCGCTGGTCGGCGGCGATGCCGAACTGGCCGCGCAATTCCAGGATGGCAGCTTCGCCACGCTGTATCTCAGCCCGAAGGATTACCACCGCATCCACATGCCCTGCGACGGGCAGCTCACGCGCATGATCCATGTGCCGGGCGATCTGTTCTCGGTCAATCCCGTCACCGCGCGTGGCGTGCCCGGCCTGTTCGCGCGCAACGAGCGCGTGGTCTGCGTTTTCGAGGGCGAGCGCGGCCCCTTCGTCATGGTGCTGGTCGGCGCCACCATCGTCGGCAGCATGGCCACCGCCTGGCATGGCGTGGTGAATCCGCCGCGCCCCGGCCATTTGCGCGAATGGCGCTATGAGGACCAGCAACTGCTCTTCAAGCAGGGTGATGAGATGGGCCGTTTCCTGCTTGGCTCGACGGTGGTGATGCTGTTTCCGCGTGACACCCTTCGTTTCAATCC
The DNA here is from genome assembly GCA_964397005.1 of uncultured Sulfuritalea sp. Taxonomy (GTDB): domain Bacteria; phylum Pseudomonadota; class Gammaproteobacteria; order Burkholderiales; family Rhodocyclaceae; genus Sulfuritalea. Next base: position 1,399 of record CAYNGV010000023.1, on the reverse strand, counting down.
GGAGTGGGTGGCGCAACGTCCAATTCGCCTCGGCGAAATGATGGGCGAGCGTCCCGCCTGAGGGGCGGGCTTCAACTGGCCATCGCCGCCGTGTCGCCGGCGCCGACTTTTGCTTCGGCCGCTTGATTCGCGATTGCGCCCTTCGCAACTCCTCACAAAGCACATTCGGTTTGCTTTGTATCCCTATTGATTTTACTTGATATTTTATTCGCGAAAACCCTCGGCTTTCGCGTCTAAGCCCTTGTTGTGCTTGAAAAAAACGTGACTCATTCTTGACCCTCGTCAAAAAGTGTCATAAAGTGGGACTCTGTGGGGGTTAGTGGGAAATTTTGGTTGCTTGGCGACTGATTTCCTGTTCAAGGGGGTCCGATGTTTCAAGGTGCGACGGCGCTCAATCTCGATGCCAAGGGCCGGATGGCTGTTCCGGCGCGGCACCGCGACGCCCTGGTGGCGGCCGGCGAAGGCCGGCTGGTGGTCACCGCCCATCCCCATCGTTGCCTGCTGCTCTACCCGCAGCCTGCGTGGGAGCCCATTCGCGCCCAAATCCTCGCCGCGCCCAGCTTGCAGGTCGAGTCCGCCATGGTGCGGCGCCTGCTGGTGGGTTTTGCCGAGGACGTGGAAATGGACGGCGCGGGGCGCCTGCTGATCTCGCCCTCGCTGCGCCAGTACGCCGGGCTGGAAAAAGAAATCTGGCTGATCGGCCAGGGGCGCCATTTTGAAATCTGGTCGGATGCCGGCTGGAAGGCGCAGCAGGACGCGATCTTTGCCGTGGGCGACAAGCTGCTGCCGCCGGGCCTGGAAAATCTTGCGTTGTGAGTGTCGATACCCACGTCAGCGTCCTGTTGGCCGAAGCGGTCGCGGGGCTGGCGATTCAGCCGGCGGGAATCTATGTCGATGCCACCTTCGGCCGCGGCGGCCACAGCCGGGCGATTCTCGACGCGCTGGGACCAACGGGACGCCTGATCGCGCTGGATCGCGACCCGGACGCGATTGCCGCCGGCGCAGCACTTTCCGATCCGCGTTTCACCCTGGTGCATGCCGCCTTCAGCGAGTTCGACTCGGTGCTGGACAAACTCGGCGTGACGCAGGTGGATGGCGTGTTGCTGGACATCGGCGTCTCGTCGCCGCAACTGAATACGCCCGAACGGGGCATGAGCTTTCGTTTCGATGCGCCGCTGGACATGCGCATGGATACGACGCAGGGGGAGACCGCGGCCGAATTTCTGGCGCGGGCATCGCAATCAGAAATAGAAAGGGTGATCAGAGACTATGGCGAAGAACGGTTTGCTCATGCGATTGCAAAGGCGCTTGTTGCTGCTCGGGGCGAGCACGGTATTTCAAGGACAGGACAACTTGCCACGCTCGTGGCGCAAGTCGTCCGCACGCGGGAACCGGGTCA
>CAYNGV010000022.1:0-20353 GCA_964397005.1 uncultured Sulfuritalea sp. | reverse complement strand
TGCAGCGCGGCATTGAGATCGATCAGATGGAATCCGACGAAGCGCGAGGCGGTCAATGCACCTTCGAGTATCTGGATATCGAGCCAGAACGAGAAGGTGAACAACAGGTTGGCGACGATCAGAACCGCCCAGCGCCGGTTGCGCCATTTGTGCACCTTTTTTGCCTCTTCATGGGCGAGCGCCGCCGCCTGCAACCTCTCCTTGTTGGTGGCGCGTTTGAGCACATGAATCTGCTGGGCGCGCTCGGAAATGACTTCAGGTTTTTTCGCCTCGCGGCCGAACATCACCGCGATCTGGTCGAAGAAGCGGCGTTTGAGGAAGATATTCATGTGTTCCATACCTCCCGCGCATCGATGACGATGCAGGTCGGCTCGACGGGACAAATCATTTCGCAGACGCCGCAGCCGACGCAGGGTTCATGCACCACCGGCGACTTGCGCTTGCTGCCGTCGGGCGCGAATACAGTCTCGATCGAAATGGCGCCCTTGACCGGGCATTCGCGCACGCACAGATCGCATTCGGCGATGTCGTACGGATGCTCGCTGACCCCTATCGGCTTCCATCGATCGACCTCCATATACCGCAGGCGGCCCTTGAACGACGCCCCGCGCACCTGCCCCTTGAAGCCCTTGCCCTGGATCGCGAGGCAGGCCTCCGGCCGCGTCAGGCGTGCAACGCCGATGCGCTCGGCAAGGTTTAGCGTCGGTTCGGCGTCCTTTTCCTTGGCCTTGAGGATGGGCGCGGCAGCCAGTTTCGCCCCCTTGCGCACACCGAGAAAAGCCGGCTTCTTGTACACCAGCGACCCGGTCGGGCAGGCCAGGATGCACTGCACGGCATCGCAGGAGAAATCGCAGGCCTGCTCGCGCGCGTCGATGTAGGGCGTGCCGACGCCAACGCCGTCGACCAGATCAGCCAACTTGATCGCCTGTACCGGGCAGACCTGCACACATTGGCCGCACTTGATGCAGGAAGACAGAAAGTCCTTCTCATCCAGCGCCCCCGGCGGTCGCAGGCGCTTTGTCCGTGCATAGACCAGAGGCAGGAAGCCGGAGAGCGCGGCGCCCGTCACCCCCCCCGTAAGCAGGATGGTACGCAGCCATTTGCGCCGCGCCTGCTGCATGCGCTCCCGCGAAAGAGGCGGTTTCGCCGCGACGGGTGGTTTCGACTCGCTCATCCTGTCACCTTGCTCTTGACCAGCTCCGGCTTGATGAAGCGCGGCTTTTCGTCTTTCAATGTCATTTCAGGCGAAGAGAAAGGCGCAAGCCGCTCCAGAAAATCCAGCAATTCCATTACCGGCGCCGTCTTGAAAAAACGCGCCGGCGGCATTTCGATCCAGATCTGATCCGCATAGGCATACAACTCGTAGGGCGTGTCGCCAATGCCGTTGTGATCACGATCGAAGCCCTGATAATCATCCCAGTAATTGCCCCGCCATTCGTTGAGCCCGGATGTGCCGCGACCGGCCTGCACCACGTTGGTCAGATTGCCTTCAAAGATATTGTCGGTGACGACGTTGCCACCGAGTTCGCTGGATAACTTTACCGCGATACCGTTGAAGGCGAAACGGTTGTTGCGCACCCATATCTTGCTATCCGGCTGAAAAGGCGACAGGTCGGAACCGATGCCGACCGCGCAGTAGATGATCTCGTTGCCCTCGATGACTGCATTGCTGGCTTCCTTGAAGCCGATCGCCATGCCGGCGGCGCCCGTGGCGTGCGAGATCAGGTTGTTGCGCATCACGCCGCCTTCGGTGTACATGAAGTACACACCTACCGCGTTGTCATAGAAACGGTTGTCCTCGACCACGTTGTTGTTGGCGAACATGAAATGGATCGAATAGCGGCTGCGCATTCCGACATTGTTGCGATAGATGTTGTCGTGGGAATACCAGGCCACCATGTCGCGCGAATCGGCGACCTCGTTGCCTTCTATCAGGTTGCGGTCGCTGTACCAGAGTCGCAGACCGTCGCCGCGCACGCCCAGTTCGCGATCCTTGGAGCGTACCTTGTTGTTTCGGACAATACTGTCGCTCGACTGTTTGAGGTCGATGCCAAACAGGCAGTTGTCGATCACCAGGTTCTCGATCACGTTGTGGTGACCGCGCACATCGAGGCAGGAATCGTCGGTGTCGTGTGAATCGCCTGATCCGGTCAGATGGATGCCACGCAACACCGCCCCATCGGCTTGGAGCGAGAATACGGTGCCCTTGTCGCCGGCATCGATCGTCACCTGTCCGCCGCCTTCGATGATCAGCGGTTTGGTCATCACCACCGGACCGGCATACGATCCGGGTGGTGGCCGCAGCGTCGATCCGGCAGGTGCCGCATCCACCAGAATCTGGAACGGCTTCAAGCCATGCACGCGCTTGTCGCGCTCGTGGAGCATGTAGGTAGGCTTCGGTCTGTCCACCCCTACCCGGGGTGCGGTAGACAAATCCGCCGTCACACCCAGAGCCGGTGGTTTATCTTCGGCAGTATCGCGGTCAGCCGGACGCGCCACCAACAGCGATGAGACACCGAGCAGCAAGGCCGGCAGCATAACCAGCCAGCGTTTACGGTTCATGGCGGCGTCAGTTCGCCGATGACTCACGCATCTGCCTGCGACGCAGCAATACCGCCATCATCAGGCACCCGGAAGCTACCAGCAGCAGCGCATAACCCCAGTAAGGATAGGAGAAGGTCGAGAACTGCGCCACCTTGCCTTCGCCGAATACCGTTGGCATGAAGGGTTTGACGGTAAAGGCGCCCCACGGATGCATGTTGTGGCCGAAGAACCACAGCCAGCCGGCGTAATCGACCACGAAGAACACCGGCAGCAGGGCGGGAACCAGCGCCAGCAACAAGGAGAAGCTGCGGATTTTCCAGACGCCAAGCAGGATGATCGCCATTGCCACCACCATCCCGGCCATCGATATCTTGGTAGCCAATATCAGGTTGGCCTTCCATTTAGCCAGCACGTCAGGCTGATTGAAGAAGGTTTTCGCCTCATTGTAGTAATGAGTGGCGAACACCTCCAATTGGCCCATGACGAGCTGATCGACCACCATCCACACCGCCACCGCCGTGAAACCAGCAGCCAGAATTTTCAGCTGATTCTTTTTCTGTGTCGCCATGAAACCCAGCAGCATGACGGCAAACCAGCCGAAGATGAACTTCGACAGACGCAGTTCCACCGGCGAGCCGGTATCGATCGGATACATCCCCACGTAGTGGTTGATGGTGTTCATTTCATGGACGCAGTCGAGACTCTTCGCCTCCTTGTTCACGTCCTTGCCCTTGTCCAGAATCGGGTTGTAGCGCGGCGTGTCGTGGCCCAGGTCGGCCTGCAGGGTTTCGTTACCCATCTGGGTTCCCTTGCCAACCGCCGAGCAGCCGTTGAACACCCCGTTGAAATGGAAGTGGATCCGGATGCCATCAGGGAAAGCATCCTTCGGATAGTTCGGCGCCGTCAGCGATACCCACCAGATCGGCGCGAAGTAGGCGGCGATCAGCATCACCGTGGCCACCAGGGTAAGCCCGGTGATCAGCATGTTCTGTTTTTTTTGGTCTTGCATTTTGTGCTCTGTTTGGGGGGGGAGATGAAACCAGCCACGGACGTTCCGCACTCCAGTGGAGTGCGGAAGTCAGGGATCACTATTATTTCTTCTTGCCGCCCTTTGCAGCGGGACCGGCCTTGCACATCGAACCCGGCATGGTCAGGCTGGCCTGGTAGGCCGAGATCGCCACCAGCTGGGCGTTGGTGTAGGGCTTGATGATCTTGACCATGTCAGGATTGGCATTGCGGCGATGGCCGTCGCGGATCTCGGTCATCTGGCGCAGCAGATACTTGTAATGCTGACCGGCCAGGACGGGGTAGAACTTGTCCTTGACGCCTTCGCCGTTGGCCTTGTGGCACTCGATGCACTCCTTCTCGTACATCGCCTTGCCGTCGGCGATCTGCTTCGCAGCGTCGGCACCATCGTACTTGCCGTGGTCGACCGGGATGCACAGGCTTTCGATGTAAGCCGAGACGTTGGCCAGTTCCTGCGCGTCGGTCAATTCCTTGGCGAAGGGGTACATGGTCGGGTTATCACGCAGACCGGCGCGAATGTCGGCCATCTGCTTGATCAGCACCGTGGTGTGCTGGCCGGCCAATTGCGGGAAGGTGCCGTCGGGACGGCCCGCGCCTGAAGGCAGATGGCAGGCGCCACAGACTTCGTAGCCTTCCTTGCCGGCCTTGGCATTGCCCTTGAGCTTCAGGGCTTCGATCTTCTCGCCTTCCTGGGCGTTCCATTTGTAGTCCTTGGACTCGATGCCGGCCTTCTTTTCGGCCGGCGGTGCCGCCAGCACGAATGCGGGAATCAGCGCCATCGAGAGCGCCAGTGTCAGTGCCTTGTACATATTTGTTTCCTCGTCAGTAGGTAAGGGCTGCGGCAATGATGCCATATTAGAACATCAGCAATCATTGATATTCATCAATTGACCAGCCTTGCCAGGCAGCACAAAACAGGTGTTGCTATTTTATCTCGGAGAGGTACTTCGCCAGTTGCTTGATTTCCTCGTCCGACACCAGATGCATGACCCCCTTCATTGCCGCAGAGTTCCCGTTGGCGCGTGCACCGCTCTTGATGTCCTGCATCTGCTTCTCGGCGTACTTGGCGTTCTGGCCGGCAAGCTTGGGATATTCCGGCGTCAGCGGCTTCTTGGCATCCTTGCCGTGGCAGGCGATGCAAGTCTTTTCGAGGTAAAGCGCCTTGCCGTCGGCCAGGGCCGGTGCGGCGAAGGAAGCCGCAGCAACGGCCGCGAGAACAAATCCTAGTTTCATGGTTATTCCTTTTCGTAAAGTAAAACGGGGGGCAGAGTAACTCCGCCCCCCGGAACCTGCCTTGATCTAGTGCAACTTACTTGACCTTCTTGGCTCCGTTCTGCTCAAGGTAAGTCTTGGCGCGCAAACCGAGGTCGGCGGTCTTGACCTGGTATTGCCAGATCTGCTCGGCCCAGAGGTTGGCATTTTCCCAATCCTTCTTGGCGGCAAAGCCTTCATGCTTCTCCTTGAGACCCTTGGTCTTGCCCAACTGGTCGAATGCATCCTCGACCATGGCCACGACATCCGGGAAGTCCTTGTAGTTGACGCTGGTGATGTAAGCCACGACGGAGTCGATGATGGCCTGGGTATCGACGACCTTCTTCACGGTTGCCTTGTAGTCGGCTTCCGTGTAGTTGCCCTTGGCCAGCGCCTTCGTGGTCGGCTTCCAACCCTTCGGCTTGACCAGCAGGTAGCCCATCATCTCCAGGTGCAGAGCGGAACAGAACTCGGTGCAGTAGTAGGGATAGACGCCTTCCTTGTCAGCCTTGAACTTGACGGCCACGGTCTTGCCCGGCTCGACCGACGCATGAACGTTGTAGGTCGAGACCGTGAAGCCGTGGGTTTCGTCCTGCGCACGCTCGAGGTTGGTCAGGTTGATCGTCACTTCGTCGCCAACATCGACTTCGATGGTTTCCGGCGTGATGTGCGAACGGATCAGGGTGCCGAACACTTCGACCTTGTTGCCCTTCTTGACGATCTTCTCCTCACCGGCGCGAACAGCACCCGGATGCGGCTTGTCGGTGCGGCTGTCGGTGCCGACCTTGTAGCGCACGGCAGGCTTCAGCTTCTTCGCATCAATGGCCACCACATAGTGCGGCTCGCCCAGCGGCAGAGGCATGTCATACAGCAACTGCATCTTGTCGCCGCTGATGTCGATCAGCTGATGGCTCTGCGGCTGCAGCGGGCCCACCGGCACGAAGCGATCGATGGACAGCTTGTTCAACGCCACCAGGTACTTGCCGGCCGGCTTGGTCGAATCGCCTTCCATGGTCATCAGGTGACCGATGTTGTAGTGCACGCTGATCTTGTCGAGCACCTTGCCTTCGCAGTAGTTCCACTTGGCCACTTGCGAATCCACATACAGCGAGGTGTAGGCGACGCAGGCCTTGCTGTCATACTGGGTATGCAGCGGGCCGAGACCCAGCGATACCTGCGTATGCAGCGCGTCCTTCATGCCGATCACCGGGATGCCGTAGGCGTCCTTGGACTCGAACTTGCCGGCCTTGATGGCGGCCTGGATCTTTTCGAAACTGTACACCGAAACGTGCGTGTCGAGCTTGCCGGCAACCACGATGTGCTTGCCATCCGGCGTCACGTCGACACCGTGCGGGCTCTTCGGCTCGGGAATCAGGTACAGCAGGCCTTCCTTGATCGCCGTTTCGATCATGATGACGTCGTGGCCGTTGATCTTCTTGGCCTTGCCGGCCTTGACGACTTCGGCGGCCTTCTTCCAGTTGATCACGTGCAGATAGTCGGTGTCCTTGGCGGAGCAGCCGGCTTCATACGGCGGACGGCCCTTCTCGATGCCGCCGACGTAACGCTCGGAACAGAAGGAGTTGGTGAACGACCAGCCTTCGGAGGCGCCCTTGCCGGCGTCCGACAGATCCTGCCAGTAAGGCGGCAGTTCGAGCGAGAAGGAGTCCTTCGTTACGATGCGGCCTTCCTTGCGGTCGAACTTCCAGTAGGTGACGCCGCCGCGATACTTCTCGTTCATTTCCTCGAGCGGGAAGAACTTCTTGTTCTCGAGCGGTGCGGGATACTGCGCGGCTTCGATCACGTACTCGGTGTTGGTGGTGACGAAAGCACCGCCATGCTCCGACTTGAAAATCGGGTTCACGACGATCTGCTTGGTTTCAAAGTCGCGCAGGTCGATCACGGCGAGGCGCGGATTGGCCTTGTCGTTGATGAAGAGGAACTGGCCGTCGTACTCGCCATTGGTTTCGGAGATCGCCGGGTGGTGGGTGTCGCCCCAGGTGATGTCCTTGCCGTCGATACGGCCACCGGCCAGGACCTTCTTCGAGCTTTCGTCGAAGCCATAGCCCTGCCAGGGTTCCGGCGTGAACACGCCGATGTACTTGAGGATGCGCATCGAGGGAACGCCGTAGACGATGACCTGACCCGACTGACCACCCGAACTGAAGGCGACGAACTCGTCACGCTTGCCGGTTGGCACATAGGTCTTGGCCGCGGCCAGCAGATCCTGCTGGCTCAAACCGCGCGCTTTCAGCACATCGGCCAGATTGTCGGCCGACAAAGCTGCCGTCGCCGCCAGCCCCATGCCGGCTGCCAGCAGCAGCGAGGTGGCTTGCTTGTTAAACTTCTTCATTGATGTCACTCCCATTCCGGTTGATACTGCGTTAGCACAGTTTCCGATGCGCCCTTGCTGCCCGATCATCACTGCGACACTTCGCCGCTGCGACAATATGCCGCGCATGTTACCGCCAAAATGAGCCGCGTAGGCTTGACTTAGATCAAATGTTGCTACGCATCAATTCACCGTATGAAGCCATAATGCGCCACGGAGAAATTCGGCCTTGAAATTCAGCAAATCCCAACTCCTGAACCTGGCGATGATCGTCGCCCTGATCGCTACCGCCGTAGTCGGCCACCAGCTGTCGCCGTTGCTGCTGCCGAAGGCGGATGTTACGGGCGTGGTCGATCCAGGGTGTGACTTGCAGCGCCGGGCGTGCCCGGCGACCCTGCCGCAAGGGCGCATGGAGCTTTCCATTACGCCGCGACCGGTAGTCTTTCTGCAACCCTTGCGAGTCGAAGTGACGGTCAGCGGGATCGAGGCGAGAAAGATCGAAGTAGACTTTGCCGGCGAGAGCATGAACATGGGCTACAACCGGAGCGAACTGACTGCATCCGGCAGTGGACGCTATGGCGGCGAAACCTCGCTGCCCGTCTGCGTTTCAGGCGGCATGACCTGGGTGGCGACGGTCATCATCGAAACCGACCGACAGCGGATTGCCGTGCCCTACCGCTTCGATGTAGGGCACTGATCCAACATCCGCCTACTGCTTTGCCGGCCGCTTCAGCAGTTTGCGCTGCAAGGTTCGCCGGTGCATGTTGAGCGCCCGCGCGGTGCTCGATATGTTGCCCTTGTGCTCACGCAGCACGCGCTGGATATGCTCCCATTCCATGCGGTCGACCGACATCGGCACCGGCGAGATGGCCGCCGCCGTGCTGGCCTCGGGCGAACTTTCATCGGCCTGAAGCGTATGGCCGAATGCCCGCAGCAGCGTATCTACGTCCACCGGTTTGGCCAGGTACTGAACAGCGCCCAGCTTGATCGCATCGACCGCCGTGGTGATGCTCGCATAACCGGTGAGAACCACGATCCGACAGGCGGGATTGATCTCCAGCAGCCGCGGAATCAGGCCGAGACCGGATGCGCCGTCGAGATTCAGGTCCAGCACGACCTGGTCCGGCGCGGCTGCTTGCGCCATGCCGATCGCAGCCGCCACCGTCCGTGCGGCCTCGGCCGCATAGCCGCGCCGCTTCAGCGCGCGCACCAGCGTGGCGCTCAAGGTGTCGTCGTCCTCTATGACCAGCATGCTCTTGCTCATGTCGCTTGCGCTGCCTTTCTCGTGTCCTCGTCCTGCACTATCGGCAGCTCGATGCTGGCGCGCCCGCCTCCCGCGGGCACATTGTCCAGCACGATCCTGCCGCCCATTCGTTCAACCGCGGAAAATGCCAGCAACAACCCGATGCCCGCCCCGCCGCCGCGTGCCGGCAACGGCGCCCGGCCGGCCTGGCGCAGCACTTCGTCCGAAAATCCCGTGCCGCCATCCGTTATGACAATTCCGATCCTCGCTCCGTCGCAGGCGAGGCTGATGTCGATTTCCGCGTCGCTGGCATCCGCCGCGTTGTTGAGCAGGTTGACCACGGCCTGTTCCAGCGTGGCTTCGGTCGTTATCCGTAGCGACGAGGCGGCCTCATCCAGTCTCAGCCGGCTGCTTGCGCGCGGCCGCATCGCGTGCCAGCGCGCTCGGACGCCCTGCAGCCAGGCGCCGGCATCCTGCACCTGAAGCTGCTCCGGCCGCTGTGCTCCGGCCCGCGCCGCCATGCCGCTGATGATGCCCTTGCAGATATCCACCTGCTCCCTCACCAAGACCAGATCGTCGTGCACTTCGGCATCCCGGAAAGCCTCGCGCTCCAGTTCGCCGATCACCACGGCTATCGTCGCCAGCGGCGTCCCCAGTTCATGCGCGGCGCCGGCGGCCAAAGCGCCCAGAGCTACCATGCGCTCGTCCCGCAACGCCTGCTCATGGGCTGCCGCCAGCCGGCGGTCGCGCTCGCGGATCGAGGCCGTCATGCGCGCCACGAACCAGGCGATCATCATCGCCGAGACGACAAAGGTCAGCCACATGCCGGCCAGATGCAGGCGTGCCGCACGCTCGGCATCGCCCACGAACAGCGGCAGGAAAGCCCACATCAGCAGCGAATAGAGTCCGACCGCCAGCAGGGCAACCAAGGCGGCGTGCCGCCCCGGCAATGACAACGCGGCCACGGCGACCGGCACCAACAGCAGGGAAATCAGCGGATTCGCCGCGCCGCCCGACAGATACAGCAGGATCGCCAGAGCGACCAGATCGACGCACAACTGGCCAAACAATTCGCCGGTGCCGACGGATTCATTCGTGCGTGCGCTCCACTGGACATAGCCGTTGAAACCAGCCATCAGCCCGACGACCGCGAACATGGGCAGTTGCGGCAGGGCGATGCCCAGCAAAGTCGGCGCTGACGACACGGCGATCGCGACGGCCACCAACAGCCACCAGCGCAGTATCACCGTGCGACGGAGGTCGAGCCGCAGATTGGAAGCGTCGTCAGGAGTAGTAAAATTTGGCATCGGCGAATTATCCGTTACCAACTGGGGAAAAGCGCATCCCGTGACTGCGACAATCCGTCGCATCGCCGGAGCGAGGGTTATTGAAATGAAAACCAAGCTTCTGATTTTGTTGCTGGCACTGAGCGTCGGCAATCCTGGAAACGCCCAGAACCTCGAAAAGGGCAAGGATATCAATGCCACCTGCGCCGGCTGCCACAGCGATCTGGGGCAAGGCGGCTCGCGCGGCGAATACCCGCGCCTCGCGGGTCAGCAGGTCAAGTACCTGGAATCACAGCTCAAGGCGTTTCGCGCCCGCACGCGGGTGAATATCCCGATGTATCCCTACACCCAGGAACGCGAACTGCCGGATGAGGACATCAAGGATGTATCCGCCTACCTCGCGTCGATCGAATTGCCGACCAAGTGGCCGGTGTTCAAGGACAGCGACGACGCGCTGACCCGCCTGACGCTGACCGAGCGGGTCATGATCATTCCGCGCGCACCGGGCAACGTGGTCAATGGCGAAACCATTTACCAGAAGAAATGCGTGACCTGCCACGGCAAGACCGGCATGGGACGCGGCATGTTCCCGATGCTGGTCGGCCAATACACGAGCTACCTGATGCGGCAGATGGAGAAATACGTGAAGGGCGAGCGTCCGCACGATGAGGAAGGAATCGGCGGCGTGCTCAACGCGCTCAAGGAAGAAGACCTGCAGGACATCCTCGCCTACGTGACGTCGATCCAGGAACGACAGTAAGGCTGCTTCAACCGGCGATCCGCAGGCCGGTTTTCTTGAGGATCGCGGTGCTGTAGAGAATGTCATGCGCCCGGCAGGCATCGCCCAGCAGTGCGGCGATTTCCGCCACACGGGCGGCAACCTCTTCGCGGTTCTGGCTATGCACCATGGCGAACAGGTTGTAGGGCCAGTCGGGCAGCCGGCGCGGGCGCCGGTAGCAGTGCGTGACGAATTCCAGCGCACCGACCCGTGCGCCGAGTTCATCGATGCGCGTGTCATCGACATCCCACACCGACATGCCGTTGGCAGTGTAGCCGATGGCATAGTGATTGGGCACGGCGCCAATGCGACGGATGACGCCATGATCAAGCATGCGCTGCAAGCGGGTGATGACCTCGTCGCCGCCTATACCGAGTTGGCCGCCGATCGCATCGTAGGGTCTCGCCACACGCGGCAGGCCTCCCTGCGTCGCCACGATCAGACGACGGTCTGTGACGTCGAGTTCGGACTTGGCTTCAGGCACGAAGCTTCATCTCCACGAAGTACTCCCGCTCCTTCGGAAAGGCGAATACCGGCAAGCCTGTTGCAGCTTCGATCGCCGCGGTCGTTTCGGTAATGCCTTGCGGGGTCGCCGTGGCGAGCACGAACCACATGTTCAGCGCGTGCTCGCGGCGATAGTTGTGCGCCACCTCGGGAAAGGCATTCACCTGCGCCGCAACACGCTCGAATTCGGCTTCCGGCACCCGCATCGCGGCCAGGACAAATGCGCCGCCGGCGCGCTCGATCTGGAACATGGGCCCAAAGCGCGTCAGCACGCGACGCTCGAGCAGCGAGTCAAGGCGGCGCAGAAGCTCCGCCTCGCTCAAGCCGAGCTTTTCCGCAACCTGCCGATAGGGCTCAGGCACCAGGGGAAAGTCTCCCTGCAGCGCATTGATCAGGCTTTTGTCGATCGCATCCAGCGCGCTGCCTGGCGTCGCGGCCTCACGCATCTGACAAGCCGCTGGCCGTTTCTTTGGCTTTTCCGACTTCGACGAAATAGCGTGCGCCGCACTGCTTGAAGCGCCGCGTCGAAAACAGCGCCTGCGCCGGAAGACCCGCCAGCCGCCCCAGACGATCAATTCGCGGCTGCGCTTCCTCGCGCGAACGGCCATGGACCATGCAAAAAAGATTGTAGGGCCAGTCGGGAAGGCTGCGGGTTCGCCGATAACACAGCGTGACGCCCGGCTCGGCCGCCAGGTGCCGGCCGATCCGGTCGACATCGGCATCGGGCACGTCGAAAACCACCATGGCATTGGAGCGATAGCCCAGTTCATGATGACGCACGACCACTCCGAAGCGCTTGATCAGGCCCTCGTCGAGCCAGCCCGTCAGCCGCTCCAGCACTTCGCTCTCGCCCATGCCGATGCGCTCGCCAAGGCGCGCGAAAGGGCGTGCCACGAGTTCCAGCCCGGGCTGCAGCGCGGCTATCAACTGTTTCTCCATGGCATCGGGCTCGCGCACCGGCGTGTCGGGAATCGTGGCGTGATGCTTGTGCGCCGAGTTCAGATCGAAGCCGAGGTCGATGTGATATTCGTTCTCCAACGGCAGAGAGATCACGGCGCAGCCTGTCTCGCCCTCGATCGCCGCCAGCGTTTGCTTCAAGGTGTCTTTGTCGGCGGCGGTGACGACGAACCAGAGGTTGAAATGGTGCTCGCGCTGATAGTTGTGATTGACCTCCGACCGCGCGCTGACCATATCCGCAATCTCTTCCAGCCGTTCAGCCGGAGCGGCGAGTGCCGCCAGCGTCGATGCGCCCACCCGCCGCGGCGCAAACACCGCGCCGACGCGACTGATGGCGCCGCGCGCCTGCAATCGCGCCAGCGTGTCCAGAATTGCCGTATCGCCAGCGCCGAGTTTTTGCCCCAGCCGCTCGAATGGCAGGGAAACGATCGGAAAGTCGCGCTGCCAGTCGTTGAGCAGCGCGAATTCGAGCGGACTGTAGGGCGAATCCATCATCAGAACCCGATGCGCGCCGCGCGACTGGTGAAGAAAATGCCGGAAGGCGCCTCTGCCGCGAAGCTGCCGAGATTGCGGAAGGTCTTCGTGTCGTAAATCACGACGCGATTGTCATCGCGCGCCGACAGCCACACAGCTTCTCCGCGCGGCGTGAACTCCATGTGCAGCACCGCCTTGCCTGGTTGCAGGGTCTGCACCACTTTGCCGCTCAGCGTGTCGATGACCTGCACCCAGCCGTTATCGGGGAAGGCGAAGTTCACCCAGATCTGTCGTCCGTCGGGACTCGCCATGACGAATACCGGCTGGCCCTTGACCGCCACGCGACCGGTTTCCTTCCACGTCGCGGCATCGGCGACCAGCACTTCATGGCGACCGATCGCCGGCAGCCAGGCGCGGCCCGCCGCCACCGACCAGCCGCGCAAGTGCGGCATCTTGAACACCGGCAGTTTCTCTTCGCCGCGGCCATATTTTTCGAGAATCTTGCGCGCGCCCTTTTCGGGTTGCCACAGGTCGAGCAGCGCGATGCCGTCCTCGCCGAACAGGCCGGCCAGATAGTGACGCCCGTCAGGCGTGACCAGTCCGTCATAGGGCTGCATGCCGGCCGGATAGCGCCGGGTCACCGGTTTCCTGGGATCAGAAAAATCGCTGACCCATATCTCGCCGCCATCGAACAGCGCGTAGGCGAACTTGTTGCCCGGCACGTCAGCCAGGCCGACCACTTTGGAGAAGCGTCCCGGCGCATACTCGGCGGGAACTTCCGACAGCAGCTCGAGCGTTTCCGAGTCGAAGGCCTTGATGCCGCCCGGCGTGTAGTTCTGCGCCACCACGATGCGACCGTCCTGCGAGATCGAGCCGCCGATGGCGTTGCCCGACTGCAAGATGCGCTTGACGATGCGCGCTTCGAGCAGATCGAGCTTGCTCAGGCCGCCGTCGCGGCCGAAGACGAACGCGTAGCGGCCATCGCGCGAATACACGACGGATGCATGCGAAAGATCGCCAAGCCCGCCGATGCGCGCATATGGCTGACGACTGCTGGTGTTCACCAGCGTGACGTGCCCGCTGGCGCGCTCGATGACGAGCCCGAGATCCCCGGTGCCGCGCAACGGCATGCCGCCGCAGGCGCCCAGCAGCAGAACCATCAGGACAAGCACCGCCCCATGCGCGATCATTCTCATTCAGGAAACCCGGCCATCAATCTGGCAACGATCCATTGTGCTTCATCCTCTGTCAGGAAACGATGCCATGGTGGCATCGGCGTACCGAGCCGGCCGCCGATGATGGTGGCCACCAAGCCCTCGACCGGCTTGTCGGCGAGGGTGGCCGGCAACAGAGCCGGGCCCAGCCCGCCTTGCAGCGTCAAGCCATGGCAGGAGCCGCAATCCTGGCGCACCAGGTGGATCAACTCCTTCTGCCGCGCCGGTGACGGCTCGGCCGCCGCGAGCGCCGGGCCGGCCAGCAGCAGCGCGGCGGCGACGCAGCCGACGACGCTAGTCGACATGCACCGCGCCCTTCATTTCCGGGTGCGGTCCGCAGACGTATTCGTAGCGGCCGGGAACCGGAAAGCTACGCTCCCAGCTTTCGCCGGGAAACATGCGTGTCGACTCGAGGCCGTTTTCGGCGGGGAACAGTACCGAATGGCTGGTGCGCCGCTCGTTGTTGACCCACTTCACGGTATCGCCGGCCTTGATGCGGACTTCGGCCGGCGCGTACTTGTACTCTGCAATGTTGACAATCACCGTCTGCTGTGCGGCGGCGCAAATGGAAAGGAGCGCCAGCAGCGCCGGCACTCCTTTCAGCAACGAACCAATACCGCTCACGGCGGGATCGGATACTACTGCTTGGTCACCTTGATGTCGCCGTCGGCGCCGATGCCCAGCGTGTAGCCCATCGAAACATGATGGAAGCGACCGCTGGCATGGTCGGCATGGATGGCGAAACCGAAGGGAACCGTCTTGCCTTCGCCCGGATTCTTGCGCGTGAAGGTCAGCGTGTAGCCATCGCCGCTCTTGCCGCCCTCGACCTTGGCGCCGGTACTGCCGCCGCTCATCTTGCGCTCGGTGGTGACGCTGCCGTCGGAGACCTTGTTGCCCTTGCTGGCCCACTGGATCAACTCGTAGGCGCCTTCCTTGGTGTACTTGGTCTTTTTCTCGTCGGCGCCCGGCATGGTGCGCGCGTCGCTGTGGCAGGTGGCCCAGCAACCGACCTGACCGCCCTGGGGTACCTTGGCGTCGCCGAAAAGCAGCGTCGCCTTGACATCGTTGTCCTTGTCGCCCTTGTCCGCGCCGCCAGCGGGCGCCTTGAAGCTCAAGCGGATGTAGAGATTGGCGGCGTCCGAGGCAGCCTGCACCGCGACCGGGAAGTTCATCGTCTTGGGCACGGCCTTCGGCTCGAGCTCCTTGTCGGCCAAGCGCTTCATGTTGAAGTTCAGGTTGCCCTTCTCCTCGTGGCAGCCGACGCAGCTCTCGCCCTTGCGCAGGCCCGCGGTGCCGCTATGGTCGGACTTCTTGACGATCCACTCCATCGACGTGATACCGGGATGGAAGACCTGTATATCGCGCTTGGGTACCTTGCCCCAGTCGGGGGCGGCGATCGCCGCCTGGGTGCCAAGAGCCAACAGGGCGCCGGCGACGGCGGTATGGACGATGGACTTGCTCATTTGTTGCTCCTCTCGAACGATGAGTACGAAATATAACGCATGATCGGACCAGGACGATGACTCACTCGTCCTCGTCTTCCTTCATGCCCTTGGGCTTGGTATGGGCGATACCCTTGTGGCAGTCGATACAGGTTTTCTTCTCGGCGATGCCGATCTTGTGCATCTTCGAGCCGCGCAGTTTCTGCTTCTCGACATCCATGGCGTCGAAGCTGTGGCAGTTGCGGCATTCTCGCGAATCGTTGCCTTTCATCCGCGCCCACTCGCTCTCGGCCATCTGCAGCCGATGCGCCGCGAACTTCTCCGGCGTGTCGATGATCCCGGTCATCTTTCCCCAGAGTTCCTTGCTCGCCTGGATCTTGCGGATCATCTTGTGCGTCCAGTCCTTCGGCACATGGCAATCGGAACAGACGGCACGCACGCCGGTGCGGTTGGAGTAGTGGACGGTCTTCTTGTACTCGACATAGACGTTGTCGCGCATCTCGTGGCAGCCGATGCAGAACTCAAGAGTGTTGGTGGCCTCCATGCCGGTGTTGAAACCACCCCAGAAGAAGATGCCGGAGAAAAAGCCGACCACCAGCAGGCTCAGCAGTGAATACTTTGCGCTTGGTCGCCGGATCATCGCCAGAAAGCCGGTGAATTTGTTGTCTGCCATGAAACGATCCCCTATGCCATCAGTGGTTTCTAAAGACCCAGATGATAAAGGGGCTTGCGCCCCTTTATCCTTGCTGCCGATCAAGTTTCGATCGCTTAGAAGATGTCCTTCATGGTGTTGTAGACGTTGAACTTGCCGGTCGGGGTGATCATCTTCGGATCGGTGATCACCTTTTTCAGCTTGAGCGTCTTGTCGTCATACACCACGATGGCGGACTGGTCGGTCTTGCCACCCCAGAGCGAGATCCAGACCTCGGTACCATCCTTGTTGAACTCCTGATGCACCGCGCGTCGCAGCGCCTTGGTCACCGGCAGGCCGGAATCCTTGGCAACGTCAATCTTGACCGGCGGCTTCGACAGATCCTTGATGTCATACACGAAGTTCACCTCGGCGTTCTCGCGCTCGGGGTTCATCGGCATGTCGGCCCACAGATGCGTGGACTTCGGATGCGTCTTGACGAACAGATTGCCCGCGCCGGCGGTCTTCAACTCCTGGACGACTTTCCAGTTGTGCTGCTTGTACTTGGCGTACTTGGGATCGTCGGTCGGGGTCGAGATAAGGGTGATCACGGCATCGCCCAGGTGACCGGTCGCCCAGACGGGACCGAACTGGGGATGGATGAAGTTGGCACCACGACCCGGGTGGGGGATCTTCTTGGTGTCAACCAATGCGGCCAGCTTGCCGGTCTTGGTGTCCACCGCGGCAACCTTGTGGGAGGCGTTGGCAGCGACCAGGAAGTAACGCTTGGTGTAGTCCCAACCGCCGTCATGCAGGAACTTGGCGGAGTTGATGGTGGTTTCCTTGAGGTTCTTGATGTCCGAGTAGTCAACCAGCTTGATCATGCCGGTTTCCTTGACGTTGATCACCCACTCGGGCTTGATGTGCGACGCGACGATGGAGGCCACGCGCGGCTCGGGGTGATACTCGCCGTCAACCGTTGCGCCACGGGTCGACACGATCTTCAACGGCTCAAGCGTGCCGCCGTCCATGATCGAGTACTGGGGCGGCCAGTAGCCACCACCCACCAGATACTTGTCTTCGTAGCCCTTGAACTTCGATACATCCACCGAACGGGCATCGGAACCCAGGCGGATCGAGGCAACCGTCGTCGGCTTCTCGAACCACAGGTCGATCATCGTTACCAGGCCGTCGCGGCCCACGGTATAGACGTAACGACCCGACGCGGACATGCGGGAGATATGCACGGCATAGCCCGTCTTGAGAATGTGCCAGATCTCCTTGGTATCGCCGTCGATCAGCGCCAGTTCGCCGGTGTCACGCAGGGTGGTGGCGAAGACGTTGGCAAGGTTGATCTTGTTCATCTGCTTGGTCGGGCGGTCCTTGACCGGAACGATCAGCTTCCAGGAATCCTTCATGTCCTTGAGGCTGAACTCGGGCGGCACATCCGGCGTATTCTGGATGTAGCGGGCCATCAGGTTGATTTCTTCCTTGGTCAGGATGTCGTCATAGTTCACCATGCCACCGTCGGTACCGAAGGCGATGACCTTTTCCAGACGCGAGGTGCCCAGCTTGAGCATGCCGCCCTCGGTGACCTTGCCGTCCTTGTCGGTCTTCTTCCAGGCCGGCTCGAGGTTCTTGCCGGTGGCGCCCTTGCGCAACACACCGTGACAACCTGCGCAACGCTCGAAATAAATCTTCGCGCCCTGCGCCTTTTCGGCCGCCGTCAGCGCCGGTGCACCTTCCTGAGCAAAAGCACTGCCCATGGCGCCCGCCATGGCAGAAACAGCAAACATTCCGAGTAACGTCCGTTTCATCTACCTCTCCTTTTTTTGAACAATGCGTCCCTGAGTCAGAACAATGGAAACCTTTCCACGCAAACAGGCGTCAGACTGCGCTTGCAGCCGCCCGCCGTCCTTGACTAAAGTCAACTCAAGCATCTTTTTAGCCTACTTTAATTCAAATTTCAACATTTCCGTCATCGCACGGAAAATCCGCGAATAGCAAGCATCACAAGCCGTTCCGCGGACTCCAGTTTGCTATACTCCTCCCCGTTCGTGGTGCCCGTGCATGGTTTTCCGTGCCGGGTGAAACGGGAAGCCGGTGAGACCCAAACAGTCGATTCCGGCGCTGCCCCCGCAACGGTAAGGAAGTGCGGGTTCATCAAGATGCCACTGGGACCAACCCGGGAAGGCGATGAACCAAGACTTCCAAGCCCGGAGACCGGCCAGGGACAAACCAGCGAATGCGTTGCGGGGTTGCGGCGTGCCGGGGGTTTGTGTCCACCCCGTCCATCACCCTCACCTCCCAACGCATTCAATTTGCCACCTACCGGCTGCGGGGACGCTTGCCGGCTTTGGGAGTATTTCCATGTACGTCAAGTTGAAATCCGCCGCGATGGCGGCCGCCGCTTTTTCCATTCTTCCCGTCCACGCCGAAAAACCCGATGACGCGGCCGTCGTCGTCACCGCCACGCGCGTTTCCCACCGAGAGACCGAGGCAACGCATGCCGCGGAAGTGCATAGCCGACGCATGATCGAAAACTCGGGTGCGACAACGCTGCTCGATTATCTTGGTCAGCACAGCAGCCTGACCGTGATGCCGAACTACGGCAATCGCTTCACGCCAGTCATCGAAATGCGCGGCTACGGCCTGGAAGCCGGCAACCAGAACGTGGTGGTCAGCATCGACGGGCAGCGCCTCAACAACATCGACCTGCAACCGCAACTGCTCGGCGCGATCCCTCTTTCCGCCGTCGACCGGATCGAGATCGTCAAGGGCACCGGCTCGGTCATGCACGGCGATGGCGCCATGGCCGGCGCCATCAACATCACCACCCGCCACCACGACGGCGTATCGCTCGGGATCAGCACCGGCAGCCACGGCGCCCTGGCGGCGTCGGCCACCGCCGGCATGTCCGGCGACACGCTCAGCCTCACGGTGAGCGCCGACAACGACCGGCATGGCGGATTCAGCGCGCCCGACAGCAGCGGCAAAAAGGACGCGTCCTCCCTGCGCGCCGAGCGCGCCCAACTCACCGCCACCCCGACGCATGACCTGACGCTGCGCCTCGACCTGTCTTCGGCCCATGTCGACACACGCTACGCCAATGCGCTGACCCTGGCGCAGTTCAACGCCAATCCGGCGCAAAACGGCGGCGCGAACATCTACACCAACTATGTGTCGGATGTCGATCGCTGGCGCGCCGGAATGGAGTACCGTATTTCCGACACCCTCAAGCTGACCGCCGACCATCATCGGCTGGATCAGCAGAACGCATCGACCGCGTGGTGGGGCAGTTTCAAGGCCGGCTATGACGCCGAAGGCAATGACGTGGCCCTGATCTACACCGGACCATCGCTGTCCCTCACCGTCGGCTGGCAACAGGCGGACGCATCGCGCACGCAGACCACCAATCGCACCGCCAAGGACAATTCGGGACAGTATTTCCAGGGCGCCTATCGCCACGGCAACACGACGTTCTCGCTTGGCGGGCGTCACGAGAAGGTTGATTATTCCTACACGCCGACGGCGGGCGCCAGAACCACCGGCAACCATCGCCTGAGCGCCTGGGACGCGGGAATCAACTATCGCCTGAGCGAAAAATACACCGTGTTCGGCAACCTCAATTCCTCGTTTCAGGCGCCCGATGTCGACCGCTTCTTCAACGCCGGCGGCGCCTTCAACGGGCTCATCGCCCCGGCCCGGGCGAAGACGCTCACCGTCGGCCTTCACCGCGACGCCGGGCGGGACAACCGGTTCAAGCTGGCCCTGTTCCGCGCCAACCTGACCAACGAGATCTACTACGATCCCATCGGCTTCAACAACACCAACATCGACAAATCCCACAAGCAGGGCATCGAAGTCCATCAATACTGGAAAGCCACCGCCGACCTGTCGATCAACGCCAATTACGCCTGGACCAAGGCCGTGATCGATCGTGAAAACAGCGCCGCCGGCGCCTATTCCGGCAAGGAAATGCCCGGCGTGCCGCGACATTCCTTGAACCTCGCGGCAACCTATGCGATAAACGCCAGGTCGGACGCCACGCTGACCCATTCCTGGCGCGCCAAGAGTTATGCGATCGGCGATTTTGACAACAACAACGCCCAGCGCCAGGCCGCGTTCGAATCGACCAACCTGAGCTTGCGCCACAAGCGGAACTCGATGGATTATTTCGTGACCTTCAACAACATATTCAATCGCAAGAACGCGATGTGGACCGGCGACAACAGCATCTACCCGGTGAATTTCTCGCGCGGCTTCGTCGCCGGGATCAGCGCCAGGATTTGACCCGTGCCATGATCCCAAGCCTGAAGATCGATAAAAGTCGGCGCTGGCGATACGGCGGGCCATCATTCCGGCATGTTCCCCGACGCGCCCCGTGATGTACTGAGCCCATGCCAACCCGCCGCCGCGCCCTGCTGCTTGTCTCCGCACTGCTGATGCTGGCGCTCGCCAGCATCGCCGGGGCGCTGATGGCGGGTTCCTACACGGTGGCGCCGGGCGATGTCTGGGCGGCCCTCACCGGAACAAGCCAGGGCATGGCCGGCGAGGTGGTCACCGGCCTGCGCCTGCCTCGCGCGCTGGCCGCTTTCGCCTGCGGCGGCCTGCTGGCACTGGCCGGCGCGCTGATGCAGGTGCTGCTGCGCAATCCGCTGGCGGATCCCTACG
>CAYNGV010000021.1:6238-20805 GCA_964397005.1 uncultured Sulfuritalea sp. | reverse complement strand
TCGAAGGCGCGGATGGCGATCTCGATGTGGTTGAGCAGGCCTTCGGTGATCTCGACGCCGTCGAGATACTGCTTGGCCACTTCGCGCACTGCAGTATTCATCGCCTGGTTGTTGTGCGTGGTGGAGACGATCAGGTTGGCGCGGATCACCAGGTCGTTTTCATCGACGCGGTAGTGGTGGATCAGCGTGCCGCGCGGCGCCTCGATGACGCCGACGCCGCGTTCCTGACGCTGGCCCGTGGCCATCAGGTCGTGGCCGACGATGTCGTCGTCGTGCAGCAGGTCCTTGATGGTCTCCGCCGCGTGCAGCATCTCGATCATGCGCGCCCAGTGGTAGCCGAGCGTGGCGCCGGTGGCGCTGCCGCCGTCGAAGGCCATGAATTCCTGCCGGGCGGCATCAGCCAGCGGGGTGGGAATGCTGTCGCAGTGCGTGACGCGGGTCAGCGGGCCGACGCGATAGGAGCCTTCGTCCGGACCCAGCGACTTGAAGAAGGGGAACTTCATGTACGACCATGGCTTGACGCCCTCGGCGATGACATCCCAGTAGCGGCCGTAGTTGAAATGGTCGAACAGCGTGTTGCCGTCAATGTCGCGTGCGCGCAGGCCGCCGTGGTAGAGGTCCATCGCGCCGTCGGGGTTGACCAGGCACATGCCGGCGGAGCGGAAGCGGCCGAAAGCGTTGTACTCGGCGAGGTTCTGCTCGAACAACTGGCGGATCATGCCGAGCGCATCGCGGCTCCAGGCCACCATCTGGTAGATGTCTTTCAGCAATTCGGCGCGCTCCTCGGCCGAGAGCGACTTGTTCACGCCGCCGGGGACCGATCCGGTGCCATGTACCCGCTTGCCGGCCGTCATGCGAATCACTTCCTGGCCGTACTTGCGCAGGAAGACGCCTTTCCTGGCGATCTCGGGATGCGCGGCGATGACGCCGACCACATTGCGCGCAGCGACGTCGGAGCCGAAACCGAACAGCAGGTCGGGCGAGGATAAATGGAAAAAGTGCAGGGCGTGCGATTGCAGGATCTGGCCGGCGTGCATCAGGCGGCGAATCTTTTCAGCGGTCGGCGTCAGTTGCTTGACGCCGAGCATCATGTCCAGCGCCTTCGATGCCGCGAGGTGGTGCGAGACCGGGCAGATGCCGCACAGGCGCTGCACCATGACCGGCACTTCCCAGTAGGGGCGGCCCTGGATGAACTTTTCAAAGCCGCGGAATTCGACGATGTGCAGGCGCACCTGATGCACCTTGTTGTTGTCGTCGAGCAGAATGGTGACCTTGCCGTGGCCCTCGACCCGCGACACCGGATCGATGGCGACGCGACGCAGTTTTTCGGGGGAGGTGGCGGTTTCGAGTTCGAAGTTCATGTCGGTCTCTTAGCGTGAAATACACCCATCCCCACCCCAACCCTCCCCTTGAAGGGGAGGGAGCGGAACACCTCCCCCTTCAAGGGGGAGGCAGGGAGGGGGATGGGGTTGTCAAGCGATTTCATCATCCGGGGCGGCGAAAGTCGCCATCGATTTAGTCATAGTGCAGCAGGCCGTGCCCAAGGTTGGGCGTGCGTCCGGCCAGCAGGTCGGTCAGCAGTTTCCAGATCGCATCGGCCGGCGGCGGGCAGCCGGGCAGGAAGTAATCGACTTTCACCACTTCATGGATCGGATGCACCTTGTTCAGCGGCAGCGGCAGTTCCGGATCGTTGGGAATGCCGCCGTGGCTGACGAGGTATTCTGTCGCGTACACCTCTTCGAGGATGTCGCGCAGGTCGAGGTGGTTGCGCTGCGCCGGCAGGCCGCCGTTGATCGCGCAGGCGCCCACCGCCACGATCACCTTGCAGTTCCGGCGGAACTCGCGCAGTACATGCACGTTCTCGGCGTTGCACAGCCCGCCTTCGATCAGCCCCAGATCGCAGGGGCCGCAGGTCTTGATGTCGGTCAGCGGCGAGCGGTCGAACTCGACCAGCTCGACCAGTTTCAGGATGCGCTCGTCGATGTCGAGGATGGACATGTGGCAGCCGAAGCAGCCGGCGAGGCTGGTGGTGGCGACGCGCAGCTTTTTTACCGGGGTGTTGAGCGGGGCGTTCATGGCGTGGTTTCCTTGTCCGGTGCGCTGATCGGCGCCAGATCATAGGTGCGCTCGCCGATCGGCACGGCGAATCCCTTGCGCTTCTTCAGGATGACGCCGACCGGGCAGATGCTGGCGGCGCGATCGGTCACGGCGAAGTCCGTATCGCCGAGCAGGCCGGATTCGCTGTTGATGTGTACGCGACGCCCGAGAATGCCGCGTCCGCCCATGTAGAAGACGTTCTTGCCGTCGACGTCGCGCGAGGCAGACACGCACAGCGAGCACATGATGCAACGGTTGAAGTCGAGCAGGATGTCGGGGTGCGAGGCATCGACCGCGCGGTCGGGATAGAACATGTCGAAATGCGGCGACATCATTTTGAGTTCGTAGGCCGTGGCCTGCAAGGCGCAGTCGCCGCTCTTTTCGCAGGACGGGCAGAAGTGGTTGCCTTCGACGAAGAACATCTGCAACAGCGTGCGGCGCTTGTCGTCGAGCTCGGCGCTGCGGTTCTCGACTTCCATGCCGGCCTGCGCCTCGATGGTGCAGCTTGAGCCGAATCGTCCATTGACCTTGACCGTGCACAGCTTGCAGGAGCCGTTGGCCTGGAAGTCGGGATGCCAGCACAGGTGCGGAATCCAGGCGCCGCTGGCTTTCGCCGCCTGGATGATGGTCTGCCCCGGCGTGAAGGGAATCTCCTCGCCATCGAGACGGAAGGTGTTGGTCGCGTCGTTCATGCTTCGGCCTCGTTTTCCGGGTGCTCGTCGAAGTGCGCGGCGGCGTCGTCGCGGCCGGTCATTTGTCGCGCCTGCGACAGGGCCGCGTCGAGATCGAAGGCCGGCTCGTAGTTGAGCGACATGAGCCGGCGTTCGTAGGCGGGACGGAATTTGTTGAGCGTGTCGAACATCGGGTTGCAGGCACTGTTGCCCAGGCCGCAGTGGCTGGCGCCCTGCATCAGGCGGTGCAGTTTGAACAACTCGTCGATGTCGTAGGGCGAGCCATGATTGCGCGCGATCTTGTCCATCAGGTTGCGCACCAGCGTCGTGCCGACCCGGCAGGGGGTGCAGAAGCCGCAGGATTCGTGGGCGAAGAAGTGGGCGAAATTGCGCGCCACCTCGAACATGTCGCGGGTTTCGTCGAAGACCATGAAGGCGCCGGCCGTAGGCAGGTCCTCGAAGGCGATCTTGCGGTCGAATTCGGCCTCCGCCAGGCAGATGCCCGAGGGGCCGGAAATCTGCACCGCCAGCGTATCGGTGGCACCGCAGTCGGCCAGCACTTGTCTTACTGTCACGCCGTAGGGATATTCGTAGATGCCCGGCCGCTCGCAGTCGCCGCTGACGGACAGGATTTTGCTGCCGCTGGATTTCTCGGTACCGTGTTTGAGGTACCAGGCGGCGCCGTGGGTGGCGATCAGGCAGGAAGCCGCCAGCGTCTCCACGTTGTTCACCGTGGTCGGCTGATCGAGATAACCGCGGGTGACGGGGAAGGGCGGCCGGATGCGCGGCCGGCCCGGTTTGCCTTCCAGCGATTCGATCAGGGCCGATTCCTCGCCGCAGACATAGGCGCCGGCGCCAAGATGAATCTCGATGTCGAAGTCGAATTCCGTGCCGAGGATGTTCCTGCCCAGCAGCCCGGCCTGGCGGCGTGTCGCCAGCGCCGACTTTAGGGGGTCGAGCAGGTAGCGGTACTCGCCGCGCAGGTAGATCAGGCCTTTCTTGGCGCCGACCACCAGGCCGGCGATGCACATGCCCTCGAACACCAGATCGGTGTATGAAGTCAGCAGCACGCGATCCTTGAAGGTGCCCGGCTCGCCTTCGTCGGCATTGCAGACGACGTAGTGGGCGGGGTTGTCGCCGCTGCCGGCGGCATTGCGGCAGGCCTCCCATTTCTGGCCGGTGGAAAAGCCCGCGCCGCCGCGGCCGCGCAGCCTGGCGTCCTTGATCTCGGCCAGCGTGTTTTCCGGGCCGCGCTTCAGCGCAGCCGCCAGTGCCTGTCCGGGGACCAGTTCGTGACCGAGCAGGATGTCCTTGCGGCGTATGTTGTCCTCCACCGCGAACCACTCGGCCGGCCACTCGGCGACCGGCGTTTCGCTGCGGATGAGGCCGACCATTTCGCCCAGGCGTGCCTGGGTCATGCGTGTCACGGCCCGGTAATTAACCAGCAGTGCCGGTCCCTGGTCGCACATGCCGGTGCAGGACGTGGTGTTCACGCTGACCAGGCCGTCTTCGGAAACGCGGCCTGGTTCCAGCCACAGTTTCTTGCACATGGCATCCATCAGGTCGGCATTGCCCAGCATGCGGTCGGTGATGTTGTCGGACCAGAGCACGCAATACTTGCCGCGTGGCCGCTTGTGGAAAAAGCTGTAAAACGACGCCGTGCCGCCGACCTTGGCGCGCGGCCAGCCGATGCCTTTGGCGATGGCGGTCAGGGTGGCTGGGGAAAGCCAGCCAAGCTGCTCCTGCGTCTCGCGCAGTATCTGCATCAAGCGCGTGCCATCGCGGTGGTGACGGTCGAGAACAGTGTCGATCAAATCGGTATCGGACATGGCAAAAACCTCAAAAAGCGATGCTGCGTGCATCGCTACTGCGGTGCAGCATATCGCTGTGGTATCACAACGATTTAATCTGGGTCAACTCTTTGCGCAACGGGCCACCGACAAACGGTCGATTCTCACTGACGAACCGGACGGCTTTGGTCCTGCCATAAGTTACTATTATGCAGCTCTGCTACGGCTTGATTACCGAAGCTCTGGCCTAGCAGTAACGACCGGCAGAGACCGTCCGGGAGATGTCAGACTAACGCGTAAGTAAGGAAATTTGGCCCGATTCATGACCGACGCACCTTTGTCCGACGACGAACGCTTTCGTCACTGTCTCGAAATTCAGCGGCGGCTAAGTGCCGAGCACAACCTCGACCGCCTTGCCCAGGTTGTAATGGACGAAGTGACGGCCTTGCTCGGCGCCGATCGCAGTACGCTGTTCCTGTTCGACCGCGACACCATGGAATTGCGCGCCAATTTTGCCGCGGGGGTCGAAGGGCGCGCGCTGGTGGTGCCGCTGCGCATGGGTATTGTCGGCACGGCGATCCTGCGCCGCGAGATCGCCAACGTATCGAATGCCTACGCTTCCCCCTATTTCAACCCCGAGCTTGATTCGATACTCGGCTATCGCACGGAAAGCCTGCTGGTAGCACCGCTGCTTGCATCGGACGGGCATGTTCTTGGCGGCCTCGAACTGCTCAACAAGAATTCCGGCCGCTTTACTGCCGAAGACGAGGTTCTGGCGAGACAGACGGCAGGGCGTCTGGCCAAGTGGGTGGAGAACGGCGACGCCTATCCCGCCGGCGTTGAGGCTGAAGTGATTGCCTTGCGCAACACCGTGGGTTGCGATCGCGGTACGGTGTTCGTGCTCGAGGAAGGCAGCGGCCGCCTGGCGGCGATTCATGCCGACGGCGGCGATGGCCGTTCGATCTCGCTCAACATGAAACTCGGCATCGCCGGTTTGACCGCAGTGGCGGGCCGCAGCATCCGCATCGAAGAGGCCTGGGAAGACTCGCGCTTTGATCGCAGCGTCGACCAGCGCACCGGCTACCGTACCCGGTCCATGCTGTGCGTGCCGCTGAAAAGCGCTTCGGGTGAATCGATCGGCGTGGTGCAGGCCATCAACAAGCACGCGGGACCGTTTTCAGAGGACGACCTGGCGACGCTGGAGGCGGTGGCCGGCATCATGGCCATCGCCATCGACAATGCGATGCTGTTTGCCGACCATGAGCGGCAGTTCCACAGCATGCTCGATGTCCTGGCGGCCTCCATCGACGCCAAGGACGGCATGACGGCCGGGCATTCGACAAATGTGGCGCTTCATGCGGTGGCGGTCGGCAGGGAACTCGGCTTCAGCGTCGAGGAGCTCGACCTGCTGAGGGTGGCGGCAGTTCTCCATGATTACGGAAAGATCGGTATCAGTGACAGCGTGCTCAAGAAAGATGGCCTGCTCGATGACGATGAGTTCGCCCACATGAAGTCGCACGCCAGCCTGACCGAGGACATCCTGACCCGCATACACTTCACCCGCAAGTACCGCAATGTGCCGTTGATAGCGGCATCGCATCACGAACGGCTCGATGGCGGCGGCTATCCGCGGGGTTTGACCGGGCGCGAGATTCCCTTCATGGCAAAAATCCTGACAGTGGCCGACGTCTTCGAGGCGCTGACCGCCGACCGTCATTACCGCAAGAAGATGAGCACCGAAGACGCGCTGGCGATACTCGATGCAGGGGCCGGTACGCGCTTCGACAGCCATGTGATTGCCGCTTTGCGCCGCTATCTGACGGTACCGGAACCGCTGGTGGCGAAGCCTCCCCCCGCTGAGAATTACCGATCCGGCTGATGGCGCCTTACGAAAGCCCCTTTGCTGCGTTGGGCAATACCCGCGACACCGTGGAGGTGGAGGCGCAGGTGGGCAAGATCGTCCATGCGTTTTCTCCGGGCCATGATCTGGCAAGGGTGACCGGCGCCTTCGATCTGCTGGACCGCGCGCTTGATGGTGCGCTGCCAGGCTACCAGAAGCTCCAGACGCTCTATCACAATCGCAACCATATCAACGAGGTGGTGTTGTGCACGGCACGCATGCTGCACGGCCTGCATCTCGCCGGTCAGGGCCTGGATGCCGACCATATCGACGCAGCGCTGATTGGCGCCCTGATGCACGATATCGGCTACCTGATGAAGGACGAGGAGGCCAGCGGTACCGGCGCACAGTTTACCGATATCCATGTGCAGCGCGGCGTGGAGTTTGTGCGGACGCATCTTGCCGACCTGCCTCCGCGAGTGATGGAAGCCGCTGTCAAGGTCATTCTCCTCACCGATCATCGCAAGCATCCCGACACCGTGAAATTCGACAATGCGCAACAGCAGCGCGCTGCTTTTGCAACCGCCACCGCTGACCTGACAGGCCAGATGGCCAACCGCGAATATCTGGAGCGCTTGTTGTTGCTGTACTTCGAGTTCGAGGAAGCGCGGATGGGGAATTTTCTGGACATCCACGACCTGCTGGAAAGGACAACGGATTTTTATGCCGAGAGCAAAGTTCGTCTCGATACGGAGCTCCACGGGATGAGCCGGCTTCTCGCCTTGCATTTCGAGGCTTATCAGGGTTCCGACCGGAATTTCTATACTGAATCGATAGACCGCAATCTCGATTATCTGAACCGCGTGGTACAGGTGGAGCCGGAGGGGCGACTGGATTTCCTGAAGCGGGGCGGAATTGTCGAAAAGGTTCTGGAAATGAAAGGTGACAGCTGAAATGGAACGCATAACGATTTCGCTTGATGCCGATCTGGCCGCCGAATTTGACCGGCTGATCGCCGAGCGCGGCTATCAGAACCGCTCCGAGGCGGTGCGCGATCTACTGCGCGCTCACCTCGAGCAGGCACGCCAGAAGCGCGGCGAGGCGACACATTGCGTCGCCAGCCTGTCCTACGTCTATAACCACCACGAGCGCGATCTTGCCGAACGCCTGACCGCATTGCAGCACGGCCAGCACGATCTGACGGTGGCGACCCTGCATGCCCATCTCGATCACGAGAACTGCCTTGAAAGCGTCATCCTGCGCGGGCCGACTGCCGCGGTGCGCAGTTTTTCGGATGCACTGATCGCCGAGCGCGGCGTGCGTCACGGCCAGCTCAACCTGATCGATGTCGAAATTGATTCGGGTCGCGAGCATCAGCACGGCTACGCGCCTGCAGGCCGCAGTCATGGCCATGTGCATCTGAAGCCAAAAACCTAGTGGTCGAGCCGGACCACCTCGTTCTTGCCACGCGCGATCTCGATGCCGGCACTGCATGGCTGGAAGAGCGTCTGGGTGTCGCGCTTGCGGCAGGCGGCCGGCATGACCGCATGGGCACCCACAATCGCCTGCTGCATCTGGGCGAAAACTTCTACCTTGAACTGATCGCCATTGACCCGCAGGCGCTGCCACCGGGGCGGCCGCGCTGGTTCGGGCTGGATCGGCAGCAGGCGCTGCCGGCGGATCGTCCGCGCTTGATCCATTGGGTGGCGCGCAGCGACGACATCCAAGGCGATGCAGATGCGTGTCCCGAAGCGCTGGGCGAGATTCTGCCCATGGAGCGTGGTGACTATCGCTGGCGCATCACCGTGCCGGCGGACGGGCACCTGCCGGGAGACGGTTTGGTGCCGACCCTGATTCAATGGGATGTGCCGTTTCATCCGGCAGCGCGATTGCCCGATGCCGGCTGCCGGTTGATGAAGCTCGAGGGCTTCCATCCGCAACCGGCGCGCATCAAAGCGGCGCTGGCAAGCCTCGGTTTGGGAGCGCGGCTCGACATTCATTCATGCGCGGCCGATGAGGCGACGCAACTCGTTGCCTATATTCGTACCGAAAGAGGCTTGGTCGAAGTCGATTGAAGTGCCATCAGGTCGATGCGGTTTCGACCCTGGGGAGACGCGATCCGCGCGCCAGCCAGGTGCCAACGACGAAGCTGCTGGTGAGCACAAGAATGACGGCGACGCCCACCAGCAATTCCTTGCCTTCATACCATTGGGAAATATCGGCACGCAGCCAGCGCGCCAGCCCGAAGGCGGCGACCGACAGGCTGATGGCGGCCACCATGAGGCCCATGACGCGCGAGGCGATGCGCGCGCGCTGGTCGGCGCGGCGCAGCATGCGGGCAATCCACAAACCGTTGGCGCCGTCGGCCAGCAGCATGCCGATCGTGAAGGCGAGTCCGAGCGCCAGGGTGTGGGCGACGCCGCCGTGCTGCGTGGCGGTAACGGCGAAAAGGGCGGCCTGGCTCAAGGTGTCGAAGGACAGTGCGAACAGCGAACCCACGGCGGCGATTGCCAGCGGGTGCGAGGTGGCCTGCAGGCGGCGCAGCAGGCCGGCCTTGAAACCGACGGTGGCGACCATATCGCCGGCTGGCGCGGTCAGCACGGCACGCAGGTTGAGGATGCCGAGCAGGGTGAGAAAGCTGATCGAAATCCAGGTGCCGAGGTCTTCCATCCATTCCGGCACTTGCCACTTGACGGACGCCAGCCCGACGCCTAGCGCAATCAGCATGACCACGGCGCCGTGGCCGAGCGAGAACAGCGAACCGCACCAGCGCGCACGTTGGGGGGCAAGGCGCAGGTTGTAGCGCGTCAGTCCGTCGATGGTGGCGAGGTGATCGGCGTCGAGCCCGTGTTTGGCGCCGAGGATGAACACCAGGGCGAGGAGGGCAATCCAGTCGTTGGGCAAATCCATGGGTGGCGGCCTGTGTCTGCGGAAAGCAGTATGAAGTCTAGGCAGAATCTCATACAAAATCCATGCCTGCCTTCTGGCGTTGGATAAGTTTATTCCGATCAATTAGTTATTAAATTCGGATAATCGTGGTCTGGTTAGTGGGTATGCGAAAAATGAAAGCTGCTATTCGGGTTCGATTCCTTGGCTTCCGACGGAAAAGTTCCGAAAAAGGACGCACCGCGCTGGCGTTGGTGATGCGGCAAAGACCTCATCGGCAATTCCGGCCTGTCTTCGGAACGGACAGGGCGGGTGGTATGTGCTAAGGTCGTTGCCCCCAATGACTGCTTCATCCTCCTTCTGAATGGCCGCCAATCCTTTGTTCACCAGTGACGCCCTGGGCGATTTTGCCGGGGGGTTTGGCAGCACAACGCTGCAACGCGGCCGGGCCTATGCCAGGGAAGGCCGCGTGCGGATCAGGCGCGTGGAGCGCGCGCCGGGCGAAATTCATGTCGAAGCCGACGTACAGGGAACGCGCAAGCAGCCCTACGAAGTCGATCTCTGGCTGGAAGTCGCCAAGGACGGGACGGTGGCCGATGTAGACAATGTCTGCATGTGTCCGCTGCGGCAAGACTGCAAACACGTGGTGGCGGTGCTGATAACGCTTGAGCAGCCCCCCGGTATCGCCGGTCTTGCCGGATCGGACGGTGCACCACGGCAGGAAGGCGACTTCCCCGAACCCAGTGCCGCGACGCTCGACTGGCTGGGCTCGCTCGACCAGTCGGCGACAAACAGGCCATCGCCAAAAAGCGTCCAGGCCCGGGTGGTCTATCTGCTGCGGCCGGGCAGCCCGCCCAGCCTCAGCCTGGGCAAGAGCCGGCCGCTGAAGAAGGGCGGCTACGGCAAGCCGGCGACCTACCGGCCGCAGCCCTATGACCTCGGCAGCGCGCGCAGCCACCGCGACTTCATCCTCGACGAAGACATCCCGCCGCTGCGCCTGTTCCTCGCCTTGCAGGCTGGCGGCGGCTATTTCTACAACGAAGCCGTGGACCTGACGGGCGAGATGGGCGCACTGCTGCTGCGCCTGGCCTTGCGCACCGGACGCTTGCAGCTCGACAGCCTGGTCGAAGCGCCGCTGGCTTCCGGGCCGCCGCTGCCGCTCGATCTGCGCTGGACGCACACGGCGGCCGGCCTGCAGCAGTTGTCCTGCGACCTGCCGGCATCCCTGCAGATGATTGCTACCTGGCCACCGTTCTATCTGGATGCAGCGGCCGGGAGGGTGGGCGAATTGCAGTCGGATCTGTCCGCGCATCTCCTGCAGCAATTGATGAATGCGCCGCCGCTGAACGAAGCCGATGCGCCTTTGGTGCGACAGCGCCTGATGCAACTGGCGCACACCAGGCAGGTGGCGCTGCCGCTGCCCGATGCGCCGGAGGCTATGGTGGCGGGCAAACCATCGGCACGCCTGCTGCTGACCCTGGGCAGCTTCCGTCATGCCTCGATGAGCCGCCTGCACGACGATCGGGCTCTCGCGATACTGTATTTCGACTATCCGCAGGGGCCGACCGTGGTCGGTGTCGAGCAGCCTTCGCCGCTGATGCGGCAGCGTGCAGGCGGGCAGTGGCAGACGCTGCAGCGGGATCTGGAGGCGGAAGGCGAGATATGGCAACTGCTGCACGCCGCGGGGCTTGAGGGCTGGCAGCGCAGCCTGGGCAACTATCAGCGCCTCGAAGGAACCGAGGACGGCCTGATGCCGCTGAAGAACGATGCCGCGGGATGGCTGTCCTTCCTCAACGAGGAGGTGCCCGAACTGGAAAAGCGGGGAATCCCGGTGGTTCTCGCCGAAGATTTCCCCTATTGCATCGCCCAGGCCGAAGACTGGTTCGTCGCGGTAGAAGAGGCCGTCGGCAGCGACTGGTTCGATCTCGACCTGGGAGTCACCGTCGCCGGCGAGCGCATCAGTCTGGTGCCGCCGCTGTTGCGGCTGCTGCGCGAGCAGCCGGATCTGCTCGGCGTGGTGCGCGGGTTGGCCGATGACCAGACCTTTCCCGTGGCGCTCGATGCGCGCCGCATCCTGCCGGTGCCGGCAGGTCGCCTCAAGGCCTGGCTGCTGCCCCTGCTCGAATTCCTCGACGAAGACCGGCCGCGCCTGTCGCGCCACAATGCCGCCGCACTGGCCGGCCTCGACGATCTGCCGACACACTGGATCGGCGGCGAGGAGTTGCGGGCGCTGGGCCAGCGCTTGCGCGATTTTTCGGGCATGACCCGTTGCGAGCCGGCGCCGGGATTCACCGCCACGCTGCGTCCCTACCAGCAGATCGGCCTCGACTGGTTGCAATTTCTGCGTGAATACGGCCTGGCCGGAATTCTCGCCGACGACATGGGTCTGGGCAAGACGGTACAGACCCTGGCCCACCTGCATCTGGAAAAGGCCTCGGGCCGCGCCGACCGGCCCAGCCTGGTGGTGGCCACCACCAGCCTGATGGCCAACTGGCGCGACGAGGCGACCCAGTTCGCGCCGGGCCTCAAGGTGCTGATCCTGCATGGCAAGGACCGCGCTCAGTGCTTCGACCAGATCGGCCAGGCCGACCTGGTGCTGACCACCTACCCGCTGCTGGTACGCGACCGAGAAACCCTGCTGATGCAGGACTGGCATCTGCTGGTGATGGACGAGGCCCAGTTCATCAAGAATCCCAAGGCGCAGTCGCATCAGGTGGCGCGCAGCCTCAAGGCGCGTCATCGGCTGTCGCTCACCGGCACGCCGCTGGAGAACCACCTGGGCGAGCTCTGGGCCCAGTTCGATTTCCTGATGCCGGGCCTGCTGGGCAATGCCAAGCGCTTTACCCAGGTGTTTCGCACGCCGATCGAAAAGCTGGGCGACGACGAAATGCGCGTCCGTCTGGCCGAGCGCGTGCGGCCCTTCCTGCTGCGGCGGACCAAGGAGCAGGTGCTGAAGGACCTGCCGCCGCGGACCGAGATGGTGCGCTGGGTCGAGATCGAGGGCGGCCAGCGCGACCTGTATGAGTCGCTGCGCGTGGCCTTTGATCGCAAGCTGCGCCTGGTGCTGACCGAGCAGGGCGTGGGCCGCAGCCAGATCATGATCTTCGATGCGTTGCTGAAGCTGCGGCAGATCTGCTGCGATCCGCGGCTGGTGAAGCTGCCGGCCGCCGAGGCGCTGGTGAAAAAGGGCCACGCCCACTCGGCAAAGCTGGCGACCTTGATGGAAATGCTCGATGAGTTGCTCGACGAAGGCCGCAAGGTGCTGCTGTTCTCGCAATTCACTTCGATGTTGAGCCTGATCGAGTTCGAACTCGAAAAGCGTGGCATCCAGTATTCAAAGCTCACCGGCCAGACCCGCGACCGCGAAACGCCCATCAAGGATTTTCAGGAAGGCCGCGTGCCGCTGTTCCTGATCAGCCTCAAGGCCGGTGGCACGGGCCTCAACCTGACTGCTGCCGATACCGTGATCCATTACGACCCGTGGTGGAATCCGGCCGTGGAAGAGCAAGCCACGGCGCGCGCCCATCGCATTGGTCAGGACAAGCCGGTGTTCGTCTACAAGCTGATGACCCAGGGCACGGTGGAAGAAAAAATCCTCCTCCTGCAGAACCGCAAGCGCGGGCTGGCCGATCAATTGATGAAGCAGGGCGGCTCGGCAGGCGAGGGCGGCGGCCATCTGCTGACCGCCGGCGATCTCGACGTGCTGTTCCAACCACTGGCCTGAACTGTTACGCTTCCCGTGACATGCTCAGCGACAGGGAGAAGCGGTCATGACCAACAGGATTTACATCGCGGCATCCGAGGCGCGTGTGAACGACCACATCTACAACGGTACCGGCACCAACGCCCATCCCACCTTCGCCTGGGAAACCGTCACCGAAGTGCGGCAGGAGGACGGCCTGATCCTGTTGATCACCGGCAACGCCAAGGGGCCGCACGGCGAGTTCTGGCTCGAACCGGAGGAGCAGATCGAGGTGATGCGCTATCCCGAAGCGCTTGCAACCGAAGCCGCGGCGGCGAAAGCCAAGCCCAAACACGGGCATTGATCCCGCATGAAAACCCAACCCAACAATCCGCTGCACGGCATTACCCTGGAAGTGATCCTGGGCGAACTGGTGACCCGCTATGGCTGGGAAGGCTTGGGGCGGGAAATCGACATACGCTGCTTCACGCACGAGCCGAGCATCGCCTCCAGCCTCAAGTTC
Organism: uncultured Sulfuritalea sp.; assembly: GCA_964397005.1. Lineage (GTDB taxonomy): Bacteria > Pseudomonadota > Gammaproteobacteria > Burkholderiales > Rhodocyclaceae > Sulfuritalea. The sequence goes on along the minus strand of CAYNGV010000021.1, from coordinate 7,316 downwards.
CTGCGCCGCACTCCCTGGGCGCGGGAGCGAGTGGAGTCGCTGTATGTGTCCACCGCGCGGCGGCAACAGGAAACGGCTTGATTCGACATGACCTACGAAGAACATCTCGACGAAGTCACCACCCTCATCACCGAAAAGTACGGCACCAGCGACGAGGTCGCGATCGCGATGGTCATGCGTGCCCAGGCCGACGATTTCTTCAGCGGACACGACGACGATCCGTCCATTTGCACCCTGGAACGCGCCAACCGGGATGCGAAAGCGGTGTTCAAGAAGTACAAATAGGCGTTGTGCCAGCCGCGGCTTCCGCAGTATTTCAAATTGATCGGAAAATCATGAGCGTCCCAAGCAAAGTCGTACCCAAAGCGGTGTCGAAAGCCAAGCCAAAGGCCAAAGCCAAGTCGGCGGAACCCTTTCTGCGCTTCTACCATTCAGACGCGTTGCGGGCAAAGACGCTTGCCGTGCTCGGGGCGCTTGAGGAAGATTCCGATCCTGAAAATCACCGTGCCACCTTGGCCGATCTGGTGGCGGAACTTACCGAAAGCGGCATGAACTACTACTACTTGAGGGCGCTGAAGCTTGCCAAGGCAGGATTCGTGGCCGAACAGTCGGCGCGTCTTGGCATGTCCGGCGCGGTAAAGCTGATTACTTCCGTCACCCGCAAATTCATCGTGCGCATGGATTCGGCTCAGTTGCGGGTCGTTTCCCGCCACATTCGCGAGCTTGCGGTATAGCGCCACCGCCAATCCATCAAGCGCCTTTCGGCCCCGCGGGTCGCCCAGTCGTCGCGACTTGGTGTTATAAAGTAACTATTCAAGTTATACTTGTTACATCAGTATTTTGATGTAACAAACCCATGGACTTCCTCGCCCTGTTTGTCAGCCTGCCGACGCGACAATCCGCCGGGCGCATGCGCGTCTGGCGCGCGCTGCGCGCGCTGGGGTGTGCGACCTTGCGCGATGGCGTGTATCTGCTGCCCGAGTCGCCGGAACACGCGGCGGCGATGACGCAGGTGGCGGATGACGTTCGTGCGACGCAGGGTACGGCCGAGCTGTATCGACTGGGCGGTCGCGACGAG
>CAYNGV010000021.1:0-6138 GCA_964397005.1 uncultured Sulfuritalea sp. | reverse complement strand
CGCCGTCTCGCCAGCGCCGACTTTTCAGGACGAACCTGGGCGACGCGAAAGAACCTCTGGATCGATCGCATGGCCTCGGCCTGGCTGATCCGCCGTTTCATCGACAGGAAGGCAAAGTTCCTCTGGCTCGACACTCCGAAGAAATGTCCGAAAACCGCGCTTGGCTTCGACTTCGACGGTGCGGCCTTCACCCACGTTGGTGGTCGCGTCACTTTCGAGGTTCTGGCGGCGAGCTTCGGCCTGGACAGCGATCCGGCGCTGGCGCGCATCGCCGCTATCGTCCATTGCCTCGACGTCGGCGGTGTGCCGGTGGCCGAGGCGGCGGGCATCGAAGCGGTACTGGCTGGAGCTCGCGTCGCCGCACCCGATGACGACAAATTGTTGACCGAGGCGGGCCGCCTCTTTGACAACCTTTACAAAAACTACCAGCAGGAACGTTCCGATGAGTGATACCGCCATGCCAATCGCCGTACCGCCAACGCCGACTCTCGGCGAGGCCTTCAAGTACTGGCTCAAGCTCGGTTTCATCAGCTTCGGCGGCCCGGCCGGGCAGATCGCGATGATGCACCAGGAACTGGTCGAACGCCGGCGCTGGATCTCCGAACACCGCTACCTCCATGCCCTCAACTACTGCATGCTGCTGCCGGGTCCGGAGGCGATCCAGCTTGCCATCTACATCAGCTGGCTGATGCACGGTGTCAAGGGCGCGATCATGGCCGGCGTGCTGTTCTTCCTGCCGGCTTTCGTGCTGCTGTCGGCGCTTGCCGGCATCTATCTCAACTTCGGCGACGTACCCGCGATACAGGGCATCTTCTACGCCATCAAGCCGGCGGTGGTGGCCGTGGTGCTTTTCGCCGCCTGGCGCATCGGCTCCAAGTCGATCAAGAACAGCGTATTGGGCGCTATTGCCGCGCTGGCCTTCGTCGGCATCTTCTTCTTCGACATCGACTTTCCATGGATCGTGTTGGCGGCCGCCATTCTGGGCGCCATTGGTGGCAAGCTGATGCCGGCGAAGTTCAAGGGCGGCGGCGGCCATGGTGCATCCGACAAGGCTTATGGTCCGGCCATCATCGACGATGACACGCCACCGCCGGCGCACGCGAAATTCACTTGGGCCAAACTCGCCGTGACCACACTGGTATTCGTCATCATCGCCGGTGCCGCGCTGCTGGCACTGCGCGGCAGTGCCGACCTCTACAACATGGGCGAATTTTTCCTCAAGGCGGCCTTCCTCACCATCGGCGGCGCCTACGCCGTGCTGCCCTACGTCTACCAGGGCGCGGTCGAGCACTTCGGCTGGCTCACCGGCCCGCAGATGATGGACGGCCTCGCCCTGGGCGAAACCACGCCCGGTCCGCTGATCATGATCGTCACCTGGGTCGGCTACATGGGCGGCCTGACCAAGTCCGTGCTCTGCAGCCCCATCGCCGCAGGATTGGCCGGCGCGGCGGTGGCGACCTTCTTTACCTTCCTGCCGAGCTTCTGGTTCATCATCGCCGGCGGCCCGATGGTCGAGGCGACGCGCGGCGAACTCAAATTCACCGCGCCGCTGACCGCCATCACTGCGGCCGTGGTCGGCGTGATCCTGAACCTCGCCGTGTTCTTCGCCTGGCACACCTTCTGGCCGAAGGGCAGCAAGGCCATGCCATTTGGCGGCCCCTTCGAGTGGCTGCCGGTGGTCATCGCCATCGCCGCCTTCATCGCGCTGTGGAAATACAAGGTCGACATCATGAAAGTGATTGGCGTTTGCGCGCTTCTGGGTTTGGCGCTGTCCTTCATTCGTTAAGGAGAAACGTGATGAAATGGATTACCCGCGAACGCCCGAAGATCGACCGCATTGCCTGTCCCTGGCTGGTAGCCCGATTTATCGACGAGACGCCGGAATTTCTCTATGTACCGGGAAGCGACGTCATGCGTGTCGCACAGGAGACCGGTGCGATTCCCTACGATGTGCCGAACGTCGAACTTGGCCATCACGGCGACCAGTGCAGCTTCGATGCCTTCATCGCCAAGTACGCGCTGAAAGATGCCGCGCTGGACGAGCTGGCGCAAATCGTGCGTGCCGCCGACTGCGGCGCGCCGCAACTGGCGAAGGAGTCCCTCGGCCTGCTGGCGATTTCGAAAGGACTGTCGCTCAATTTCGCCGACGACCACGAGATGCTGAAGCATGGCATGGTCATATACGACGCGCTCTACGCCTGGTGCGCCGACACGCCGTTGAAGAAGAACGTCCGGCTGTTCGGCACGAAATGATCCAGTCGGCCGCGGCGGCCACGGAAGTCCGCCTGCTGCTGATCGGGCGCGGTCTTCGCGCCTTTGTCGACGGTTACGTCGCGGTGCTGCTGCCGGCCTACCTGCTGGTGCTGGGGTACGACATCTGGCATGTCGGCCTGCTGAGCACGGCCACCTTGCTCGGCTCGGCGCTCGCCACGCTGGCGCTCGGCGCCTGGGGACATCATGCGGCTCCGCGTTTCCTGCTGTTGGCCGCAGCGCTCTTGATGGCGGCCACCGGGCTGGGCTTTGCCAGTCTGTCGGCCTTCTGGCCGTTGTTGCTGGTGGCCTTCGTCGGTACCCTGAATCCGAGTTCGGGCGATGTCAGCGTGTTTCTGCCGCTGGAACATTCCCGCCTGTCCCACGCGGCGGAAGGCGATGCCCGCACCCGGCTGTTTGCGCGCTATAGCCTGACGGGCGCCTTCTGCGCCGCGCTGGGCGCCCTTGCCGCCGGAGTGCCGGATGCGCTGGCGGACGCCGGAATCGACCGTTTGGCTGCACTGCGCGGCATGTTCGCGGTCTATGGCGGCGTTGGCGGCCTGATCTGGCTGCTGTACGCACGGATGCCGCAGCGACCGGAGGCGGAACAGATTGTCGCGCCCGCGCCGCTGGGGCCTTCGCGTGGCACCGTGGTCAAGCTCGCTGCCTTGTTCTCGGTCGATGCGTTTGCCGGCGGACTGGTGGTGAACTCATTGCTTGCGTTGTGGTTGTTCGAGCGCTTCGGTCTTTCGCTTACGCTGGCTGGCGTGTTCTTTTTCTGGTCCGGGCTGCTGGGGGCGCTCTCGCAACTGGCGGCACCCTGGGTGGCGCGGCGCATCGGGCTGCTCAATACCATGGTGTTCACCCACATTCCGTCCAGCCTGTTCCTGATTCTCGCGGCCTTTGCCCCCGGTTTACCCCTGGCCCTCGGCCTTCTGTTGCTGCGCGCCGCGCTGTCGCAGATGGATGTGCCGACGCGTTCGGCCTATGTCATGGCGGTGGTGACGCCGCCCGAGCGGGCTGCCGCGGCGAGCTTTACGGCAGTGCCACGCAGTTTGGCCGCGGCGCTGAGTCCGACGTTTGGCGGCGCGTTGTTCGCCGCCGGCTGGCTTGCTGCGCCGTTGGTAGCCTGCGGCTTCCTGAAGATCGCCTATGACCTTGCTTTATGGCGCGCTTTCAGACAGCAGCCCGCAGGCCGGGTGGTTACCGATGTGAATACCAGGTAATCGATTTAAATACTTTAGATAGAAATCAAATCTTTACAAGTGACTGAATTAACGATAAAGGCTGAAAACACCTGAAGCTGGCTCAAGTCTTGCGATAGCCCTACTCGTATCAGGTCCGGACGCGGCCTGGCTCTTGGAGGGGGAAAGCAGACATGGGCAATATGACCGACATTTTTGATACCAGCCGCAAGACGCTGGAAGACATCGAGCAACGTCTCGAAATGCCGCGGCGCGAATTCCTGCAGTTCTGCGCCACGCTGGCGGTGACCATGGGCTTGCCCAGCGGCGCCGAGGCGGCGGTGGCGAAAGCGATCGAGTCGGCCAAGCGGCCGTCGGTGATCTGGCTGCACTTCCAGGAATGTACGGGCTGTTCCGAGTCGCTGCTGCGCGCCGAGCATCCGACGCTGGAAAAGCTCATCCTCGACGTGATTTCCCTCGATTACCACGAGACGCTCATGGCCGCCGCAGGCCACCAGGCCGAAGCCGCTCGCAAGGCTGCCATGAAAGCGAACAAGGGCAAGTACGTGCTGGTGGTCGAAGGCGCCATCCCGACCAAGAACAACGGCATCTACTGCAAGATCGGCGGTCAAACCGCGATTGATATGGTCAAGGAATGTGCGGCGGACGCGGCGGCGGTAATCGCCATTGGTTCCTGTGCCTCGTGGGGCGGCATGCCCTCGACGATTCCCTCGATCTCCGGCGCCGACTCCAGCCCGACCGGTTCCGCCGGCGTCTCCGAGATTCTGGGCAAGGTGGTGCCGACCATCCCCGGCTGTCCGCCCAACCCCTACAATTTCCTTGCCACCGTGGTGCATTTCCTGACCTTCGGCAAGCTGCCCGAAGTGGACAAGTTGGGTCGTCCCAAGTTTGCGTATTCCCGCCTGATCCATGAAAACTGCGAACGCCGCGCCCATTTCGACGCCGGCCGCTTTGCCATGGAATTTGGCGATGCGGGTCATCGCCAGGGTTACTGCCTGTACAAGCTGGGCTGCAAAGGGCCGGAAACCTATGCCAACTGCTCGACGCTGGGCTTCGGCGACGCCGGCGAGAACAACTGGCCGGTCGGCTGCGGCCATCCCTGCATTGGTTGCACCGAAAAGGGTGTGGGCTTCCAGAAGCCGATCCACCAGGTCGCCAAGATGCTCAACGTGACGCCGCCGCTGCAATATCCGCGCATCGTCGAGGAGCAGGGCAAGGCCGCTTCCTTTGCCTCGGCCGCTGCGGTGGCCGCAGTAGCGGGTGCGGCAGCTGGCGCGGCGATCATGCTGACGCGCAATCTCGGCCTGTCCCATGCGGCCGAGGAAGCAGAACGTGCGAAGGATGCTGGCGCAGGTGGCAAACCCGCTGCCGGCGACAAGGCGGAGGTGTAATCATGAACACCCGGCGAGATTTTCTCAAGGGTGTCCTCGCGAGCGGGGCGGCGGCCACAGCATGCGCCGCGGCTGTACCGGCGCTCGCCAGGGAAACCCGGCCACGGCCGCCCGAGGCGCTCGGGCTGCTATATGACGCCACGCTCTGTGTCGGCTGCAAGGCCTGTGTTGCGGCCTGCAAGGAGGCCAACAACAATCCTCCCGAGTTCTCCACGGTGGATCATTTGTGGGATACGCCACTGGATACCTCCGGCTACACCTTCAACCTGATCAAGATGTATCGCAACGGCACCATGGAGGCGAAGGATCAGGAGACGAACGGCTACGCATTCATGAAGACGTCCTGCATGCATTGCGGCGATCCGTCCTGCGTGTCTGCCTGTCCGGTGTCGGCGATGACCAAGGACCCGGTGACGGGCGTGGTCGGCTACAACCCGGACAAGTGCATCGGCTGCCGCTATTGCGTTGCCGCTTGTCCCTTCGGCATTCCGAAGTACCAGTACGACTCGCCGACGGGACGCATCGGCAAGTGCGAACTGTGCCGCCACCGCCACAAGGACGGCCATTACTCGGCGTGCGCCGAGGTTTGCCCGACGGGCGCGACGCTGTTTGGTCGCACCGAGGACTTGCTGGCCGAAGCCAAGCGCCGCCTGGCGATGAAGCCGGGCGAACTCAATCGCTTCCCGCGCGGTCGTTTGCGCCACGCGCAGGAGAAGATGCTGCAGGGCAAGCCGGAAGGCAAAGGTGAAATGAAGCGTGCCGGCTGGCGCGACGAACCGGACCAGACCTACGAGACGCCCGCCGGCAAGTATCTGCAGCACGTCTATGGCGAGAAGGAGTACGGCGGCACGCAGGTGCTCAAGCTCTCTGGCGTCAATTTCCAGAAGGTCGGCATGCCCGACCTGCCGCCGGATGCGGCGGCGGCCATGTCGGAAACCATCCAGCACACACTGTACGGCAACCTGATCATGCCGTTCGCCGTGCTGGGCGCGATGACCTGGGTCGCCAAACGCAACGTCAAGACCGACGATGAGTCGTCCGGCAAGGAGGGGAGCTGATCATGGCCAATAATCAACACGCGGCGCCCGCACCGGTCGGCGGCAGCCTGGTCAACGCCGTAACGCTGACCTGCGGCGTACTCATCGCGATGATGGTGGCCATCCTCGTGGTGCGCTTCCTGTTCGGACTCGGCGCCGTGACCGGCCTCAACGACGGCTACCCGTGGGGCATCTGGGTCGTGGTCGATGTCGTCATCGGCTCGGCCTTCGCCTGCGGCGGCTTCTCGGTGGCGA